>NZ_NOIF01000008.1 GCF_002265265.1 Photobacterium sanguinicancri
CTAAGAATGAAGTTTTCTTATCATTCATAACAGCACCATATTTTAATTATAGGGCTGCATTGCACAGCCCCTTTGCGATAATTTACTGTAACTTAGTGACTTCTTCTGTCAGCTTTTTATATAAGTCAGGGTTAATTCTATCGGCATATTTTTGAACAACAGGTGCGACTTTCTCGTGCATTTCGGCTTTTACTTCTGGTGAAAGTGGGGTGTAAACCAAGCCTGCATCTATCATACCTTGCAACGATTTCTCATCTTGGGTTTTAACCGACACTCGCATGTGGTCAATCGCCACACGAGCAGCTTGCTGCATAGTGGCTTGCTCATCGGCTGTCAGGCCATCGTAGAACTTTTTACCGACGACAAAGACAACCCAAGAATACACATGGCCCGTATCAGACACGTATTTTTGAACTTCGTATAAGCGCTGCGAGTAAATATTGGTGTACGGGTTTTCCTGACCGTCAACAACACCTTGCTGAAGTGATGAGAATAGCTCAGAGAATGCCATTGGCGTTGGGTTTGCGCCTAGCGAACGGAAAGCATCAAGGTGGGCTTTATTCTGCATAGTGCGCAGTTTCAAGCCATCCATATCTGCAATCGTTTTAATCGGGCGAACATTATTAGTGACATGACGGAAACCGAAGTTACCGTAGCCTAAACCCACATAACCAGCTTTCTCTAGCTTGGAAGACAATTCCTGTCCCCATTCACCATCAACAACTTGATTGGCTACATCATCATTAGGAAAGATAAAAGGCAGGGTTAATATATTGAAATCTTTCACAATATTACCAAGCACAGCCGGTGATGGTAAATTCATCTGAACCGCATTAAATTTAATTTGTTCTAATGCCTCTTGGTCATTACCTAACTGGTTACTCGGGTAAATAGTTACTGAGATATCAGTATTGTCTTCTACGTATTTCTCAAATTTTTGCATTGCTGCAAATTCAAAGTGAGATTCAGGTACCCCAATACCAATACGCATAGTTTTTGCTTGAACATGTAACGACATTGCCATTAGGGGTACAGCAGCTAGAGCAGCAATTTTACTTAGTTTCATAAGATAACCTTTTGCTTTTCGTATATTAAATGGACATCCAACTGTCACGATACGCCTTCGCGCGTACGCTTAGCTCTGAGGGCTTTATGCCCTTCTTATACAAGCCAGACCCCAAGCCAAAGCCGTCTACGCCAACATCAACGTAAGACTTCATTTGCTCGGCATCTGCCTCTATACCGCCAGTAGGGCAGCAAATCATTTCAGGAGGTAATACTGATTTGATTGCCTTCACCCCTAATGGCTGAATAAGTTCTGCCGGGAAGAATTTCAATGCGGTAACACCACAATCTACAGCGGTAAACGCTTCCGTTGCGGTTTGTACACCAGAGAACACCACACAATTATGAGCACGGGCTGCTCGAATCACTTCTGGGTTCATATTCGGTGTCACAATTAATCGTGCTCCCGCTTCAAGCACTGGCATTAATTTATCAATATTGGTCACAGTGCCTGCGCCAATAACGGCTTGTTCGCCATAGGCTTCTACAAGCATTTTTATACTTAATACAGCATCAGGCGAATTTAAAGGCACTTCAATAAATCTAAATCCGTTATCAATTAAGACATTAGCAATATCTAGAACTTCACTTGGTTCAACACCGCGTAATATTGCTATTAATGGTAACTCTTTAAACCATGCATTATTTCTTAGCTCTTCAGTATTCATTGCTTTCGTCCTTGCTATAGATTTTTGTCATGCCTTTCAAAAAGCATTCATCACCATCAATAACATCAAACTCGATATTAAGGTGTTCTAATGCCAACGCATAATTTGATGCTAACTTTTGTGAACCGACTAAATATAACTTATTCAACCGATTTGATATTATAAACTCATGCCCAATAAGTAACCCCGATATATAAGTATGTATATTGGTATCTTGGACATCATCAAATAATTTAAAGGTTCTTGCACTAAATAGCACATGATTCAATGGATATTTATTACCAATTTCAACACCTTTAATAAATACGTCTTTATTAAATACCTGCTCAGGTAATGATTTCCCTAATATGCTGTGGTTAACCAAAAGAGAATACAATTCACCTGTCATTACCGTTGAGTAACTTTCTATTTTCCCATCACACCAATAAGCATTTTTACTATGAGTACCGAATAGAATAGCGTTGAAGTCACATTTTATTATTTCGCCTAAGCCAATAAGCTGTATTTCTTCCCCTCGCATGACTTCAGGGTTACCAAACGCATTAATACAACGAACACCAGAGACAATTTTTGCCTTGTTACCAGAAAGAAGATCCACACTGTGTATGTTATTCGCTAAGTCTTGTGCAGATGCCGGCGTATGAACGTAAGGCACTTCGCACCATCCTTGCTGCGATCCGACCATGCCAGCCATTATCACAGGTAAATGGCCATATATGCCGTTCCACCGACTGATTAACTCATCAAACACTTGGGGGAACTGATCTTGATCTACAGATAACAGCCCCTTTGCTTGTTGGATTTTATCTAGACACTCCCCCGTATCGGACATTAAAAATGCCCTAAAATTTGTCGTTCCCCAATCTACTGCAATCCAACTCGCTTTCATTTCCCCTCCATGTGTTACTATGATTGCAATCTTGTAATACAAGGCGTTTCATGTAGAAAAGGAACACCTTGCAGTGTTCAAGCTTATTAGTATGGCTGTGTAACTAACGTATTAAATCAGTACCTTTAAGGGTTTTAACCGTTTTCGCGATAGCCCCCATGATAATTTCACGCATCTTTTCTCGTGCATCTTCAGGCTTACGCATTCTTACCGCGTCCATCACATAATAGTGGTCATCCAGCGCGGGCTTACTGAGCAATACATCTTTCTCTAAAGTACGGGAAAAAGACACTTCCATAGTCGTTGTTAAGGCATCACCTAGAGAAATCAAAAACGGATTCTTGGTCGCCAGTAAAAGTTGCTTATGGAACTCAATATCACCCGTGTTGATCTGTACCCTATCATTATGTTCCAGCCCAGAGGCCATCATGTTGTAGCTTCGCTCAAGTGCGGCAAGGTTATCCCCTGTTGCGTTTAAAGCTGCCAGTGCCGCTGCGTTGGGTTCCACCATCAAGCGCACTTCAAGTAAATGCGGGATAAAAGTATCGGATGCTTTATATTCCGTCACCCAACGTAGTACATCGTGATCCAACCAATTCCACTGATCGGGCGTATTTGCAATGCTGCCCACTTTTGGCGTTATGGTTATTAGGCCTTTACTTGCTAATGTCTGCAAAGCACTGCGTACTGAAGTTCTAGAAACACCTAATGATAGTGCTAGTTCATTTTCACCTTTTAAATATGCGCCAGCAGGTGTTCGCTCTTTTAAAATGTCACAGACAATCTGATTTATCGCCAAGGTTGATTTCGATTTTGTCATTCTTGTATTCATTCACCTCTATCTTGTAATACATGGTAGAACGAAATTTAACCAGCTTCTGTGATCTATCTTCAGCTTCATAACGACAACAAAAAATTAACCTACAAGGTTATCATTTAATCAGATCCGCGCTGTCTAAACGCTGTGTCATTTCTAATGTTGAAATCGACTCAGGAAAACACGGAATACTTCCAAGCACTTTCTGAGAACGCTGGATCTGTACACTCACCCAATTTACCCCACCTTAAAATTTCAGCTGCCTCACTGTATATCGATAAAATGTACGGCCAAATATCCAGGCGACACATTTTGTCGCCTGGATGTTTAATATAGCACTTGTTCACAACACATCAGGGGCTAGTCATGCAAACACAGGCAATGGATATACAGCAAGAACAAGGCAATTTCGCTTTCTTAAAAGAAGGGCTAGGCGAGCTTTATACCCAAGCTTGCTTAGCTGAGCGTTACTTTGCGAACGATCCTCAATCTAGCCTCGTAAAAATGCGGTTATTCGTAGAAATTGCCTGCCATGACTTAGGACGACACTTTTCATTACGTCCTCCCGTTCACGGTGAACTGGCCAACAAAATTAAAATGCTCGATGCCTCTGGGTGTATTGAGGGCTGGGTTATCGATGCGATGAATTCACTTCGTTTAGAGGGAAACCGCTCTGTTCATCTAACAGAAATTAATGGTAATCATGTTGCTAAGCTGGAGGTGTCCACACTGCGTATGCGCCAACACATGCGCAATCTTCATGATATTGCTCGCTATGTTGCTGAGAAAGTTTTGAATACCTGTTGCAAGCAGATCCCTGATTGGCATCAACCTTTGCAGTGTGACATCAGCGAACATGTCGCTGCAGCCTTAAATGGTCATCGTGATTCCAGCTTTTACCTTGCTAATCGCTTCTACCATGAACTTGAAACCATGCGTTCTATTAAAGGCACTGACCGTTGGTGGACTAAAAATGCATTTGCCGACAAACAAGCAGACCTCGCTTATTGGCTAGAAAAAGCGCACGTGCAAGGACACAGTGAAACTTGGTTATTGTTTGCGAAAAGTTACGCGAAAAAACTATTACAAAACGTCGATCAACGTGATGCAAAAACCTGCTTTAAGCTTGCCATCAAGCAAGATAAAACGGGAGAAGCCGCCTACGAATACGGTCGCTATTTAGCAAATCACGGTGAAACGAAACTAGGGCTGATTTTCATCAAGCAAGCTGCAGAAAAAGGCTGTAGTGAAGCGCTATCTGCGATGTTATCTAAAACGGTTGCTACAGATGAATATGCTAATTGGTTACATCAGGCTCTTAAATTCAATGTATTAGAAGCCTATACCTGCGAAGCCTTTCGTATGCTCGATGTTTATGAAAATCAGCCCTCGGAAATAGCTGCAAAGCGCATCAAATCAGCACTGGTGAATGCCCAAGCACGGCGTTCACCTGGCTATCAATTCGTGAAAGCCTATGCCGAACAGCATGTTTTCAACGTAATCACACCTGAATGCGCAGCAAAAATCATGGTTGATCACTATAAAGATCTCCCTGAGTACCTCTGGTATGAAAGTAAGTTGTTTACACAAATCTGCCAAAACAGTGCGTACTTCAGCTTGGTATCAGAGCTATATCAACGCGCGATTTACCAGGCGGACGATGAACACCAAGCGTCAGAGATTAAATTCCGTATGGCCCAATTAGCATTGGCTGAATTCACAACCAAGAAATCAGTTAAAACCCCTGCCGATATTCCAACGATGTTAAAAGAAGCCGCTGATGCTGGGCACTCAGAAGCAAGAGAGTTTATAAACAGTACGGAAGGAAAAGCCGTGATGAAACGCTGTGGCTTTCGTTCATCAGGTAATAATCAAAAAAGCGCTACCAGCAAAGATAAGCAAAAGCGTAAACGTAAACTGGCTAAAAAAGCGAAACGTAAATAAGGGCTCAACATGACAGCATTAACTATATCAACCACCGAGCTTGGCTATGATTTTGATATTGAATTAAGCAGTTGGCACAACAAACTCCGTGGCTATCGCGTGTTCCCAAATAAAAAAACACCTTTAGACGGCGGCTTAGGGATCGGGCTTAATTTTGTGGCGCAGTATGACCTCGATGGCGAATGGCTTTCACAAATACCTGAGCGTTATTTAGCAATAACGGAGCCCTTTCCTGAATACCAGTATCAATTACTCTGGCTTGCTGCCAATTCAGCAGCAGCCGCGCAAATACTAGCAAGCCGCCCTATCATTTTAGTCTTGGTATGCCATCGCTTTCGGGTGGATAATGAAAGTGCACTTCGATTGTGTCAATTAGGGCAACGCTGCATTCTACAAGCATTAGGGTTTGATGGGCGAAAAGCCGCGCTTAAGTTTTTAGACCGCCTGAATTTACGCTTTAATCAAGGGAGCGAACTAGAGCACATCATCCGTTTACTTAACGTCAAAGAACAGCGCTACCTTAAATTTAAGCACTACTCATCAATTGAGTACAACAATCTGGTGCTCGACCAAATCCACCCTTTCCTTACTGGAAGTCGCTTGGGGCTCTCTGTCGCCAAAGAGCAGCGGGGCTATCGCACTTGTGGCTTAGCAACCTTTCAGGATGTATTAATGCTCGGGCGCGATCTTGGTATTCATGATCCTATTGCTCATATTGTTCGACAGCCATCATTAGCCGCATTAGAGCAATTACATGATCGCTGGACAGAGCAACGTAACCAGCGAATTTATGGCGAGAGAGTAAAACCCATAGATCATGATGTCCCCTATTCTCTTCCACTCAAAGGATCTAGAAGCATCATCCCAATCAAAGACTACCAAGCCTTAGTCGAAGAGGGAAGAAAGCAGCGCCACTGTATTTCGGTCTATCACAGCCGTATTAGCTCAGAACGGTACTGTGCATTTAGCATGCAGCATCCTGAACGCCTAACCATTGGCATACGCCGCCTGCCTCGTGGACGCTTCCCATTTGAAATTGACCAAATCTCAGGTGTTAAAAATGCCCTTCCATCGGAAGAAAGTCGCCAGCTTGTTCACGCTTGGTTTAGCCAATGCCGTCAAACTTGGTGTGCAGAAAAAGCCAGCTAAAATTGTAAATATCCAGCTTCAGCTATTTCTTGTTTTTGCCAAAAATCAAACAACTGGTTATGCATATTCGGGCTAGATAAAATAGTGACGTGATCGTCGTCAAAGCCAATGACCCTCTCAGCTTGTAACTGAGCAGACGGTCTCAGTTGGCTCGAAAGACTAATAACGCCATCGCTACTTTCAGCATTAAGCGCGCCTTTTAAACGATAACCAAAGATCAGAAAATGCGGTGGTGATATTTCGCTAGCGCTCACATCAAACAAGGTCGAAATTACGGTGCTATTAGGGGATAAGCCTCTCCATGCAGGCATAACTACAGGCGCATATTTAACGCCCATTTCTGCAGATTTCACCCCAGAAAACGGCGATGAAATAGAAGTAAATGAACGGATAAAATCACACTCTTTAACGGCTGAGCACTGGTTGAGATAGCCTTTTGCTATTAATCCGCCCATGCTGTGGGCAACCAAGTGAAGGGAATCAATTGAGTGCCTTTGGGTGATCTCTTTCATTATTTCTGATAACGCTTTGGTCAAAAAAGGCAAGGATAATGAAGAAGGGTAATTATACAGCCAAACTTGATAACGCTTAGTATCAATCTGCTCGATAATCGGCGTGAAATCCCCACCAGTCCCATTCATGCCATGGACAAACAATACCGGAATCTTGTCTGGGTCATAGGCTTGCAAAAAAAATAGCCCTGCATATTTACTGTCGATAAATTCTGCGGGCTTCCACATCCCAATATTTGCGGTATTACGGCTAAACGTCTCTGATGTAAGTGATGTGATCTGTCCTATCGCGGCCTTTTTAAGTTCAATGTTTAACTTGAAAATGAAGTTTACCCCAATAAATGGCGCTTCGAACTGATCATCTTTTTGCGCTAAAACTATCTCAATACTTGGAGCAGGGGGAGTTACGCTTAATGAATTCGAGTTTGCCCTCGCTTTATCATGCCAGTTTCGAAGATCAATAAGCTGGCTCGGCTCATTACTTTGCATAATGAAATCACTGTCTAAGTCTTCAAAAACCAGTAAGTAATGGGTTTGGTCAAAAGCACTGAGTTGGAGCGTATTACTTCGTGAAGTGCTATCAACAGACAGGACATCAAGGGGATCGAGCGATCGCAGTTGAACAATAACAACGGGCGATTGATATGACATGTTCGAAATAGAGATCGAATACTCTGGAAAGCTTTTATCAATGGTTTTTACATTCTGATGCAAGCTATGAAACGACGAACAACCAAGCAGGGCTAACATTACAAAACTGAATAGCCCGCATAATCGCAATCGCATCACCTTTCCTTATTTGGATTAACACATTGTCTGCATCACAGACTATTGAACGGCCGCCCCCCTATCAACTGCCGAGCAAATGATAGGGGGTTCTTAATCGATAATGGTAGCTTCTGTTATTGGCACTTACCAAATGTCACGGTATTCAATCCTTCAGAAGCTTGCTTTACTGTGTCTGCACACATAGTTTCTGTAAAAGCGAGTGTATCGTTAAAGTTGTAACCAATTTGCTCACGAGTATCGTAATTGGTGAACAAGAAATCACCGTTGTCATGGTTATAAACAAATTGGGTCCACGTCGCGTAAGTTTCGCCGTTCACTGGGTCAATCAGATCCTGTGGTACAAGGTTACCCGCATTGAAGGTACTCAATAATTTACCGCGAGTTTGCGCCCAACTTTTGTCTTCCTCGAGTGCAATGTGGCTCGTGTTAAACAAACCACGTAAGTTACGATCAAGCGATGAAATCGATGAGGGAATCTCTTTCGCTGCTAAGTCGGTTAAATCCACCTTTTCCACATACGCGCGGTGTTCTTGTTGTAACGGCGCATTGGCCATGACACGAAGATCGGATTTTACATCACCACGGTGCATCACCATCTTGCCGCCCTTGTTCAATTGAAAGAGCGCAATGTTACCCGCTTTATCTTGAACAGAAATATGCAAGCCGTGTTGCGTACCATGTAAACCATCGGCCCATGCAATCTGGAACGCATTAGCATTAAAGGCAGCAGCCACTTCATCAACGGTTGCGTAATTTTCAACGAGATAATCAATCACATTAAGAAAGCTAACTGCTGGAGCACCAGAGTCTTGGTAGTCTTTAATAAATTGCTGTGAATCGTACATATAAAGCAATGATGCCGCTAAGCCTTTAGCATTAATCGCATCAGATGTAACACCATGGAAAACATCATATTCACGCTGGGCAACGCTGTGATATTTCGTTTCCCACGCCATGGTCTTCGCATAACTCGGTGTTTCCGCACTCATGCGCTCAATACCAACAGGGTTTACTTGAGTAACATTGCCAAGTTGATCACCCCAATCGAGTGAACGCACTGTCGAGACACCGTGCGGCGTATCAAGCGTGATACGTGAACAGGCATGCGCCGTTGACGTTACAGCTGCAAATGCCGTCGCAGCAATAAAAATAGTGGCGAATTTATTCAGTTTGAAGTTTTTCATAACTTAACCCTCGACAGTAATAACCTTATTCATTAAGGGCGTTCATGCCCTTTCGATGTAGCTATTATCGCTAAGTTATTCTAATCTAAAAGCCGCTAAGCATAGGGGATCCCCCTTCAATACTATCAAGTATGAGGATTAATATGGCTGTCTCGTTAGACCAACTCCAAGCTTTTGTTGCCACTGTTGAACAAAAAAGCATGGCACAAGCAGCGCGCCATATCGGTAAGCACGTTTCGACGCTTCGAGAGCAAATTAATAATCTAGAAATTGATACTGGGTTGACCCTATTTATTCGTCATCCAAAATCACTTGAAGTCACACATGAAGGTAAGCAACTCTATAACTTTGCTCTCTCGATGTTAAAAGAGTCGGCTCATTTTGATGCTAAGGTCGATAGCTTATTACAAGGGATCCCCGATAAACTCACTATCGCGATAGATGCGAGCTTAATAGAACCCGCGCTTGATTTACTCATTGCCGAGATTCTAAAACAATATCCCTACCTCACGCTAAAAGTGCTGAATGGTGATACCTTACAAGTTCGCGGGTGGGTGCTATCAGGCCAAGCTGATATTGGCCTCATGTTCAGTACCATCAATATGCCGACAGAAATGGTCGTCAGCAAAGGGTATAACTTTGAAGTGATTCGCGTCGTTCCTCCACAATGGGCATTGCCACCGCATGCTTCTCATCGTGATTTTCTCGACCAATTACAACTTACCTTTACCTTTTTACACGATATAGGCATGCGTGATGCTGATGTGCTCAGCCACCGCTATATGTTTTGCAACAATGCCACCCAACTGCTCAACTTAATCAAAGCAGGTGTAGGTTGGGGACACTTACCCAAATTTGTTTGTGCAGAAGCCTTATTAGCCGGTAATGTTATTCAGAACCAAGAAAAAGACGATATATACCCGAACTGGCATGCAGATCTGACTTGGCTAAAAGAAAAAGCGATCAACCCCGCCATGCAGATGTTTATCGACGGTGTACGTGCGTTTCCAGTCCATTAGGAAGCGAGCCAGCCATGTTCGATTTTATTCGTTTTGAGTTGCATTCTCCCATGCCAAAATGGCCGCTTTTCTATCCGGTCGCCAACGGTAGTTCCCCAGTTCGCCATTACTTTTGATCACCCGATGGCACGGGATCAAATAGCCAATCGTGTTATTGGCCAATGCCGTTCCAACCGCCCTTGACGCCTTAGGCGAACCCATAAATTGCGCAACTTGAGAATAGGACAATTGTTGCCCAGAATGAGTATTGATCATCGCCTCCCATACTTTCACTTGGAAGTTTGTACCCTTCAGCACTAAATGAATCTTGCCTCTTGCCAGCTTTTTATCCGGTTCAACAGAAAATATGGTATCGCTGTATTGCTGTGCTTGTTCACTATTAATCTTGAATGTCCCGTTTGGCCATTGCTGGTATAACTCATCAATCACGTTTTTTTCATGGTTATCGGTAAATTGAAGAAAGCAAATCCCACGACCTGTCCACGCAATCACTGCCTCATCAAAGGGTGTTACGGCGACGCCATACTGAATACTGACCCCTTCCCCGCCTTTTTTAATTTCACCCGGTGTCATGGCTTCACACGTCACCATCAAATCGTGTAACCGACTGGTACCCGATAAGCCTACTGATTGGCTTGCTTCCATTAGATTTCGGGTTTGTTTTAATGCATCCAATGCCGCTTGCTTGGTCACAACCTGTAAAAAACGCTTAGGCGAGATCCCCGCCCATTCTGAAAATACCCGTTGTAAATGATGCTCGCTCATATAAACAGATTGTGCAATTTCAGCCAGGGTTGGCTGACGTTCAAAATTGCGATGAATAAAGTTTATCGCTTGCTCAACGACATGGTAGTGACGATGACTCTCTGAATTACTCACCTTGTACCGCCTTTTGCTGAAAAAATTGACGTGGTGAAAAGCCCGTCACTAACATAGTGCCTGTTATGACAAAAATAGAACCGATAACAGTATTAAACAGCCCCAAGGTAAAATAATGTTTAGCGTTCCCCGCCATGTTGAGCTGTTTTTTTAAATACAAAGCAATAACCAATAATGTCACCGCGGCTAATCCGACTCGCGCCTCAATCAGCACGGCAGGGCCTAAAGGATTTGCTGCAATGCGCATAAAGAGAAAAGACCCACCCCATATTGCCGCTAGCGTGATTAATCGAAAAAAGCTGTTCATGTTTATTTCCCTTGGTAGCGTTATAGCTAACTGTGAATGAAGCCCTTTCATTCCTCAACCCGATTCTTGCGCAATTGCCTGTGATAAGTTCACCTTGCACAACACCAAATGCGAATAATTATTTTTCACTTTTAGTGTTGCATCAGTAGTACCTAGCATGATGAATCAAGTAGTATCTAATCATCATTGTTAATATCGTCAGTAAAATGGATAAGATAGCCACACAAGATTCACCACAAGAAGATACGCTAACTCGACTCAAGCGAGCATTTATTGCTGGAATTTGGGCAACGCTCGCCAGCATATCAATAGGTTTTTTCTTTAAAATTTGGCTTGCTCAATGGGTCGCTAAAGAAGATCTCGCACTATTCCATAGTGTGGTAGATATTATTTCCTTGTCACTGATCCTAATGACAGGCTTTCGATCATCTATGGTGGTCAGTTATAGCCAAACCCAAAATGATCGCGACATTATTAATATCTTCCGCTTTAGTTTAATCACTATGGTTCTCATCACTTGGGGGCTAGTGATCCCTTATATTAAACATGAGCTTAATATCAACGTTAGCTATTTTCAGTTGGTTGGGATCATCTTTAGTATGGGGCTAAAGGTCTACTTCACCAACCTTGTAGCCATGTATCGGCTTTACAGTATTTCCAACAAAGTCACCTGGTTAGACCCATTAGCAAATGCCGTACTGTTCTTATTCTGTTTCTACGGTGTCGGGTTAAATCCGCTTTCTTCGCTCTTTTATAGCATGACTCTATCTTCACTCGCCGTTGCTGGATTTATGTATATTCGCCGAAGAAAAGAGATAGCAACCAAACCGCTTTCTACCGTTCAGCTAGATCCAACACTGATCAATTATGTCAAAAAAAGCTTTACGGCCTCACTCGAAGCAGGCGCCAGTATCTTAATGATATATATCACGGTACTACTGACCATCAGCCATTTTAGTATTGATGAACTCGGCGATTTTCAGGTGGTGGTTCGCCCTATTTTCACCTACATGACCATGTTGTTTGTCTTCCCTATCTACCGTTTTGTGCTGCCAGAACTGGCCGTTTGTGTCCGTAACAAGCAGCATGAACAAATTACATTAATTCGTAAATGGGTATTCAAACTGGCCTTTATTGTCTCAGCCATATTTTTTGGCATCATGCTGATGTGGGCAAAACCAATTGTGCTTTGGGTGTTCCCCGCAGAATATATTGGCGCAGTACCTGTCTTATTTCATTTTTCAATTTTCTTTATTTTCATGATGCTTAACGCATACCAACTCGCCTACATTAAAGCACATGGTCACTTTACACAGAGTCTACTTATTCGCCTAAGTGGTATTGTTAGTTTGGTTATTGGTTATTATGGTTTATCACTATTTACCAATAATATCGTCGCTATTATTGCAGCGCTAGGATTGGGTTATATGATGATGTTTATCTTATCGACCATCGCTGAACGCAAAATATTGCGACAACAAGAACAGCTGTAGAGGAAAAACGCATTGAAGTTAACTAACAAGCTCGTACGTTACCCACACATTGATGTTGCTCGTGCTTTTGAAAAAGAAGATGCGTTATTACAGCAAATTCAGGCGGGTGATATCGCGCAAGCCCTATTACTTTGGCAAGCAAAATCACCCACGCTTGTTTTGCCCGCAGGTAATAAATGGCCCGTTACCGAGCAATCTAAACAACTGTTAGCTGCACAAGGCTGGCAACTCACATCACGAAAAACAGGTGGTGCACCAGTTCCCCAATTGCCGGGGATCATTAATCTGTCGCACATTTATCATTGGCCCAGCAAGGAGCCTTACAATATTCAGAAAGCTTACTTGCAGTTGTGTCATGTTCTAGCCCTGTTTTTTAAAGGGCTTGGTGTAGACGTAGATATTCACGCAACACCAGGGTCGTACTGTGATGGTGACTACAACCTTAATATCAATAAACAAAAAGTAGTGGGAACCGCCCAGCGTGTTTTACTCAAAAAAGGCGGTGGGCAAATCGTACTGTCGCAAGCCTGTATTTTGCTTGATGTCGACTTAGAAGACATCGTTGCCCCCGTGAACTTTTATAACCAAGTTTGTGGGAATTCAACCGTGATTGATGCGCAAGTTCATACACCTTTGTACGCACATTTAACAACGCTACCCAGTGTTGATTCACTCTTTCAACAGCTAAGCCAAGCCTTCATCAAACATGCCTGAAAGCAGAATACGCAAGCTAACTCTTCGGAAGATTCTCCATCGACTCAAGGGCGCGTACTCGACGCTGTTGATTAGCAGAAAATGTCTGGCGGCGTAAATCATCAATGGCTGTTAACTGTGCATCCGTATCTAGAGTAGGATCAGCAGCAATATCCGCACGCTGCGCTAAATAGTTATCCAGCTTGAGTTGAAAGGCTTTGCGATCAGTACGAAGTTGTTCCAATCTATCTGCGGCTTCCGTTCCGACTAATGCTTGCTGCTGCAAATATCGATTTTGATCATCTAATGCTTCGGTATCATGAATTTCTGTTAGTAGGCTGGCATTACGATAGCCTTGCTGTAAATCTGGCGAGAGCTGATCAAGCTCTTGTTGCCACGCTTGTTGATAGGTCTCTTTATCTTGGAATTGTTCTTTTAATCTCAACTGTATAAGCGCAAGTTGACGCATCGTATTTTCATTCGCAAACAAAGTTTGCTGTTCTGCGGCTGAAAAATACCTCAGTTGTAAAGCAAGTAACTGATCATCGAGTTGCTGCAAGGCGTTAAAATCGAGGTTTTGAAAAGCGCCCGATTCAAGATCAGCTAAGGCAGCACGATATTCAATAAAGCGTTTAAATAAATCCTCATCAAGCTGATAACCCTCAGCTTGTTCTTGATTGAAGCGCAAGAAATTCGCTTTTAATGTCTTCAAGTCTTCCTCGCCAAGCCCTGCTAGAAAGTAATCAAAGGTATCACGCGCCGAATCTTTATCTATATCGGTATCTTGTTGTGAGTGAACTTGAACTTCAGTGATTTTGGTCGGCGACTCAAAGTTGAAATAGACCGCACAGGCAACTCCAACAATGCATAATAGCAACAGTACGGTCTTTTTCATTGTAATTAGAGTCCCTGAAGTTGTAAGCGGTTAGCGTGCTGACGATACAAAGTCGTTGGCGCTGTCTCGAACAAATGAGTAACACCTAATAGGCCGTTTATTTCATCGAGGTGATTCATCTTGTAATCATTACGAATCACTTTCCCTAGATGCGTACTACACTGCCCGACAAGACCATCATTGGGTTCATCAAACGCTAACCCTAACACCACCATCGCTGCGTCAGTTGGATCTAACGCATTGGTAAAGTTACGGGTACCTGTCCACGAATAGTAATAAACACCATTAGCCGCAACATAGTCACCCTCACCACACTCGGTTACTGGCACACCTTCTGGGTATTTCTGATTGAACTGCAATGAACCTTGGGTTGTTAACGCAGCCAGCGACGCTAATGGATCTTGTGGTAAATCTCCGCCGCCAGAAAGCAAGTTAATCAGCGAAACTAATCCTTCTGCTAATTTCACAGCAACGCTTTCAGGAATCGAGCCTTCAGGAATGGTCCCTCGTGCAATATCTGCAATACGTGAACCTTTGTTCACTCCCCCAATACTTGTTACCGATGCAACGAGCTCAGGCGAAACAGACGCAACATAACGCGCAGTAGGTCCACCATGACTATGGCCAATCAAATTGACTTTCTCCGCCCCTGTTATTGCTAATACATTTTGTACTTGCGCCAGTAATTGCTCACCGCGCAGTTCTGTACTATTGGTCGCTGAAATTTGCGCAACATACACTTTTGCGCCGCTCTTGGATAAGGCTTGGGGAATACCATAAAAGTAATCAATTCCCGCTAACGTATCAAAACCAAATAAACCATGTACCAACACAATCGGGTATTTAGTCGCGGTATAGCCTTTTTGACTAGCTCCTGTAGCACTCGTGCTGCCGTAGCTTGATAGCGGTAACATGCAAAGCATTAAAGTAATTAATAAACGTTTCAATTTTACTCTCCCTGTTAGAGATCCGATGAGTAAAATAACGCTAGCATGTAATTGGGTGCATATATAATTAAGTAACATAAAGGCTCTGTTCAGTATTTAAGTGGGTGAACTATACTTTAGATAAATCTACTAAATTACTGAGGTTAGCCGTATGGAAAACTTCTCTTTCACTCAATTATTAGAATCGATTCAGAATCTTACACATGAGGAAAAGCTATGTGTTAAAAGCCTTCTAGATCCAAATAGTCATTCGCAAGAACAACCAAAAAGCTTATTAGAGCGTATTGAAGAGAATTTTTGTAGCCATCCTCATTGCCCGCATTGTGATAGTAAAAAGGTTCAAAAATGGGGAGTACAGCAAAATAAACAACGATTTAAGTGCAAACCCTGCAAGAAAACGTTCACGTCTCTTACGAAAACCGAATTATCAGGCGTCCATTATATTGATGTGCTTGACCAATATCTTGAGTGTATGTTGGACGGAATGTCTTTAAGAAAAGCTGCCCGTCGTTGCTCCATTTCTCTGGATACTTCATTCCATATACGTCACCGCTTAATGTCACTGTTAGCAAATAATAAATCCGAACATTTAGAGGGGATTGTCGAGATTGATGAAACATTTTTCAGGTTATCGCATAAAGGACAACGCGGAATAAAAAAGCCTAGAAAACGTGGTGGTTCAAGCATTTACAAAAAGAAAGGTGTTAAGACGCCTCGTGTAAAACAAGTCCCTGTTCTTGTTGCTTGCGACCGACAAGGAAACCTTACTGATGCGGTATTAACACGAGTGAGTGGTGATGAACTATATAGACATCTTAATGGGTGTATAAAACCAGAAACACCATTATGCGCTGATGCTCACCTTGCTCATGAACTTGTATCAAAGCGACTAAAAGTTGTTTTAAAAGAGATTGTTAGCAGTTCAAAAATTGCTGTCTTAGAGGGTGTATTCCATATACAACATGTTAATGGTTACCACAGTACGCTAAAGCGTTGGATAAATTGTACGCTCTGTGGTGTTGCAACGAAGAACCTGACCAAGTACTTAGGATGGCGACGCATACTGAGTGATGATTCACTATCAAAGGCTACATTCACAGAGAGAATCGCTGGATGCTGGGCTCTCAACTAAGTTGCTGAACAGAGCCGGTGTTGCAACGAAGAACCTGACCAAGTACTTAGGATGGCGACGCATACTGAGTGATGATTCACTATCAAAGGCTACATTCACAGAGAGAATCGCTGGATGCTGGGCTCTCAACTAAGTTGCTGAACAGAGCCATACCTATACCAGGTACTAGCCATAAATCTTGGTTGATATCGACCTGAGTATTCCCCTTTTTAATGCCACTAAAAATAATCATTTGGATTCAGATGGTTATGAGAGCCGTGAAAAATAGGGTAGAAATTTATGCCTTGCATCACGATAAGTCGGGACGGTATGAGTGAAACTAAGGTTTAACATCAATCATTAGGTGAATCTATGGCCAAAGTAATCAGTCCTAGCGATCTGAAAACGATCCTACACTCCAAGCGTGCCAATCTTTACTACTTGCAGCATTGTCGTGTATTGGTAAATGCAGGGCGAGTTGAATATGTTACCGACCAAGGTAAAGAAAGCCTGTATTGGAATATTCCTATCGCAAATACGACCGCACTAATGCTAGGTACAGGCACATCGATTACGCAAGCGGCAATGCGGGAGTTAGCCAAAGCTGGGGTTCTGGTTGGTTTTTGTGGTGGTGGTGGAACACCGTTGTACTCGGGCAACGAAGTACAAGTAGACGTGTCTTGGTTACTTCCTCAGTCTGAATATAGACCAACAGAGTATCTCCAACAATGGGTAAGTTTTTGGTTTGACGACCATCATCGCCTTGAAGCTGCAAAGCTATTTCAATTAGAACGCATAAAGCAAATTCGTAAGCACTGGCTGTCTACCAACATCAAAAAAGACTTCACTCTTAATGGTGAACAGCTAGAAAGTGCATTGAATCGCTTTGAAGATAAAATGCAAACCTGTGCCACTACGCAAGATCTTCTCTCTTTAGAAGCAACCACCACTAAAACGCTTTATAAGCTCGCTTGCCATGCCAGCCAATATGGCGATTTTACCCGCTCTGAAAGGGGTAACAGCAGTGATATAGCTAACCGATTTTTAGACCATGGTAATTATCTCGCTTACGGTTTGGCTGCAACAGCATGTTGGGTGATTGGCCTGCCTCATGGATTAGCGGTATTACATGGTAAAACGCGCCGAGGTGGGTTGGTGTTTGACGTCGCAGATATAATTAAAGATGCGTTAATATTACCTCAAGCCTTTATCGCTGCCATGGAAGGAGACGACGAACAAGAGTTTCGTCAGCGATGCTTAAATCAGTTCCGCTCAGCCCATGCATTAGATGTGATGATCGATACACTGCAAAGCACGGCTTCAGCATTGGCGCAAAATAACAAAGTGGAGCAGTAAGGGTGAATATTTTATTGGTTTCTGAGTGCAGCAAACAAGCCTTACCAGAAACACGCCGCGTCTTAGACCAATTTGCAGAGCGTAAAGGTAGGCGAACATGGCAGACGCCAATCACCTATGAAGGGCTAAAAACATTAAGACAATTACTAAAGAAAACAGCAAGGCGCAATACCGCTGTCGCTTGCCATTGGGTGCGTGGTAAAAACCATACTGAATTAATGTGGGTTGTTGGTAATCGTCGCAAGTTTAATTTAGATGGCAGTGTTCCAACTAATACGACTCAGCGGGATATTCTTCGAAGCCAAGACGAAAATAACATGAATAGCATTCAAACTTCCGCTCTCATGGCTGGAATTGCTGCTCTGTTTCATGATTTTGGGAAAGGTAACAAACTGTTTCAACAAAAACTAAAACCTAAATCAAAAAGCAAAGGGTTCGAACCTTACCGCCACGAGTGGCTATCTTGCCAACTGTTTATTGGTTTTGTGGCAGGCAGAACCGATCAAGAGTGGTTAGAGCATCTTGGTTCCGTTTCTGAAAATGATGACAAACCACTAATTGAAGGTTGTGACCCAACGCAAAGTGTTAGCTTTACTGATTTGTCTCAGTCCCCGCTTGCCCAATGTATTGTCTGGTTGATTTTATCTCATCACCGATTACCAAAATGCCTTGGTGATGGACCAAAACAAGACTTAAATGATGTGGATAGCTGGCTTACGGGCTTTGGCGCCAATTGGAATGCGCTAAACCATTGCATAGATAAGTTTACTCCTGCAGAAAGAGTCGCTGTTACCGTGTTTCCTCACGGTACACCAATGCGAAGTTATAAATGGCGCAGTAAAGCCAAGGAGCTATCGAAGCGTGCATTGAATCAAGCTAACTTGGCGGAGTACGCCTCCCTTGATAAAGCCTTTCCATTACACATTGCTCGCATGGCATTGATGTTGGCTGATCATGCATATTCTTCAGGGGAACCAAATACCTATTGGCAAGATGAAGGCTATAACGCCAATGCCAATACCTACAGAGAAACAGGAAAGCCAAAACAACAGCTTGATGAGCACTGCGTGGGCGTGGCTCATAATGCCTACATATTAGCGCGTACAATGCCTAAGCTTCGCGGGGTAATGCCTGCTATCACCAATCACAAAGGTTTCAAACGTCGCAGCAAAATCAGTAAATTCCGCTGGCAAGATAAAGCCTACGACTGTGCCTACAGCATTGCTGAACAAACTGAGCAACAAGGCTTTTTCGGCGTAAATATGGCATCCACAGGCCAAGGTAAAACCTTTGCAAATGCGCGTATTATGTATGGCCTTTCTAATCCTACAATAGGTTGTCGTTTTAGTGTGGCATTAGGCCTACGTACCCTTACTTTACAAACGGGTGATGCGCTACAGCAAAGGCTGAACTTAGATACTGACGACCTCGCAGTACACATTGGTTCTCAAGCGGTGAAAGAGCTGTTTTATAAGCAAAAGCAGCAAGAAGAACTAGAAAAATTAGAGAGAGCTAGCGAAGGTGGAAGTGAGTCAGAACAGATCTTTGCCGAGCATGAATATGTGCGTTATGACGGTGAAATTGATAACCAGTATTTACATCGTTGGTTAGAAAATAAAGGTGCAGTTCATAAACTAGTAAGTGCTCCAATATCTGTTAGCACCATAGATCATATTATTCCCGTATCAGAAGGCGTGACAGGAGGCCAACAAATTGCGCCTATGTTACGCCTATTAACCAGTGATTTAGTACTCGATGAACCAGATGACTTTTCGTTAGAAGACGATCCAGCACTTGCGCGTTTGGTGTATTTTTCAGGCTTGCTTGGTTCTCGTGTTCTGCTGTCTTCAGCCACGCTACCGCCAGCCTTAGTCACACACTTATTTGCTTGTTACCAAAGTGGGCGTGCGCAATACAATCAAGTGATTGGACAGCAAGTTGCCATGCCTGTTTCATGTGCATGGTTTGATGAATTTGGTGTGAAATCCAGTAGTGCAGGTGGTATCGCTGAATTTAGAGCCAGTCACGATGAGTTTACAAAGCTTAGAGCAGAGAAACTGACCAAACATTCCGAGCATCTACACAAAGGTGACTGGCTGAAAATAGCAGAGGTTAAACTTCCACCGCACCAAGTTATCGAAACTTTTGCTAAAACCGTATATCAAGGAATAACTCAGCTTGCCGTTGATCATAAAACGGTTTCTGAACTGCAAGGCTCTAAAGGGAAAACAGTATCGGCAGGTATTGTTCGCATGGCCAATATTGAGCCTTTAGTGGCTGTAGCAAAGCACTTGTTAGCAACCCCGCCGCCTGAAAATACGCGCATCCATTACTGTATCTATCATAGCCAGCATCCTTTAGCGGTGCGCTCGGCCATAGAGCAACAATTAGATGGGCTGTTGCAACGTGACCGAGACGATCTGCAAGGGATCATCAAAACGCCAGTGGTTGAAGCAGCATTGAACCAATACCCCGAGCAACACCATATTTTTGTGGTACTCGCAACGCCCGTGGCGGAAGTCGGGCGAGATCATGACTATGACTGGGCCGTGGTAGAACCAAGCTCTATGCGCTCGATAATCCAGTTAGCAGGGCGTGTGCAAAGGCACAGGCGCATTGAGCCGCGGAGCACCAATATTTTAGTTTTAAATCAGAACGTTAAGGCGCTTAAAGGCGAAGATAAAGCAGCCTATTCAAAACCTGGATTCGAAAGTAAGCAAACTTTTAGGTTAAGTAAAAATGGCCCCAAGACGCCATGTCTTCAGCTTTCGTCTCATGATTTATGCTTGCAGATGGAAGCAAGCAACCTACATAAAATTAGCTCTTCACCAAGATTTGTTGAACCTGATAGAAGTCAGCTATTTGTAAATAAACAAGTAGGTGGTTTTATTGAACTCGAACATCTCGCTATGAATTTAAAGCTCAGAGATACGGTGAAGCCTTGGTACAGCAACAGCAAAGCGCATTTATTTGCGGAGTTCCAAAAGCAGACACCATTTAGACAAAGTAACCCGTCTATTGATTACGTATGTATGTTGAATGAGCTTGATGAAGAGCCTGTATTCAAACAGTGGGATAGGGTGTCGAATGAACTTATTGACTCGTCTGGTTTTGCGCCTTTTGGCGAGTTGTTGGTGGCTGATAGTAATTCAATTTGGGGGGCCGCAGAGTTGCCTGAGGTTATTGAACAGCTATCCGAATGGCACGATACAGAGTTGCAAGAAACCTGTATTCAGTTTGCTTCGGTTAGCTTACGAGCACCATGCGAGAACGAGTTAGGCAAGCAATGGTTGTATCACCCTGTACTCGGAATTTTTGAAGGGAAAGATATGAGCTAGTGATTATGCTAGCTCAGCAAGCTACCTGTTCGGTAGTAAACGGTATGAAAAATACTGCAGTATATTTCTAAGCTACGCGGAACGTAAAACGAAGATTTTAAGCCAATGGTAGTGAGATGTGAATTAATGCTCAATATGAAACAAATACCACTGTAAGGTTTTGTATTTGATGTTAAATTTACGGTATCTTGTCACACCATATCTTATGGAGGGATAATGGCAGAATCATTAACCAAAGCAATTCATCACTTTATTGAGGATCGCTATCAAACCAAGCGAGAAGCACTCGATAAAGACCATGAAAAGGAACGTAGTCAGGCGACAACGGCGCAAGACATAGAGAGCGTTGACGTCACATTTGCTGATAAGCGAGACAAGCTACGTTCAGATTTTGATGCCTCAAACTGGTTGGATAGCGCAGCGAAAAGGGCTTCGCAGATCAGCATGGCAACCCATGCCGTTAAGTTCACTCATAGTTCCGCCAAAGGCACAAATGTTCTAGCTGCTGACTTAGGGCAAGACAATCGTTATCTAGATACTGCCGTACTACAAATGCCCGCCATTGACGCAGTAGGTAATGCAGCAGCGCTTGATGTCGCAAGGTTATTGCAGCTATCGGATGACAACGGTGAGTCTTTGCTTGATTACTTGAAATTAGATGATGTGTCGTCTTTGAAAGTCATAGCTAAAAATGATACTCAGCTAGAAGAGTGGCGAGTTGGCTTAAAGCAAGCGTTGCTAGATGCCACACCAAGCAGCCACACACTCGCTAAACAAGTTTATTTTCCCATCGCGGATAACGAGTACCACTTGTTAGCGCCGCTGTATTCTTCTTCGCTTTCTCAGGCGATCTATCAAGAGATTAATCACAGCCGCTTTAGCCAAGAGATGGTGGCAGCCCGAGAAGCACGTAAAAAACAAGTACCGCATTCAGAACCTGTTGTGGCATACCCGAACTTAGCCGTGACGATTGCTGGTGGCTCTAAACCACAAAACGTATCACAGCTTAATTCAGGTCGAGGTGGGCGTAATTATCTATTTTCTACTCGTCCTCCTGAGTGGCAATCGCAGCTTAAAGCGCCACTAACCAGTGACAACATCTTTACTCACCCAGAGCTTCGCTATGCCACGCGATTTGCTATCAAGCGCCTAGTGAGCTTTTTGATTCAAGTGAATCAGCAAGAGCGAGAAAGTAACTTAGCTATCCGAAACAAAGTTAAGCGGTTAGTTGATGAAGTGATTGATGAAGTGTTTGCCAAAGTAAGCCAATGGCAGCAATTATCTCTAGGGTGGAGTGACGAGACCAATGAACTACCTGCTGCGCAATGTCGTTGGCTAGATCCCAACAACCCTAAGTGGGATCAGCATGATGACCAATGGCTGCAAGATATTGCTAAAGCATTCGGTGGTTGGTTAGTCGCTAATGTAAATCACTTTGCCAAAGATGAGCTCTCACTCGGCCTTGTGGAATCAAATCAATGGCAAGAAGCCTTTAAGCAAGCACTGTGGGAGATAAGCTAATGGCAGCACAATATCTTATCTTAAAAAACATATGCATCAGTAATGCTAATGCGATTGCTGGGTTTACTTATGGCTTTCCTGCTGTTACGCACTTTCTTGGTTACGTACATGCGTTATCGCGTAAGTTACAGCAAAGCCACGGCATTCGTTTAGACGATGTTGGCATCATGTGTCACCAGCATCAAGTTCATGCTTATCGAGAAAATCAATACGAGCCTTACTCCTTTGCCTTGACTCGAAACCCGTTAACAAAAGAGGGAAAGACAGCGCCGATTAATGAAGAAGGGCGCATGCACTTAACGGTCTCTTTAGTGATTAAAGCAAGCGGTATCAATATTGTTAGTGAGCAAATACGGGATGAACAATGTGCCGCGATCAAAGCGTTAGCCGAAAGGCATAAGTTAGCAGGCGGGCGTATTACTTCTATCGACAGTTGCAAACTGGCTAAGAGTGATTGCCATAAAGCGATTTTGCGCCGTTTATTACCGGGTTTTGTGCTACGTGAACGTTCAGATTTACTGGCTGAAAAGAATGAACAAAGCGGTAGTTCGTTAGGGAACTGGTTGGACTTTTCAGCCCTTAAATTTTCAGCGACAGACGAGCCATTAAGTGACTCGGACGAAAGCGGTAAAGTGAAATGGGAAAAAGTAGCAAAGCCCAAAGGTTACCTAGTGCCAATTCAAATTGGCTACAAGCAAATAGCGCCAACCTACTCAGCAGGAGAAGTCGCTAATGTACGCGACAACCAAACACCAGTGAGCTTTGTTGAGCCAGTGCACAGCATTGGTGAGTGGGTTGGAGCGCCGAGTAAGCTCGAATCTCTACAAGAAATAATGTGGCAATACAATTACCACGCCCCGTTTTATGTATGTCGGACTCAAGAGATTGCAGAGGGCGACACAATGGCTGATGAAGAATTAGATTTCGATTTTTAAGGAAAATAACAATGACAAAATTAACCACCCCTTCCGTATTGGCTTTTGAATCTAAACTTGCGTGTTCAGATGCCGTCATGCTTTCAGGTAACTGGCAAGATCGCGCTGAAAAAAGTGGCTGGACTGCAATTCAAGTAACAGAAAAATCAGTACGTGGTACCATTTCAAACCGCTTGAAAGGCGCGAAAGCCAGTAAAATCGATGCTGAAGTAGAAAAAGCTAACTTACAAACTGTCGATAACGCCGCGTTACCATTTGATTCCGACACACTGAAAGTCACCTTCACATTGCGTGTATTAGGCGACTTAGCTGTGCCATCAACTTGTAATAACCCTGAGTATCAGTCTGCTTTAGCGGATAAGATCTCTAGTTATGTTCAAGCAAATGGCTTTAAAGAACTGGCGAAGCGTTACGCTACCAACTTAGCTAATGGTCGTTTCTTGTGGCGTAACCGCGTAGGTGCAGAGCAAGTAGAAGTGCGTATCAGCCACGGTGAACAGCAGTGGACATTCGATGCACAAGATCTTTGTTTGAAATCTTTTGATCACAATAACGATAAATTAGAGCAAATATCATCTGTTATTGAATTAGGGCTTTTAGGCGAAAAAGCAACACTATTGACAGTTGAAGCCTATGTTCAACTTGGTGAAGCGCAAACTGTTTTTCCATCACAAGAATTGGTAATGAACTCTGGCGACAAGAAGAGTAAGTTCCTTTATCAGCTTGGCGGCCAAGCAGCCATGCACTCGCAAAAAATTGGTAATGCTTTGCGCACGATTGATACTTGGTACCCACAAAGTGACGAGTTTGGTCCAATTGCCATTGAACCATATGGTAGCGTAACCAACCGTGGTGTTGCCTACCGTAAACCAAAAGACAAAACAGATTTCTATAACATTCTTGATAGCTGGATGCTGAAAGATAAAACCCCAGAGCTTAATGATCAACACTACCTAATGGCGATGTTGGTTCGCGGTGGCGTATTCGGAGAGTAATAATGGATTACTACCTTGATATTCAAGTAGAGCCGGATCTCGAAATTACGGCGCCTGCTTTATTAAATAATCTATTCGCCAAGTTCCATCGCGTAATGGCTCAAACTTGCAAAGGGCAGGTTGCAGTAAGCTTTCCAAAGCATGGCCGAGTGCTAGGTGATGTGCTGCGTTTACATGGATCTAAGCCAACTATTGAGTTACTTATGGATCAACCTTGGCTAAAAGGGCTGAGAGATTACACTCAAGTTGGCGATGTGCTGCCCGTTCCATCCGATCTAATTGGTTATCGTACTGTTTCGCGGCTGCAAAAGAAAAGCCCGCAAAACTTGCGTAAGCGATCCATTGCAAAAGGTTGGTTAAGAGAGGAAGAAGCACGGCACAAAATTCCTGATACCAAACAACCACAATTGGATTTACCGTATTTGCAGTTGCAAAGCCTTTCTAATAAAAACGTACTGCGTATTTATGTGAAGCATGGTGATATTACCCAGCAAGCCGTAAACGGTGAATACTCTAGCTATGGTTTTAGTTCACAAGCAACTATTCCTTGGTTCTAGCTTTTTTACCCTATTTTTTTGCTACTTGTAACTCATTGATTTTTAACTAGTGAGTAGGGTAGTTAAAAAATAGGGTTTTTCTTGTTTATTTCCCTCAAGCTCTTTAACAATCAAGCCTTCAGCGATAAAATTAACGCTTCACTGCCGAACAGGCAGCTTAGAAAACCAAGTCCGGCAGACATTCCATGCCAGTAACCTTCACTGCCGAACAGGCAGCTTAGAAACACACAACGGGCTGGAAGATTTCCGACTGTCGCTTCACTGCCGAACAGGCAGCTTAGAAATTGGAGCCTTGCTAATTCCAGTCGCTTTATTTCTTCACTGCCGAACAGGCAGCTTAGAAAAAACCCACCAGAGGGTAGTGAATCATGATGATCTTCACTGCCGAACAGGCAGCTTAGAAAGACAAGAACGCTAATCCATGAGAACCCAAACACTTCACTGCCGAACAGGCAGCTTAGAAAGTAAAGCACGTGAATTTGTCCTGGGCTTATCTCTTCACTGCCGAACAGGCAGCTTAGAAAGACAAGTGCTGCGATCACTTGAAAAAAGAACCCTTCACTGCCGAACAGGCAGCTTAGAAAAGGTGTAAACTCGGGCGGGTCATTCAGTAAATCTTCACTGCCGAACAGGCAGCTTAGAAATAAGAATGCCAGCCTGGAATGGTATCAGTTCACTTCACTGCCGAACAGGCAGCTTAGAAAAGCATACCAGGAGCTTGGTGAGTACTGGAAAACTTCACTGCCGAACAGGCAGCTTAGAAACGCAGAAATGCGCGGCGACCCCGTGGAAGACCCTTCACTGCCGAACAGGCAGCTTAGAAAAATATGTACTGGCGCCTCACCAATCTCGCGTACTTCACTGCCGAACAGGCAGCTTAGAAAATCGAAGGCAACGTCACCGGCTTAATTAAAGGCTTCACTGCCGAACAGGCAGCTTAGAAAGTATTCGTTACATGCCGTGGATTAACCGCATTCTTCACTGCCGAACAGGCAGCTTAGAAATAATCGCTTACGCAACAAAGCAAGGTTATGAGCTTCACTGCCGAACAGGCAGCTTAGAAAGCTGATACTTCGCAAATCGACCATATGTTTTTCTTCACTGCCGAACAGGCAGCTTAGAAAACTTTATTAAAAGCGGTATCTGAATCGGTGTAACTTCACTGCCGAACAGGCAGCTTAGAAACAGAATCACTTTATCTTTTGTTGTGGCCATAAGCTTCACTGCCGAACAGGCAGCTTAGAAAAGTGATAGCAAGGTCACTGAGAGTGACAAGCACTTCACTGCCGAACAGGCAGCTTAGAAAACGGACAACTTTGTCCACGGTCAAACAGTAATCTTCACTGCCGAACAGGCAGCTTAGAAATAGTATGAACCCTGAATACTCACCACTCCAAGCTTCACTGCCGAACAGGCAGCTTAGAAAATCACCGCAGCAGGGTTAGACATCAACCCCATCTTCACTGCCGAACAGGCAGCTTAGAAAGTTGGAATTGGCCAAAAGATTGGACCTAAGAACTTCACTGCCGAACAGGCAGCTTAGAAAGGTGGCTTTCCTTGTCAGGCGTGGTCAATGGCCTTCACTGCCGAACAGGCAGCTTAGAAATTCCAGGCACGCTTGTTACTTCTGACTTATCTCTTCACTGCCGAACAGGCAGCTTAGAAAGGTAACTAAATCAATTGATGACCAGTCAATATCTTCACTGCCGAACAGGCAGCTTAGAAACCCTGAACACTGTTAACGAAATTCCACAACTTCTTCACTGCCGAACAGGCAGCTTAGAAATGGCGAGATTGAGTTATTTTGATGTACTCACCCTTCACTGCCGAACAGGCAGCTTAGAAAGTAACTGTTTGTGTCGTTGTCTAGCTGCCCGACTTCACTGCCGAACAGGCAGCTTAGAAATTAAACGCGGCGAAGAAGAAATCAGCCAAATCCTTCACTGCCGAACAGGCAGCTTAGAAACACGGGCTTGGCGACCATTTCCGACAGTCGGACTTCACTGCCGAACAGGCAGCTTAGAAAAAACACAAACACGCGGCTTGCATCAATAGTGACTTCACTGCCGAACAGGCAGCTTAGAAAACAACAAAGCAAACGGAACTCACATCAACGATCTTCACTGCCGAACAGGCAGCTTAGAAAATGCGCTGAGCAAATGAACGTGCATTCTCAGACTTCACTGCCGAACAGGCAGCTTAGAAAATTGATGTGGTATGCGCAAGTATCCAGCTAGACTTCACTGCCGAACAGGCAGCTTAGAAACCAGCCCTACATACTCTGTTGTTGGTGGTCTTCTTCACTGCCGAACAGGCAGCTTAGAAAGTTCATCATCATGTTGTCGAATGCTTCACCAACTTCACTGCCGAACAGGCAGCTTAGAAAAATTACACCCCACTCACTGACTGAAAATGCACCTTCACTGCCGAACAGGCAGCTTAGAAACACACGTCAAAACATTTAAAAGACACTTAGAACTTCACTGCCGAACAGGCAGCTTAGAAATGTCAAACAATAACGAAGATATGATAAAAAAGCTTCACTGCCGAACAGGCAGCTTAGAAAAGGTACATGCGGTGAGATGGTTGCACACCTGCCTTCACTGCCGAACAGGCAGCTTAGAAATATGAACCAAGGTACGAAAGCAGAAGGCTTGCCTTCACTGCCGAACAGGCAGCTTAGAAATTACTTGCTCACCGTGGTATCTGCGACCGATACTTCACTGCCGAACAGGCAGCTTAGAAAAGTAAGCTACACGGGTTATGCGTCCAAATAATCTTCACTGCCGAACAGGCAGCTTAGAAAAAAAATCAACCCAAGCCCAGCAGAAACGATACCTTCACTGCCGAACAGGCAGCTTAGAAACGCAGATAATGAAGTAATAGCCGACTTGTACTCTTCACTGCCGAACAGGCAGCTTAGAAAAATATCTTGAACCCATCACCTCCCGTGCGGAACTTCACTGCCGAACAGGCAGCTTAGAAATTGATGAGGTTGGGGCTAGATTTGGTAAATACCTTCACTGCCGAACAGGCAGCTTAGAAATGGCCCCCTGCTTTGTTTGATGGTTTATGTTACTTCACTGCCGAACAGGCAGCTTAGAAATGGCCCCCTGCTTTGTTTGATGGTTTATGTTACTTCACTGCCGAACAGGCAGCTTAGAAATGTTTCGATACCGCGAATGTCTGATAGGTTTACTTCACTGCCGAACAGGCAGCTTAGAAATGAAACCACCATAGCTTCAAGTTCAGCACCTTCTTCACTGGCGAACAGGCAGCTTAGAAATTACATGCTTCAGAATATGACCGATGCTAATGCTTCACTGCCGAACAGACTCTATCTAGATAGCAACAAAGCCGACATAAGTCGGCTTTCTTTAGGGTGAATTAATTATGAGGGCAGGGGGAACTGCGTTAGGCCATCATAATGTTAGCGATCATCGCTGAAAGGATACTTACCAAGGTTGAACCATAAAGTAAGCGCAGGCCGAAGCGTGCAACAAGGTTACCTTTTTCTTCGTTCACCCCTTTAACAGCACCAGCAATAATACCGATAGAGCTAAAGTTAGCGAATGACACCAAGAAGATAGAAATTGTACCAACCGTATGAGCAGATAGGGTATCTAGTTGCTCTTGTAGCGCCATCATTGCCACAAACTCGTTCGAAACTAACTTGGTAGCCATAATACTACCGGCTTGCAGTGCTTCGCTTGCAGGAATACCCATCAGCCAAGCGACAGGGTAGAATACATAGCCAATCAAGTCTTGGAAGCTAATACCTAGCGCTACAGTAAAGCCTTTGTTGATCATGGCAATCAGTGAGATAAAGCCAATCAGCATTGCAGCAACGATTACGGCAACTTTAAAGCCCGTTAAAATGTATTCACCTAGCATTTCGAAGAAGGTGACTCTTTCGCCTTCAGCTTCTGCAATCATATCGTCGAAGTTCACTTCTGCTTCATGATCATAAGGGTTGATGATCGACAGAATAATGAAAGTACTAAACATGTTTAAAAATAGCGCCGCCACCACATACTTAGGGGCGATTAGCTGCATGTAAGAACCCACGATAGACATTGAAACGGTCGACATTGCCGTTGCTGCTAAGGTGTACATACGGCGTTCAGACATCTTACCCAGAATATCTTTATAGGTAATAAAGTTTTCAGACTGGCCAACCATTAGCGCACTGATGGCATTGAAAGATTCTAATTTACCCATGCCATTGATTTTAGAGAGTAAGAAGCCAATAGCACTAATAACAACGGGTAGCACTCTAATGTGCTGAAGAATACCGATCAGCGCCGAAATGAACACAATTGGCATTAAAACTTGAAGGAAAAAGTCGAAACCACCGTCATTGATTAGCCCACCGAAAACGAAATTTGTCCCTTCAGCGGCAAAAGCCATTAGGCCATTAAATCCATTTGCGAACTCGGTAACAATACCAGTACCGGCGGATGAATTGAGTAAGAAGTAAGCCACACTCATTTCAATCACGAGTAGCTGAATGATGTAACGAAGTTTTATGCTTTTACGATCTTTGCTCACTAATAAGGCAAGAACGGCGACAACAGCAAGGCCAAAAATAAAATGTAAGTAGGGCATATGTGGTATGTACCAATTGTGATTATTCTCAAATTCTGCGTGTATGCTCGCATGCGGATTACCACTTTAGAGTGACGCAAATCCCATTTACAAAGCTGGTTTAGATGGACTTTATGGCTGATAACCAATTGTGTTGAAGAGATTTAGCGGGATTTTATTCATGCTTAAATACAAAAGTTTCACAAGCATCAATTATGCAACCTGATTTTTAGCGGATGGTACATTAAGCATGTGAATAAATAGAAGGTGCGATTGAAAGAGGGAAAGAAAAGTTGTCGTTATCGAAAAAATTTCACGCGTTTATGTTTAAAAGCCCCGCATATCCGTACGGTATGAAGGGCTTAAATTGAGACCAATTTTGAAGTGTATCAAGCTAAATTTAGCTACTTAGCTTCAACTGCTTTTTGAATGGCAGGGCCAATTTGGCGCTTACGTGAAGTCACACCTTCAAGCACTAGCCATTGTTCAGATGCTTTGCCTTTAAATGCAGCGTTAGCAATTTTTTGATCGGCGCTGTCTATCCATAAAAGATTCGCACGTTTGTTTTTAGTGTCAATTACAGAGAAGAAAAGGTGATCTAAGCCCGCTTCTTTTTTATAGGCCTTCATTGCCGAGATAAATTCAGGCTTTCTATCCAGTAATTGTTGCGCAGTAATGGTTTCCGCAACACCAATGCCCACTTTTTTACCGCCATAAGCAAAGTTTTTGTAATCCAACGTCAGGATGTCAGCGGCGCTAACATGGCTGAGGTCTGATTTTGCCTCAAGCATTTTTTCGCCAAACGCATTGAGATCTTTAATGCCTGCAACTTTAGCCAGCTTTTCAGCATAACTACGGTCGTACTCTGTGGTTGTTGGCGAGCGGAATACCATAGTGTCAGATAAAATACCGCCTAGCGTCGTACATGCAATGTTGGCTGGTAAGGTGATGCCGTGTGTTTCAGCATGGTTTGCAAGAATAGTAGCTGCTGAACCCCATGGGCGAATATCAATGGACGCCACTTGCGTCATGTTAACAGGGTTACCACCAATAGCGTGGTGGTCAACAATGGCAACAATACTTTTTTCATCGACAGATTTATGCAGTTGAGTTTGTTGGTTGAAATCCACTAAGCCAAATTGTTTTGCTGACACATCTTTAAGTAGTTTAGGTGCTGTCGTTTTACAGTACTCAAGTACAAAGCGGCTTTCCGGGTTGATATCTTCTGGTACGGCTGCAGTGCCACCATAGATATAAGCGGCTGCAATTGCGGATGTCACAGTGTCGGTGTCTGGGCTTAAATGACCTGTCCAGACAAGCTTGTCCGTATTGTTTGCTTGGGGAGTTGTCAGATCGAATGCCATGCTTGATGAACTCATCACAGAAAGGAGTACGGCGAGATAACGTAGTTTCATTGTCTAATCCATTATTGTTTTAACTGGGGCTCATAGTGATAGAGGCATATGTAAGCGCATAATGGCTTTTGTACCTTTTGCGAGTTAAATCAAAACAATGAAGGAGTCGATAAGCAAAAGAAGACTGGTTTGACTAACAATTTGAAATATTTACTTACGTGTATACGAGTCAGTCGATTTAATACTCTAGCTTAGAGTTGCTTATTAAATGAATGCTGGCAATAGATGTGATGATTTACGCTGTAATGCAGGATTTAGCACGACAGCGAGAATCATATAATAGAATTTCGTTGTGTATTACTTCAGTAAGGTAACCGCTGATTGAAGTTGATCTAAAATCTCTGGATTTGTCACCGTACAGGTAGAAGGATCAAAGTTGTCATAAAAGCTCGGTACAGAAAGCTGCGCCTTTACGTCACCTGCGAAATAGGGAGCGGAGCCTGCAGCCGCTGCTAATACGTTACTTGCACCGCCAGGGCCTGGTGAGGTTGAAAGCAATAGCATTGGCTTGCCTTGGAAAACTTTTTGATCGATACGTGATGTCCAATCAAAAAGGTTTTTGTAAGCGGCAGTGTATGAACCGTTATGCTCTGCAAAAGAGATAATCAGAGCATCGGCTTCACCAATCTTTTTAAAGAAAGCCTGTGCTTGCGCAGGTTGACCAAGCTCTTGCTCACGCTCCATGCTAAAAATCGGCATTTCGTAATCATTGATATCTAAAACTTCAACATCAGCTTCATTTATGAGTTGGCTAGCAGCTGTTGCTAATTGTTTGTTGATTGACTGCTTACTGTTACTTGCTGCAAATGCTAATACTTTCATGATGATTCCTTAAAGTTCTAATTTTATATTTTTGGATGTTGAGCATTGTTACTGTTCTTAACGCTGACTAGTTGAATGCATTTAATCCAGTATATTCAATAAATTCGATAACGTTACGATCTGGGTCTCGAATAAATAGAGAGAGCCCCGTTGGGTGAGTTACCAGTTCGTGCTGCTGAGTGGAATGCTTTATTTCAACATCCATAAACATGTTTCGTGTTGCTGCTGATGGACTAACTATAAATTACATCGTGAAAATCATTAATAGCCTTATAGTGGATGGATTATTTCCAAATGACTGTTAATTGATGAATGTACGTAATAAAGTGTGTCACTGATAAGCTAATTTAGTTGCCCAGTTTGTCATAGAGAGAGGGAAGTTATGGCGTTTAATGCACATTTACTCGATGGAATGCTCATTTTTGTTGAGGTTGTTAATTGCGGGAGTTTCACAAAAGCAGCTGAAAGTAGTGGTCACTCAACATCGTATATCAGTAAAGAGATAAACAAACTCGAAGAGCGGTTAGGGGTGCGTTTGTTGCATCGTACTACGCGATCATTAAGTCTTACATCTGAAGGTGAAGTTTACTTTCAACAATGCCAGCAGTTACTTTTTGATGCAGAGCAAGCTGAACTCGCCATGACGGGAGGGCAGCTTGAACCACGCGGTTTGCTACGGATTTCATGTCCTATTAGTTTAGGCATATCCAGAATTCGCCCAGTAGTCGCGAAATATATGATGCAATACCCTGAAGTGAACTTGGAGCTGGATCTTAATGATCGTCGGGTTGATATGGTTGCCGAGGGCTTTGACCTTTTAATCCGAGCATCAGCTACGATTGAAGATTCAAGCTTAATATGCCGTCCTATATTTAAGTCACATGGGATCACTCTTGCCTCGCCAGAATATTTATCACGCTATGGAACACCGACACACCCAGCTGATTTGGTGAATCACCGCTGCATTAGCTATAGCAACTTGAAAACGCCGAATGTATGGCAATTTACGGATCAAAATAATCAGATACATCCGATCCAAATACATAGCAAAGTACTGACGAACAGCTCAGAAATGGAGTTGGGTCTTTGCCTTGCGGGCCAAGGTATTACACGGTTACCCAAATTCAATTTAAGGTCAGAAATTGAACAGGGGCTTCTAGTTCCCCTTTTTACGGACTTTAAATTGCAAATCATCAATGTGTATATGATGTACCCCAGTAGGAAGCACATGTCTTCAAAGGTGAGAAGTTTTATTGATTTTGTTTTAAAAGAGCTAGGGGATGATTAAAAAGGCGACTGCATTATATCGATTTAGATGATGGAATAAGTGAAGGGTAAATTTTTCCTCACTTATTTACTCTAACAAAAACCGGCTAGTGTAAGCCGGCTTTATTTTTCATAAAATTAAAGGCTTAGGAGAAATCCATTACTATTCGGCCCGTAATTTCTCCTTTCAACATATCGTCGAAAATATCATTAATATCTTCTAATTGCTTCACTTCAGTAATGGCTTTTACTTTGCCTTCAGCCGCAAACTGTAAGCACTCTTGTAGATCTTTACGCGTGCCAACGATAGAGCCGATTACTTTGATACCATTCAATACCGTATCAAAAATAGGGATTGGCATATCCTCTGGCGGTAATCCAACCAGTACGCAAGTGCCGCCACGACGGACCGAGCGGTACGCTTCTTCGAAAGCGGGTTTTGAAACGGCTGTACACACAACACCATGAACACCGTTGACAAGCTGTTGAATTTTGTCAGATGGTTTATCTTTCAAAAAATCGATGCAGTAGGTGGCCCCAAGTTCTTTCGCTAATGATAGTTTTTCAGCACCAGTATCGACAGCAACGACATTCATGCCCATAGCGACAGCATATTGAATAGCAAGGTGACCAAGTCCACCCACACCCACAATTGCGACCCATTGCCCCGGTTTTACAGCAGTAACTTTTAATGCTTTATATGTTGTTACACCTGCACAGAAGAGTGGAGCTGCATCAACGTAGCTGATCCCATCTGGAATTTTGATAGTGTACTCACCATGAGCCAGACAATATTCTGCGTAACCGCCATCAACAGAGTAGCCCGCATTATGTTGTTCTAGACACAATGTTTCTTGGCCTTCTAAACAGTAATCACAGTGGCCGCAGGCACTATACAGCCAAGGTACACCAACGCGATCGCCGACTGAAAGGTGTTTTATTTCGCTGCCAACCTCAACTATTTCTCCAACACCTTCATGGCCTGGCACAAGTGGCATTTTAGGTTTTACTGGCCAATCACCATGGCACGCATGTAGGTCGGTATGACAAACACCACATGCATGGATTTTAACTAAAACATCACGAGGTTTTACTTGTGGGAGTGGTATATCTTTAATGACAAGAGGACCTTTAAATTCGTTTACTACAGCTGCTTTCATGATTCATTCCACACTGATTGATGATTTTGATAATCATTCTCATCTATTGGTTTTGAATTTAAAATGATGTAAATCACGAATTGAAAGTTTTCGTGTTGCTGTGAGATGGATCAATTTATGGCTTCGTTCAGATATTGTTCATCTTTGTTCAGTTAGTCTGAAAGAACATAAAGAAGAGGCATAGACGATGAAGAATATACTGACTGGTATTGCAGCACTTATTGTAGGTGCGTTTACATTGATTATGGCAACAGTAATGGGTCTTTTCATTAGTGTTGCAGCTTTACTAACAACGCCATTCATTAAGCGTAAAGTTGCTTACGCACACGCGGAAACTCGATTCAATCGCGCTAACATGCACGCTGCACCACACGGCAGTAATACCATTGATGGTGAATACGAAGACGTTAGCCACCGCTAATACAGTAAGTCGGATCATCAATCAAAGTACGTCAGAATACCAATCTCATCAGCAATTACTTAGGTTGGTCTAGTAGAGAGATAGGTTGGTATTAGACAGTGAATTAAAAAAGCCCGCTATGATGAAAGCGGGCTTTTGCATTTTAGCTTACTAGCGCTGGATGGCTCTACTTTTTAAGGCGAGTCACTTTGCTTGATTTGCCTTGAATCGCACGGCGAAGGCGAAGACGACGTTCTGCTGAACCTTGCTCTTCTGGGTTGTTAGTACGGCCCTGACGATTTTTAAATGCTGGTTTTGTATTCATTTTAAGCAATAGCGCATCACGGTCTGCTGGCTCATAGCCTGCAAGTTGAATACGTTTAATACGTTGCTGAATGAGTTTTTCAATTTGCACGAGTGTTAGCTCTTCTTCACGGCTAACAAAAGACACAGCATGGCCTTCTTGACCAGCACGACCTGTGCGGCCAATACGGTGAACGTAATCTTCAGCAAGGAAAGGCATATCGTAGTTAACAACGTGCGGTAGACCTTGAATATCCAGACCACGAGCAGCAACTTCTGTTGCGACCATTACACGTGCTTTGCCTGTTTTAAATTCTTCTAGTGCACGACGACGTGCGCTTTGTGCTTTGTCACCGTGGCAAAGAACAGCTTTAATGCCATCAAGTTTTAGCTCTTTCACTACTTGGTTTGCTGTTTCTTTGTAGTTCACAAATACCAGCACTTGTTGCCAGTTTTTCTTACCAATCAATTCAGAAAGTAATTCACGCTTGCGGTCTTCATCAACTGGGTACACAACGTGAGAAACCGTTTCTGCTGTTGAGTTTTCAGCTGTTACGATGACACGCTTTGGTTTACGTAATAAATCTTGTGCTAATGAATTCATTTGCGTAGACGATGTTGCAGAGAACAGCATGGTCTGCGGATGCTGACTAATTCCGCCCATAATGGTGCGAATCGCATTAATAAAGCCCATATCTAACATACGGTCAGCTTCATCGAATACAAGGAATTCTAGGTTAGCAAAACTCACGTTACCCAGCTCGATGTGCTCGATTAAGCGACCCGGTGTAGCTACAAGAATATCAACACCAGCTTCAAGCTTACGCTCTTGCGATGACATTTTTGCACCACCAAAAACAGCCGCAACAGAAACGTCGGTGTATTTAGTGTAGCTTTCGATGTTGTGTGCAATTTGATCAACAAGCTCACGTGTAGGCGCAAGAATTAATGCACGAACATTAAAACGGCTACGTGATTTTTGTTTGTCAAAAATCTGCTGAATGATAGGCAAAGAAAATGCCGCGGTTTTACCTGTACCTGTTTGTGCGTGTGCAAGGATATCGTGCCCACGACGAGCGTGTGGAATAGCCTGTTGTTGAACGGGAGTGAGTTTTTCATAACCACACTCGGTTAATGCGCGCACAATATCAGGTGAAAAACCTTGTGATGAAAATGACATTCTTTGTTCCTAAAGCAGATGGCTGTTGTATGGCTTTCATCGTAGAAAGAGAAACAGCGCCTGACCAAAAATACGGTCGCTGATTATAGAGGAATAATCAGTGGCTGTGGTGACTAATTGTGAAGGTATGAAGGGATTTTGTACAGTTAAAGCCGATAAAACCCAAAAATACACAGTTTCAGTGGCTACAGTTGAGTCGCTGGCTGATTTTATTGAGGTTGATGAGCTGTATCGTTAATTCTAATCCCTATTTTCACTGATATACGTGTAAGACGGTATTGCGTGCTCGATGTGATCTTGCCCTGTCAATTTTTGATGAAGGCCGCTAATCGCGGCCTTTGAGTAAATGTATTGTTGCTTGCTTATTTTTCAATGAAGCGTTAATCATTGTTTTCATAGGATAATTGGTGCATTGAATCTAGCGCTAGTTTAGTCACTCTCTCAAGTAGATCTTCCATTGATTCCTTTCCTGATGAAACTGTATTGTCCTCTCGTTCCATCGGATGTTTTGGGGAAGTACATTCCATGGTAATTACCTTTATTTGACATATTCATATCGAGAGTAGTCGCTCTGGGCTAAATGGAAGATAAAAGAAGCAATACTTTTAAGCGCATACCACTAAAGGGGTGTGTAGCCATACAAAACGTGATCGGTAGCGCATTGTGGTGGTATTAAAATTTAGTGGAATTATTTCAGTATTGTGATTTTTTGAGAGAACCTTTGAGAATAAGCATGTTCGAGTAACCCATCTTATAAAAGAGGTAGTGATGCGACCGGGGCGCTATTAGCCAGTTGTTTTCTTTTATAGGTAAAACGCTAGGTGAGACTGTCAGTATAAAAAGACAATTCATGGTAGGGAATGAATGCCTTTGTGTACCTTTTTGTTTAAGTCTTTGTTATTTAAGGTTTTAACTGTTCGTCGGTTAAATGTCTTTCAGAAACAGGAGGATATAAATCGAACAATGTCTTCTAACATACCGCTGACATACCTTACAAACAGCCGCATAGAATCGCTTCGCTTAATTAAAAACACACCAGATAGGAAGCGGTTGATAAGTATGTTGAAGAACACAAACCAAAAAAATAAAGTACGATATGCTGTATTGTTAAGCTGCATAATGGGTCTGACTGCGTGCCAAGGGGGAAGTGCTGGAGATGATTCATCTGTGACGCCAGGGCCTACGCCTACTCCGGGACCCACACCGAACCCAACACCAGAACCAGGGCCCACACCGATCCCGCCACCTAAGCCATTGCCGCCCACCCCTGATGTTGCGGATAACACCTTTCTTGTGGATGGCGTGAGTTTTTCCAATATATCTGACGCGCAAAATGCATTGAAAGACAATAGTACACTCGTGATTGGTAATGGCACTTATCGTCAGGGCATGACGATTCAGCCGAGTAATGTCACTATCCAAGGTAGCCCTAATACCCACTTCATAGCGGGGGCTGTGAGTGGTAAAGCGACATTTGTAATCCAAGGCAACGACACAACCATGGAGCAAATTGAGTGTAGTGGCGTCACAGTACCCGATCAAAATGGCGCTTGTATTCGTCAAGAGGGGCAGAACCTGTTACTCAAATATGCGTATTTTCACGATAGTGAGCAAGGGATCCTTGCCCATGATGGCACTGGGACGATCCGAATTGAATACAGTCGTTTTGAAAATTTAGGCAAGGCGGGTCGAGCTCATGCGATTTATGTGAATAAAGCCGATCGTTTAGAAGTACGTTACAGTAAATTTTATAGCTCTAAAGATGAAGGGCATGAAATTAAATCCCGCGCAAAAGAAACGATCATTGAATATAGCGAAATTGCATCGTTAACAGGTAATGATAGCCGTTTAGTCGATGTACCGAATGCAGGAAAATTAGTTATTCGCGGGAGCGTGTTAGAGCAAGGGCCAAACTCTGCAAATAACCAGCTACTCGGTTATGGTTATGAAGTGAACCCTGTTGATCCTGCAATTTCACACTCAGTAGAGATTAGAGATAATATTATTATTTTAGAGCGTAATGGCAGTAACCATTTCTTTGGTATTTCAGACAGTGCGAAAGATGTCTCTAAGGTTGTGACCCAAAATAAATTTGTAGGCTCGATGAATGATTCCGCTCTTTATCAAAGTGGTAACCAGTTTTATGCTGATCGCGCGGCTTTTGGTTTAGGCCCTTTTCCTGAATTGCCGAGTATCGGGCTGTAACGAACTATCGTGAGTTGCTTTAAGGTAACTAATGTAGTGAAGATAATGTGATCGAGAAGGCCAGCAATTGCTGGCCTTTCTTGTCTGTGTATTGGTGACAGACAATAAACAGTAAAAAACTACTTATTTCGTCGTGCTGATTTATAGAACAGCATAAACCCAATAACGACACCCATTACATTGGCGATAGCATCTAGCCATGAGGCTTCACGATTTAAAATAAACTGTCCTTGGCAAAACTCAAGAAACAGTCCATAGGCTGATAGCGCGATGCACAGTGAGATAAATTTGTGGAAGGATAAACCCAACTGGCTAGCAAGTATTACGAATAAACCGTAAGCCCCTAGATGAAGCATCTTATCTAGAAATAAGATGCCGTATTGTTTTAAATCTAACAGACTGTCTGTTTCTGCCCCCGCAGCAAGTGATATTAGCGTTATAAAAACGAAATAACAGCTAAAAGCCCCCCAAGCAATATAGACCTTCAGCAGTTTGTACTGAGGTGCTAACCAATATGATTTCATATTCTTAATTTAGTGCCGTGCGTTTAATCAGTTGTTGTAAATGCTTTACAGGGATCGCATAAGTGATATCACTAGGATTGGTAAGTGCGGACTCTTTGGTTGATTTTAGTAGCACTTTATTAACGATGGCAATCACGCTGCCCGTTGCAGGGTGATAAACCGGACTACCACTATTTCCAGGGTAAGCTGTGGCATCTAATTGGTAGACCATGTAGGGGTTTTTAAGGTGCTTAAGCTGTTTTATCGTTAGTTCTTTTGCATTTCTTGCGGGAATCGCAACGGGTGTAATACTCGAAATCATGCCTTTATGAGTAACAGGATAAAGCCCTAAAATGGCGCCGATAGGGAATCCTGTAAAGGGGTATTCTTCACCTTCCCTAACCTGAAAGTTGGCCATCGATAGGGTGGGTATTGCTTTACCGGTGATTTTTAATAAGGCTAAATCATGCTTTTCATCACGGGCAATAACACGCGCATTTCGAACGTCGGGGCTTTTTCCTTGACCAACAAAAACAACAAACTGCGTTTTACCATCGTTCAGTAATCGACTGGGTACCACATGCGCATTGGTTGCGATGATCTGGCTCTTCGTTGATTGACTAGAGATGCGAACGGCAAAACCTGTACCTAATAACTGCGCGCGCGGTGTCGCGAGCTTGTTATAGATCCCAATACCGACAATGGCAGGTTTTACTTTGCTGATGGTATCTGGCAAGGCTGCAGTGGCTGTTATCGGTATGCTAATAGCCATCATAAGCAGTAAAGTGAACAATGCCTGGAATCTGTGAGTCGTTTTCATAATCGCACCTGTTTAAACATCGGAAGAGAGGGGGAGGGGCTCTTCATGTGTATTTTTACTGAACCTTCTATTGCTAGTCATGATGCTAAAACCGCCCTATTCGGGCGGTAAGCATAGGATGAGATTTATGGCACTAATTGACAGCTGTCAGTTTATTTTGGAGCTGGCCTTTTATCGCCATTAAGCGAGGATCTGAGGTGTTGATTTTTTCCAACACATCTTTGGCGTTATCTGCTTGCTTATTTTCCAATAAACTTTCGGCATAGTGCAGTGCAATCTCGGCATCATCATGTTTCTTAGCGTAGGCTTCTTTCAGCGGCTGAAGCGAGGGTGCGATTTGCCCTGATTTCAGCAAGCAATAGCCGTAGGTATCTAATACTTCAGGAATATTACCGCGCTTCGCTGCTAAATCATGTGCTTTATTGGCTGAGCTACATGCTTTGTTGAAATCACCTTTTTCAAGGTATAACCAAGCAATATTGTTCAGTGCAATAATATTGTTTGGCTCTCTTTGTAAAATTGTTTCGTACTGACCGATTGCTTCATCGGGGCGGTATTTCACTTGTAGGTCGGCTAATCGAATCTGTAAGGAATCGGCTTTGTTGCCATATTCGTTGATAACCGATTTTAAGAATTTAATGGCTTGATCTGTTTTGCCCGACATTTCATAAGCGACGGCTAAATCAGCGGCTGAATCTGGATTTGGAAGCGTGTCATAACGCTGTTCTAGCGCTTGAATAGCTTCTGGGTACGCTTTGTTTTGTAGGTAGATCATCGCCTGTAAACGCAAGAAGTAAGCGGTTTGTTTAATTTCATCTGACTGCTGATTTAATAAGACTTGGCTTTGTTCACTTTTGCCGGTTTTAAGTAGCAGGCCAGCTTGCATAAGGGTAAATCGTGTATCGTTGATAAACAGGCTGCGTGCTTTTTCTGTTAGCTTTAAGCTGTTATCTGCTCTATTTACAAGCTCATTAAGTTGTATGTTTTTAATGTATGCATTTGGGTTAAGGGGCTCTTTTAGTAGCCACTGACTGTAGTAGGTGAGCGCGTTATCATAATCTCGTTGTTGGTTATAGAGATCGCCAAGTAAGCGTAAAGAACTGCTGTTTTGATTATGGGGTGAAATAGTTTCAAGTAATTCAATGGCATCTTGATACTCAGTACTGATAGCGAGCGTAGTTGCTTTTTGAATTTTTAAGCCATCGTTATCTTGATCTGCTGCGCGTTGCTCATCGATGATTTGACTGAAATCAGCCATCTTATCGGCTTGGTAAGCAAAACGAATAATATGGCGGAAGACCATAGGGTTTGTTGGCTCGAGCTGATACGCTTTTATTGCGAGAGAGTAGGCCGCTTCTGGGCCTTTTTGTTTATCGGCGAGCTGCGCAATGGCGAGGTGGGCTTGGATGTTTTCACCATCGGCTGCTAATACCTTTTGATACCATTCTTTTGCTTTATCTGGCTGTTGTTTTATTTGGTTTATTAACCCTTTTAGTAACATTGCCTGAGCGTTAGCAGGACTTTCAGCTAACCAATCATCAACTGTTTTTTCTGAATCATCGACCTTACCCATCTTCAAGTAAAAATAGGCTAAGCCTAGCTTGGCTTCTTTCAAATCAGGGTTGATTTTTAATGCTTGTTGTAGAGTATCAAGCCCGCCAGTGTCATTATTGGCAAGCTGGATTAGCCCCAATTTCACTTGGCTATTACTTGACCCATTAGCAGACGCTTTGTGTGCGAGAGCAAGCGCTTCATCTTCACGGCCTAAACGCGCGAGTTCTACACTCATAGAAGAAAGGAAGGTACTATCTTGCTCTGTTTGCCCGTTAAAGTTACTTAGAGTGCTCATCGCATCATCAATGTCACCAAGCTTAAATTGAGTGATGGTGTATAGGCGTTTTACAAAGTGATTATCGGGAACCAGTGGGTCTATCTTTTTGAAGTGTTCATTCGCTTGTTCAAACTTACCTTGCTGGAAGGCAACCACACCGGAAATAAGGTAAGTGGATACGTTTTGAGAGCCGTTTTGAATGGCAAGATCAGCATGTACTTTAGCTTCGTCACTATCTCCCTCTGCGTAGAGTATATTTGCTTTTAGTTCATTAACGATGACGTGGCTATTTGACATTTTCAGCAGGTTGCTAACGTATTTATCTGCATCTTTATAAGCTTCATCTCTGACAAGTGCTTGCGCGAGGTATAGCGTGTATTGAATCGCATCTGGTGCGTTATCCACGGCTTTTTGATAGCTCCGAGCCGCTGATTTATTATCACCTTTCGCTGTCTCTAAATGTCCTTTTAATAGCCAAGCATCACTGCTTGTACTGTGCTCTTTAACGATGTTATTTACAATGTAAAGTGCCGAATCAATGTTCTCGTTGGCTGCATCGAGTGTTGCGCGTCCGATGGACTGATACAGGGTGTCTTGGCCTGCGTTTTCAGCAAGAGAAAGGCTGTATTGCGCCTCTTCCATTTTCCCTTGCTTAAGAAGGGCGAGTGCTTTAAATGCCAGCAATTCGGTTTTAACGCTCTGCTCTGTGGTTCGCGTGTTATCAACTAATTCGATTAATGCTTCTGTTTTATCTTGTCCTAGCAATGCTTGAGCAACAAGAGGAGATAATGAATCACTGTCGCCTTTCAAGCGTAGGGCTTTTTCGAGTTCTTTTTCAGCAGATGCAAAATTACCGCGTTCAAGATAAATTTGGCCAAGTATCTGCCGTGCTTGGCTATCTTTTGGTGCCTGTTTAATGGCATTTTTTAATTCAATAATAGCGGCGTTGGTATCTTGGTCTTCAAGATAGGTTTGCGCTTGCTGGAGATATTCTTCGGTAGATTTATCATTACATGCCGCCAAAGAAAGCGTTATGAAACTGGCTAAAGCGAGTCGGGTGAAAGTTTTGCTTTTATTGTGAGTCATAAGCATCCCTGTGATGACAAAAAATTGCTGGACATTTTTATGATAGACCTAAATAAGTTTGTCAGCGCAAAGAATTGAAGGATGTCCAGTACTTTACATTATTGATTGCTACTCTTAGTTAATAGGCAGAGGACGCTGTTGAAAGATGGATGGTTGAATGGATTACCAAAATCAGATTGAGTGCGAATGGTTACATAGCCCTTCGATAAACGAAGTAAAAGATCAGTGGCTGGCGCTTGAACCTAATACCAAGCCCAATCCCTTTATTTCATGGTGTTGGATTGGGCCATGGCTCGAAACCTTTGTTGATGATTTTTGGTTACTAACGGCCTGCAACAGTGACCAAGTAGTCGGGCTCGGCATTTTTACGGTGAAACAGAAAAGAAATTGGTTGGGGCAAAGTTACAACCATTATTCTTTGCATCGACTCGGAGATGAACAAGCCGATCAAATTTGGATTGAATATAATGACTTCCTTCTTGAGTGCGAACATGAAGCGCAAATAAGAGAAGCGATGTTTAGTGCCGTTAAACTAAGGCTGCAACCGAGAGACTGTTTATCCGTAGGAGCAAGCCGCGAAGAGGTTATTTTTCATGATGCTTTTATAACGGATCAGACGAGGACGATGTTCCCGCGAACGGTATGGCAAAGCTCCAGTTATTTTATCGATTTTAAACGATTAAATAGTAATGGCCAGACGCTAGATGAATCGCTGTCGAAAAGTGCACGTAAGCAAATACGGCGAAGTATTAAAAAGTATGAGCGCAGCGGGTTTTTAAAAGTGCATACAGCAGATTCTTGTGAAAAGGCGTTAATATTGTTTGAGCAGGCTAAGCATAGGCACATGAATCGCTGGGGGAGTAATCTCGGGGAGAGTGGCTTTGCGAATCCTGAATTTGTTCAATTTCATCAGGCTTTTATTCGTCATAATTTCTCAAAAGGTATGATACAAATCCACCGAGTTACAGCGGGTGAAAGTGATCTAGGTATTATTTATAACTTTCATTTTGGCGGCGTGGTTTATTTCTATTTAAGTGCACTTTCATATAGTGATGATCCGCAGCTAAAGCCTGGATTAGTTGCCCATTATTTATTGATCGAACAGGCACTTGCTGGTGGGATGAAAATGTATGATTTTATGGGGGGAGAGGCTCGATACAAACAAACATTTTCAAACAACCGTCAGCGACTTTCGATAATAGAATATCACCAGCCACATTTTGCCCTATCGCTACAAAATATGGCTAGGAGTGCTAAGCGTCTTATGGTTCAAAGCAGCTGATTGCCTCTTTAAATGCTCCCATAAAGGTGTCTCCATTCAATACTGGGTTTCCACAAAAATCATGCAATGGTGTCTTACCTGTTGATTCACTCGTCGTTAGAAACGGGTAGGGCGTTTCTGTACGGGTAAGTGCTTTCGTGGGTGTGAAGTCGCCGACAGAAGGCGCTTTAAACCAACCATCCAGTTTCTCGCCGCCACCCCAAAAATCTTTGCGCAATACTGTATTGTTGAATTGTTCAGCAACGCCTTTATCTCGTTCTCTTATGCTACCGCTTAAGATGTTATTGGTAACTAAAGCGGTTGATTGCCTAAAGCGAACATCAATACCACTGGTGTTATACAGGATATTGTTATTGACGATACTGTCTTTCCCTTGGTTGATATACACCCCAACATCGTTGCAATGCATCATAATATTGTTGCGGACAACAGAAAGGTTTGTTTCAAAATTTGATTTATCTCGTCTGGTGGCGCGTTTCATTCCTCCGCCCCCCAAAGAAACACCAACTTGATAACCCCCATAATCATTACTTGTACTGTTACAGACGATGAGGTTGTTTTCGATCACACCATTATTAGAGCCCCCTTTGATAAAAGCGCCATAACTGACTTGATTGCCCCCCAACTTAATAAAGTCTCTAATAATATTGTTGTTAAGTACCCAACTGTTACCTGAATCGAGGTTAATGGGAGTGACTGAGCTGGAAGACTCACTGGGTTCGGTAAAGTAGAAATAATTATGAGAAACTTTGCCAAAATCAGGATAGTTGTTGTTAACTCCGTTAACTTTTATAGCGGCGTTAAAATCCACAAACTCATTATGAGTGATTTGTAAATTATCGGCATGCCCGACAATATGCATTGCATGCTCACAGTGAGGTTGGCAGTTCCCAATGAAGCGCAGCCCTGTGATAATCCAGTTGGGCCTATTGATAAATAAACCTTCTAACGTACTGAGTTCTAAGTTCACCTTCCCTGCAGTTTCAGCCCTAACGATAACGGGGTTATTTGCTGTAGGATAAGCAAGGCTACTGTTGATCCGTTTTTGTTCAAGGTAGTAATCACCATTTTTGATGACTATTTCCATACCGGGTTGTGCGGTATTAATGGCTTTAATGATGTCTTGTTCATTATCGACAATAATAGAGCGACTCACACTGGGAAGGTCAGCATATGCTGTAGAGAAGTTAGGGCCTACCGTTGGCCAATTGCTACTATCAAACTCTCGCCAAAAATAGTTGTTGGTCGTTAGCGTTTCACTGGCGTTTAATAGGGTGTCACCTGCGATAGCAACAGTAGGGTAATCTTTTTTTATCGTATGTCCAATACGTTGGAGTGTCTCAGGAAGCGCTTCTGCTTGGTTGCTAACTTGGTTGTAAACGCTATAACCCAAAAAAATGATAAGGATATGGGCGAAAAGACCAACGGCGGCAAAGTAGCTTTTTATACTGTTTATTGGGAACTTCATATTTGCCTCATTGAGTCTGATTAGCGTTATTACATCTGTTTAGCATCTGACTTTGTTAGTTTTTGCCAAACCATCATTTTTAGTTTACTAAGTTGAAGTGAAATAAGGGCATAGGTCGTGGAATGGTTTTTAAATAGGGTGATAAAGCTGATTAATACAGCAACGTAAATAGAGGTGTAGACAAAACTTGTTGCTAATACACATAGCAGATTAGTCACTTCATTTATGAGTAACAGCTGAAACGGTGCTGTGATCAAGTAAGCCGCGCCCGAAGCAATGACAAAGGGGAGCGATTCGAGAAGATAGGCCGCAACAGATAAAGAGATCAGGCGTTGCAACACGAAAAGCAGAACAAGGCAACTTACTGCTGTTAGTATTATCCTAGCAATAACAAGCGCTTCAATGTCCCCCCAGTACACAGCAAGAAATAAGACAATACTCGAGACAATGGCTGTTATTAACTCAAATTTGAAGAGAAACTTTATTTTATCAAGCAACGTTAATACATCAAAAAGCGCAAATAAGAGTATGCGTGTAATTAATAACGGTGCAGCAATCGGTAAGAGGTTAGCAACGACAGACCATTTTTCAGCACTACCTAATGCTATTATCACAAGCTGCTCAGCGTTTATCGCTAACAAGCCCGTCAACAGTATGACAACGACACTGGTGGTAATTAAGGTGTTGTGAAAAATGGTCGTGAATTGTGGTGATTTCCTGTCAAGTTGACCAAGACCAGGGTAAAGTATTGATATAAATGGCAAAACAAGAACATCTGATGCTGTCTCATATATTCTCTGGGTGATACTAAATGCACCTAACGCTGCTGAACCAACAAATTTTGATATTATGAGTTGATCGCATTTGTTGTTGAAATAATTGACGATGCCTTTTAGTAATGTCCACTGAGAGAACGAAATTTGTTTGTTCAATCGACTTAAACAGAGTGCTGGTCGGTAGCTGGAAAAATAATAACTTGTTGTCGTGATAATAGCGAAATAACTCACCATGCCAACAATATAGGCCCAATATGTCGGGGTTATTAAAATTAGAATGAGTGTTATTATAAAGGAGGTTATTTTTGCGCTTGCATCCCAGAACATCAACGTTTTAAATGCCATGTCTTTTTTTAATAGCGCAATGCCAATATTGGCAAAGGCGAGAAAGAGTGGAATTAATGCTAACGCTTTTAATATATTCTCAAGCTGTGGTTCATTAAAATAAGAGGCAGTCCAGCTTGAAAAGCTAAATATAGTTAAAGCAATAAGCAGTTTAATAATGAGTTGAATAGTCCACGCGGTGTTGATGTCTTCAGAGTCTGGGTCAACCTCTTTAATTAAGTAGGCTTCAGTACCTAATCGAGAAAATAGGTCAAAAAAAGCGGTAACTAAGGTCGCGGTTGCGATAAGCCCGAATTCATCAACGGATAGAATTCGAGCGAAAATTAGCATGGTAAGTATGCCAACAGCAGAAGATACCCACGAGGCGATGGTTAGCCAGAAAGAAGCTGAAGCTAATTTTTTTACGAAAGACATTGAATTTGACCTGATCCCATAAGATCACACAAAGTGTAGTAATCTTCAGGGATGCCAATATCAATGAAAAACCCATCAAGAATACTGGCGCCTATCGTTTGATGAGCAAGTTCATGGTGCAGAAAGTCTTCTTCAAAAGAAAAGCAATCAAGCTTAGGAAGCTTTGTAAGTAACTCTGGTTGAGTTAAATAAACACCAGCATTGATGTAACCTTTAGACCCCGCTTTTTTTTCTTGAAACCCAGTGACTAGCATGTCGTTATCGATGGTGAGTTTGCCGTAGCGAGCAGTGTCGTCAATTGCCTTTGCGGCAATAATCAGTAATTTATCGGTTTTATCTTGTTCTAGCTTTGATAAGTTAAATTCAACAAAAGTGTCACCATTTAGGATGACTATGCTTTCATTCGGTTGAAACGAAGCATTGAGTAATACGTTTTTAATCGCGCCGCCAGTACCGAGTGGTGATGCTTCAGCGATATATTCAATATGTAGACTTCTGTATTGGTCGCCGAAGTGGTGAATAATGCATTCTTTTAAGTGGGATACTGCTAAAACAACCCGCGATACTCCCTGAGAAATAAGATAGTCAAATTGATGTTCAAGAAAGGGAACACCGGCAACATTGACCATAGGTTTGGGTTTGTTGTTGGTGATGCTGCTCAATCTTGTACCTAGACCACCACAAAGGATAATGGCCGTTGTGGTGGTATTACCCATTGAAATATCCTTTCTCGACAAACCCGCAAATAGCATGACCAATAAGGATGTGGCATTCCTGTATACGTGCAGTATGTGATGATGGAACAGAGATACACAAATCGCACATGGCTTTCATATCGCCACCTTTACCTGTTAATCCTATGGTCGTAATGCCTCTTTCTTTTGCTATCTCGATTGCTCGTAAGATATTTGGAGATTTACCTGATGTACTAATGCCAATGAATACATCGCCTTTTCTCCCATTGGCCTGCAGTTGGCGAGCGAACAGTTTTTCAAAGCCGTAATCGTTCCCTATGGCAGTAAGTATCGATGTATCCGTAGTAAGCGCTTGTGCAGGGAGGCCGGGGCGATCAAATTCAAAACGACTCACAAATTCAGCAGCAATATGCTGGGCATCTGCTGCACTGCCACCGTTACCTGCGAGCAGCACTTGATTACCGGCTTGATAAGCCTCTAAGCAGATCTCTCCCGCACGCGCCATTGCTTCTAACACGTCATCGTGCTCAAGTAAGCGTTGCTTGGTTTCGATAGAAGAACGAATTTGCTGGTTAAAATACGTTAGGCTTTCCATGATTGTGTTCCTTGCCAAGTGAAGTGGAATGGCTGGATCTTGCCGTCTAAATCTGAGAGTGATTCCTCAACACTGAGTCGGTGGATAGGGTCGACAAACAGCATCATGAAGCCACCACCGCCAGCGCCTGAAATTTTGAGCGACTTAGCCCCAGATGTTAGTGCGCGATCTTCAATCAAATTAATATGGGGAGTTGCAATGGAATCTGATGTGGCTTTTTTTGCATTCCATGACTCTTGGAGCAGATCAGACATGCCGCAGATATCAGAGTGCAATAGTCGTTCTTTCATCTCAAAAGCGAACCGCTTAACGTCATGCATCGCTTCAAGTGGTTTTTTATCTGTAGAAGTGGTCGTTTTAACCTGATCTTCAATGATTTGAGCTGACGAACGTGAAACACCAGTGAAATAAAGCATTAACTGGCTCTCTAGTTCGTTAATAATTGGCTGGCGAATACGAAGCGGATTAACTAAAACGCGCTCGTTTTCATAGAACTCCATGAAGTTAAAACCACCAAAAGTGGTTGCATACTGGTCTTGTTTACCACCAGAGAGTTGGCAATCAATACGTTCTATATCGTAAGCCAATCGAGCAACTTCATATTCATCTAACGATAAATTGAGCAGTTTTTGGTAAGCACTGATGATGGTTACAACCATAGTTGAAGACGAGCCTAACCCGCTTCCTGGTGGGGCTTCAGAGTGGGTGTAAACCGTCACTGCTAATGGTTTGTTGTCGTTAAATTGGCTGACAATACGGTTGTAAACGGCTTTATGTAGGAGGAGTTCACCCTCTAATTCGAGGTAGTTAAGTAAAGGGGAGTGGTAAGTGACGTCAATATCTTGTGCGACAAAAGAAATGCCTTTTTCGGGCGAATGTAGCTCTATGGTGCAATGTGCATACATATTAATAGTTGCATTTAACACGCAGCCACCATATTGGTCGCAATAGGGAGATATATCGGTGCCGCCACCAGCAAGGCCTAAACGAAGTGGAGAACGAGAGCGAACAATCATAATAAGCATCCTTACTTGCGCATGAATTACTGAAATTTCGGCGACTACTCGTTTGTATTTGTTGCGGATAAAACTTGGTTTACATCAAATAGTCATCCTATATTTAGGATGGATGCAGAGTATGTTTTGTGCAAGTTTGTCTCGTGACTAAAGCAAATAAGTACAATATAAATATGCAACAGCGAAATCTGATTTGAGATTTCTCAGGGATGAAGTATGGAATCACTACTTTTTTTAGGTTGCCTCGTACTATTAGTGTACTTGTGCTGGAAATCAACCAAGATAACAGCAGAAAAGGATGATTGATGCGTGATCTTGTGTTTGTTACAGCGTTTGCTTTCATGGCTGTTTTTGCTATTAGACGGCCGTTTATTGCATTATCGTTATGGCTTTGGTCTGGCTTGTTTGTCCCAACACACTGGTTAGGTGGATTTGCTGCTTCTTTTAGTTATAACTCTGCTTTTGCGGCTTTAACTATGCTGGGTTACCTTATTTTAAGGGACAAACCTCGATTCAAACTGACAGGTCTTTTCGTTTGTGTCCTTCTTTTTTGTATTCATACATTATTGGCGACACAATTTACCCTTGCGTATTTTGAGTTGGTTTGGTTTGAGTGGGTTAAATTCTTTAAAATAATTCTTACTTTTATTTTTGTGTGCTTGTTAGTTAGGAAAAAAGCACATTTTGATATGGTTGTTTGGGCCGTTGTTTTATCAATCGGCTTTTACGGTTGTGTTGAAGGGTTAAAGTTTATTTTGTCTTTTGGTGGACATAAAATAGCAGGCCCTAATAGTCATTTACTCAGTGATAATAATCACTTAGCTGTTGCTTTGTGTATGACCATCCCCTTGGCGCTTTATTTGTTCTCTCAAGAGGAAAGTAAAATAATAAAGTACATACTTTGTGGGATAACTGCATTCTGTGTTATTTCAGTATTGGGTACACATTCAAGAGGGGGGTTATTAGGCCTTATCATTATAGGTGGTTATTTTTGGATGCGAAGTAGTAGCAAGATGGTATCGCTTATAGTGATGTGCTTGGTGCTATCGGTTGCCTTATTCTATCTCCCTGATAGCTGGTTTGATCGAATGAATACCATCGAGCAAGCTGATCAAGATGGTTCGTTTATGCATCGGGTAACGTCGTGGAAGATCCATACCCTGATGGCGATGGATAATCCTATCTTTGGCGGTGGTTTTAAAGCTGCGCAGTATGCACACCTGTGGCAACTGACGGCACTTAATATTGATGCTTTGAGCTTTATTCCTTCACCTGAACCCGGTGAAAAAGGCCTCGCAGCACATAGTATTTACTTTCAAGTGATTGGTGATCAGGGATTTGTTGGTTTTATTCTTTTTGCTTTTATTCTATCGCTGACCTATTTCCAGTTAACTGCGGTAGAGAAGTATTTTGTAAATGATAAAAGCGAAAAAAATGCTTGGGAGTATGAGCTTGCCAAAATGCTTAAGGTTTCTTTTCTTGCATTTTGTGCAGCAGGTGCAGCGCTCTCCCTCGCGTACCTTGAGTTATTTTGGGCTTTAGTCGCGGTGAGTAATTGCCTTTATGTTCATTCCTATTTTTGCAAGCAGCATCGTAGTCAGGATATGACTGCAGTTAAAGTTTAATTTGATAATTTATGCTTCGCAATTATATCAAAAATAAGGTTGGAACTTTTCCAGCGAATTGCTGGTAATAGTTCTTTAGAAATAGTTGATGCATCTTCAGGCATAGCTGACAAACCATGTACTTTAAGGTTAGGTACAATAGAGGATTGTTGCATATAACGGGTTGAATACCGTACACGGCGTCTTAAATAAAGTTTGATGTCTTTAATAGAGAAAATAGCTAAGGGTTCATAGGTAAAAATAGCACTTTGGCAAACGCCAATCCGTTGTTTGGGGTGATCACTGTTTTGTTCTAAGTTCGTCGCTGATAAATAGCCTAGCATACTATCATCGCCAATCAGGCCAACAGGCAGTTTAACGTCTTGGCTTATTATTTTTGATATAAACGGTTGAGATAGTAAGTATAGGTTGCCGGTAAACTGATGTTTTTCTAGTAACTCTTTTCTCCAAGCGATAGAACTTCTTCCATGTTCAAACGGAAAGCTTGAAATACTATTGTAGGCTGGGTGACTGAGGTGAAAATCAATGATGTTTTTGATGGCATCGTTTTCCAATTCTAAATCTCCATCGACAAAGATAGGGATTGAAGAATGATCATAATAATCGTAAGTGAATATATTCCAGGCATTAGATTTGTCGCCAATTGACAACTCTACGACATGCACTTTTTTGTTTTTCTTTGCGATCTTGTAAGCGACTTCTGCTGTTTTGTCTTTGCATCCATTGGCCATGATGTAGATGTCAGCACTATAATTTCCTTGGTTTTTTATAATACTGTTAACTGACTTCTCTATATGATGCTCTAGGTTGTAAGCAAACACACAGATTTGTATTTTAGACATTATTTAACCTCTACAGGTGGGGATGGTAAAGATGTCGATAATCATTGAATGTTGATCAAATCAACGATTTTGTTGGCATTTTTTTGCCATTCTAATTCTTTTATTTCTATGGTTTTTACTGCTTCTTTCTGCAGTTGTTCCCGTAAAGTTGCATCATTGATGAGTTGTTCAATTTTAGCGAGTAAGTGCTGCATATTATTGGATTCAAAAAGAAGGCCGTTTACTTCGTCCGTGATAAGTTCTCGAATATTAGCTGTGTTAGGTGCCACAACCGCTTTACCTGTCGCTAAGTATTCAATCAGCTTTAGAGGAGAGCACCAAGGTGTGACTGCAGGTTGAATCGCGATATCGATTTGTTCTAGCCAGTAGGGCATGTCTTCCCTGCTAACTAACCCTGTAATGTGAATGCGATCAATCATTCTCATGGCTTTAGCTTGGTCTTTTAGCGCTTCTAAAACAGGTCCGTCACCAACAATCAAAAACATGACATTATCTGCCTGATGGCGCGCTAACATCGTGAGTACCTGATCTAGTTGGTGCCATTCGCGACAGAAACCGACAAAACCAACGACAAGTTTATTTTTGAAGCGATCATGGCGTTCATTTTTGCGTATAGACGAAAAAACGCGCTTATCGATTCCATTGTGAATGACAGTGATTTTGTCGTTAGTGACACCCGCTGTTCGAATATAGCCTGCAAGTACCTCAGTGACAGGAAGCAGGTGATCGGCATTGCGCCAGGCATAATATTCAGACCATTTTGCAAGCATACCAAAGGCAACGCCACCGTAGTTCATTCGCTCTTGATAAAGTGGAGAGTTAACCTCAAGAATCAGTGGTAGGTTAAATAGCTGCTTCGCCCAAATACCTGAGGGTAAGTAGAGGTTATAGCGCTCATAAATTGCATCGGGTTGGTGTTTTTTGATTGCTTGGCAGAGTTTAATAAAATCATAGAAACAATAGCCAAACTCCAGTAACTCACTGATGACCTTTGGTAACTTTTGACGCAGACGAGAAACCCAGCCACCATCACTACCAAAACTTGCTTTTTCTGCTACGTTCGGTGCCACCATGATGACGGTATGGCCTTGATCACGCAGGGCAGATACGATGGCATCAATATGAACATATTGGCCATCTTTGGAAGCGATGCGGTGGTGGTAGAGTATCTTCATCCGTGATAAACCTTTTTTCTAATTCACTAATTCACTAATTCACTAATTCACTAAATAGTGCATATTGCTTGTCAGATGTACTCTGCCAGTCAAATTGTTCTGCGTACTTGCGGGTATCTAATCGTGTGAAGGTTTTATGGCTAAGCTGGTTGATTGCTTTGGCAATTTGCTGTGGCTCTCTGTCGACTAATACCCCAGCATGGGGATGTTGTACAACTTCGGGTGAACCCCAAATTTTGGTGGCAACCACAGGGGTGCCACAGGCCATCGCTTCTAATAATACGTTAGCCCAACCTTCTCGGCTGGAAGCTAAAACTAATGTATCGGCAGCACCATAGTATTTACACAGCATAGGCTGCGGTTGTTGTCCCAAAAAGTGAACACGCCCCTCTAGCCCTAGTGATGTAACCAGTTGCTTGAGCTTTTTATCTTCAGGGCCGTTGCCTGCAATCAATAAAATCGCGTTTGGTACATCATTGATAGCACGGATCACATGATGATGCCCTTTACGTTCAATCAGCCAGCCAACTGAAATCACGATCGTTTTATCAGCTGGTAGTTCTAATTCTTCACGAAGTTGCTGTTGTTTATCTTCATTGCTGAATTGAAACAGATCCAAATCGACTCCGTTACGGAGTGTGCTTACTTTTTGTGGCTCAGCACCAAGTGAGAGCATTTCTTGGCGCAGTGCTTCACACACTGCCATGTTGTGATTACTGTCTTGAAGCACTTGTTGGATTTGCCGTTTAGGCTTACTAAATTGTGGAATAAGGTTAATGTCAGTCCCGCGAGCCGTTACTGTATAAGGGATGTTAAAACGTTTGGCGACTTGGTTGATAGCAACGCCATCGGGATAGAAATAGTGGCCATCGATAGCATCAAACGTCAGCCCTTGATCAAGAAGGGCCTGAATTTGCTTTTCTATACTATGAGCAAGGGTGACAGGTGTTAATGTCATGCCTATTTTGGGTATGACAAGATAGCGAGGGTGATACACCTCAAACCCATTGCGCTGTTCATGCTGTGGTGTGTTGGCATATAGGCTGTACTGGCCAAAGTAAGCGGACTTGAATGGGAACCATGGGACAGGGGCGATAACCGTAATGTTCACGTCGGGATAATGTTTTTTTAAATGCTTTAGCCTTGTCTCAATAAATACGCCATGTTTAGGATCCATGCTATTTGGGAACAGTGTCGAAATCGTTAATATATTCATACTGAGACTGTTTCCTATTGCTTCATCATGAATTGAGAGAACATCAGTAAACACCACAATGACGCACCATGATCGCGATAACCTTCGCTGTGTTCTTGTAGCATTTTTTTAAGGTGGTCGACATTGAAGTAACCACTGTCCAGCATATTGGTGGACAAAACAGAATCGTGTAGCGTTTGCTTAAGGGATGTCCTAAACCATTGGCTAATCGGCATGGAGAATCCCATTTTAGGTCGATACAAAATGTCTTGGTTAATATAGGGTTCTAAGGCTTTTTTGAACGCGTACTTTCCTTGTACCCCTTTACCTTGCACGCTCTGAATATTGTCTTGGCTACGAACGCTAAAAGCCCACTCGATAAACTCATGGTCCAATAAAGGTGCACGGACTTCTAGCGAGTTAGCCATACTGGCGCGGTCAACTTTAGTCAGAATATCGCCGACTAACCACGTTTTTATATCTAAGTATTGAATGAGCTTGAGGGGATCATCGGTTGGGGCATTATTGGCATGTTGTGTTAATTGATCGATACCGTTATAGCCATTCAACTGCTGGTGATATTGGGTACTAAATAATTGTTCGCGTTCATCCACACGCAGCTTAGATATAGAGCTGGCATACGCTTCTACTTGGTTTAATGCCAGCGATTGAAACGTTGTTTTGGCGCGTAATGGGCGTGGTGCCCAATCAGCCTTGGGATAAAGCCTGCCGAGTGAGCCAAATATGGTTTTACGGAAACGGGAAGGGATTGCTTGGCGGACTCTTTGCTCTGCTAAATGCATGCGATGGCGGCGATATCCACCGAATATCTCATCACCACCGTCACCTGATAGTGCAACTTTAACCGACTTTCTGGCGAGCTGACATACTCTGTATGTAGGCAATGCAGAACTGTCGGCAAACGGTTCATCGTAAATATCATTGAGTTGCTTAATTAAGCTGACATCATCAGCATCCACAATGTGAGCGATATGATTGGTACTGTATTGGTTCGCGATTTGAAGGGCATATTCACTTTCATCAAATTCAGCTTCATTGAAGCCAATAGCACAGGTGTTTACAGGGTTATTTTGTAAGCGAGCCATCATAGAGACAATGGCGCTAGAGTCGACACCACCAGAAAGAAATGCCCCTAATGGTACATCTGCCATTAAACGTATTTTTACTGCGTCTTCTAACTGTTCAATCAATGCCCCTTGGGTTTGCTCCCAACTTAAATAATTTTCAGGCGCTGAAAGATCCCAATAAGGGGATGTTCTTAATTGCTCTCCGGGTGTTAGCAGCATGGTATGGCCAGCTTCAAGTTTATAGATATGCTGGTAAGCCGTGTAGGGATCTGGGATATAACCATACATGAAGAAATCTTCTGCCATTTCAGGTCGTAACGCATGGCTCACTTCTGGGTGTTCAAGCAGTACTTTTAATTCAGATGCAAAAACAAGTTGCCCTTGGGCTGTTTGGCTGTAAAAAAGAGGCTTCTTGCCCAAACGATCACGAGCAATAAATAATTGACGACGGTTAGTATCCCAAATGGCAAAGGTAAACATACCGCGAAAACGCGTTACCGCTTTTTCTCCCCATTCTTCCCATGCGTGCACAATGACCTCGGTGTCACTGTATGTACTAAAGACATGACCCGCTTGTGTTAGCTCAGCAACTAAGGATTGAAAGTTATAAATCTCACCATTGAAAACGACTGCGATACTACCATCTTCATTGAATAGCGGCTGATGACCGCCTGATAAATCGATGATAGACAAACGACGGTGCGCCAAGCCAATGTAACTGTCAAAATAGTAACCTTCATCATCTGGACCGCGATGGCTTTGCCGACGATTAATGGTTTTAAGTAGCTCTGGCTGTAATGGGGCGGTTCGATAAAGATTGAAAATCCCCGCAATTCCACACATAGATAATCCTTTTATGGTGAGCGTCCGTCATCATGGCTACTGCCATTGTTTTGCTAGTTCTCGTATTGTGCTCTCGCTAAGAGTTGTACTGGCAACCGCGAGTACTTCTGCCGTTGCATTTTGTCCTGTAATTAAGCGGGTCGCTTGTGCCCACTTAATATCAATGGGCTTACTTGAGCAAAAGTCATCGACACAGTACCAGTAGATGATTTTCATCTGTGTGCCAGTATCATTTAAAACAAGGACTTCGGTGGCATCGAGATCTGGAGTTAACTGAATAACCTGTGAAGCCACTTCCCTCCAGTGTTTCTTATTAAATAATTGATTGTTTTGATTGATAATTTCGCCTTCATCTTGACGAAGACTGAATATTGCATTGAAGTACTCAACACTGCCATCTTGACTCTGACCTAAGACGTGTTGTTGAGCGTGTTGAAACTGAATTCCCCATTTTGATTGACTGATAGGCGTGACATTGTTTGGCATCAGCTTTGCGTTTTTCGCGACGATATCGTTAGTTTTAAAGGATTGTTCCCATAACCCTAAGCTTAGTAAAACCATGGTTAAACAACCGATAACTTTCAGACTTTTATCTGCTTTCTCGGTAGAGACATTATGAAAGGCAAAGTCAGTGCTTTTCGCAGGAGGATCGGCAAAGATATTGGCAGTGAAAAAGATAACCAAAATAACAATACTGAAAAATACCCAACCATATACGAGGTGATCAGCACCTGTTGCGTGCTCCATATCGCTGAGGTAACCAATAGTGATAATGCCAAAAGCCCTGAGTCCATTGGCAACAATAGGGAAGATAAAAGAAAAGCCAGTGAAAAGGATTCGTTTCCACCAATGGTTGAATTGCAAGTAGGCAAAAAGCGTTCCCAAGGCAATGCTCGAAATAAGAAAGCGTATACCAGAACATGCTTCAGCAACGTGAAATTGGCCATTAGGAATCGTGAGGTAAAGGCCTTCACGGTATACCGGAATATTAACAATATTTAAGAAGAAAACGGAAAGATCAGCTGTGATAATCTGAAGTGCCGGTACCAGCTCTTCGCCAAAGGGCGCCGCAAAAATCAAAAAGAGGATAGGGAACCAAAGTAGCTTTGCCATTGGGGTGCCAATGACTGCCCATATGATGAGTTGCAAACTGACTACACTGGCCACGTGCTGAAATAAAGATATATCGGCTGCGCGCCCAAGAAGCCATAACATCGCAGGAAAAATGAGTAAGAAAAGAGGGATCCAACTAGAGGTGTAAGGTACTTTCCGAATATCTTGTCGCTTTTGCCATACTAGCCATAATGAAATAGGAACAATCAAAAAGCAGTGTTCATAGGTTTTTGATTGCATCCATACACTGACCATTGTTTGTAAAGAGCCTGAAAAAACCAGCCCCCACGCGGCCAAAGGAAGCATTAAGCGTAATATGATAGAGTTATTCATGGCTCTCTCCTAAATAGCTTAATAGGGGGGTGAGTTTGGCCTCCCAGCTAAAATTGGCTTCAAGCCATTGACGGGACTCCGTTGCGGTAAGTACTGGATTCTCTAATTTTTCAATAATCCAAGCTGTGATTTCTTCAGGGGAATCCTCGACAGAAAGGTATTGCGTCGGGTAGTTTTCAAGCCCCTCCATGCCGATGGTGGATGAGAGAACAGGCTTCGCCATCGCCATTGCTTCTAATATTTTATTTTGAATCCCACGAGCCATCCGCATTGGTGCGATGGCGCCTTTCGCATGTTGCATATATGGGCGAATATCTTCAACTCTGCCCGTTACCACAACCCCTTTTTCTTGCGCTAAATTGAGTACAGATTTAGGCGGGGCTGAACCGACGATATAAAAATAACTCTCTGGTTGCGCGGCAAGCACACTTGGCCATACATTTTCGACAAACCACAAAACAGCATCAATATTGGGGCGGTAGTCCATAGCGCCAGTGAAAACGATGTAGTTTTGTGAATCTAATGCGTAGGGCTCTGATAGCACAGAGGGTTGCTCGGGCGAAAAGTAAGCGCAATCGAGACCATTTTCAAGAATTTGAATTTTTGGTTTGGTCTGTTTATCGACCATGGTTTTAAATTGGTCAGCTTCAGTTTCTGAAATAAAACAGCTGATATCAAAGTTATCAGCAACGTTTATCTCAAAATGCTCTAGCGTCGTATGTTCTCGTTGATAAACATAGCGCATGATGCCCGTTGCTTGATGTGCATACTGGCGCCATTTATCGGAATCAATATCAGCAAAATGAATCACTTTATGAATCGAAGTGGGCGGATTAAGTAGGTACTGCGCCATACAGCCTGAATAGACGAAGGCCTTTTCGATACCATGGGTGGTTATAACCTGATTAACCCAGTTTTGCATTTTTTTGTGCGAGTAGTAAGGCACTGTGATTGGATCACCCGTTAAAAAAGCGCGTAAGCCTTTAACCTTTGCTATAGAAGGATTCAGTGGAATAAAGAGGGTCTCTTTACACAGTTTTTTTACGTCATCGACATAGCGCTGATCAAACTGATCATCGATAAAACAACCAAGATAAACATCGAAATGGCGACTTAAAAATTTAAGTACGTTGCACGTTGTTATCTTATCGCCTTTATTGGGCGGGAAAGGAATGCGGTGGCATAGGTATAACAATGGCTCTTTCATAGTGTTCACCCTAAATACTTCGATAACATTGGCCCTAATTGGCGACTAATGCCGAGTGGCAGTTTTTGCCATGCTTGGATGAAAAAACGATACTTTGGATTGTTTGGCGATAAGTTAGGGAGAGATTTTGCGTTAACAAGGGCAATGCGATAGTGCAGTGGTTTTTCGTCCATTCCCCAGTGACGTTTATATTGATAAGCGCCCGAGTCAATTTTGCTACGGCCAAAATCAAAAGCGTCAGCCCCTTTTTTCTGGGCTTCACACATGAGCTGGTAGTACATAAAGTCATTACTTTTTAGCTGTCTGGCTTGCGTTGTACCGCCGCCATAATAGGGAAGGACTTGTTTTTTGTAGTAAAAACTTAAAACGCTTGAAACAGGGACATTGTTACTGTCCCTAATAACGAGCGTTTCACAACGTTCGCCAAAAGTTTGTTTTAACTCACTAAAAAGCGCTTTGTTAAAAACAGGTGTACCCAAATTTCGGACTGATTCAGCATATACTTGATAACAAAGTGCAGGGTTATTTGTTAGATCTGCGTGTAAGCTGTTTTTATTGGATTGGCGAATAACAGCGCGTTGTTTACGTTTAACCGTCGAGAGGATGGCATCAGGGTTAGCTTCGAGCGCACATGAGAACGTTGCGTGATGACAATGTGGCTGCCAAGGTGCTTCACTTTCTTTATTCTCTTTGTCCCTTAGTTCAATGTAATCAACATTGAGTGAACATCCTAGTTCATAAGCTGCTTTTTCTAATGCTTTTCTAACATCATCATCATCGGCAATAACACCGCCGTAAACGCAAAAAGGGGTCGAGACTAGCGCATGACCAAACAATCGACTTTTTTGCTCAAAAAGCGGCAATATGCCGACAAGCTGATCATCATTTTCCGCTAATAAATAGTGATGACGATGACCAAAAACTTTACTGATAACATGTTGCCACCCCGTTAGATGAAAAAAGCTACCGTCGTCATGGTTATCAACGTAATTGTCCCAAGCTGGAAAGTCGTTGTCTGCTATCTTCCTGATTGCTAGATTTTTCATCGCTTACTAATCCATGTAATTGATAGGTGTTGTACATTGTGTCCCACTGGAAATCGCTGAGGAGCCGATGAATGCGGGCTTCCATACGATTCAAGTTCAGGTAGTGCCGTACACGAGATTTTATTGAAATACCGTGCATTTGTGGTTGCATAGGGTCAATTTCCCACGGATGGAAATAAAAACTGAAAGGCTGTTGAGTTTGTTGCCTGAAACGCTCTATGAAATAGCGACTTAAAGCATATGGGTACAATCGAAAATATCCCCCACCACCAATAGGTACATTTCGATTTAGTACATTGAGTGTTGGAATTGGAATTTCGATAATCCCTTCTTGGCGTAGATGCTTAAATCGAGGCCACTCTGGTGTGCCGTAAATATCGTGTTTAACAGGATAAGTGCTGCTAGTGTAGCTAAAGCCCGCTTGTTGTAATTCTTCAAAAGCCCAAGTGTTACCTAGCCCAATTGAAAAGCTGGGTGCACGGTAGCCATGCACGCGCATACCAGATTGATCTTCGAGTAGCTGCTTACTGCGACATATATCTTGCCTAAAGGTTTCTCGTGTTTGTTTGTTCGCATGCTGGTGGGCAAAACCATGGCTCGCCAACTCATGCCCACCTGCAACAATTGCTCGTGCTAAATTGGGGCAGGCTTCTGCGACCCAACCTAAGATAAAAAACGTAGCTTTTACATCATGCTGATCAAGGATGTTAAGAATGCGATGAGTATTCTTTTCAACACGTAACGGGTATTTATTGCCCCAATCCTCCCGTTTTACAACAGATGAAAATGCTTCAACATGAAAGTAATCTTCTACATCAATGGTTAAAGCATTGGTTGTTGGGAGAATGTTATTTGTGAATCCATTCATGGCAAGCCCTCTAGAATAAGTGATGGAATATCAAGAACTAACGTCCTTTACCAAACAGCACTATTTCAGAAGTGCGCACGAGTATCAGTAAATCAAGGATAAAGCTACGATGTTTTATGTAATAAAGGTCAAACTTTAGTTTTTCAATGGCATCTTCCTTGCCACAACCATAGGGATACTTTAGTTGAGCCCAGCCTGTTAAGCCGGGCTTAACATTATGGCGATGGTTGTAATATGGAATAGACTCTTCGAATTGTTCTGAAAAATGAGGGCGTTCAGGGCGAGGGCCAACAAAACACATATCACCTCGAAAAACATTAAAAAGTTGGGGTAGCTCGTCTATGCGATATTTACGAAGGTAGTGGCCAACTCTGGTTATGCGAGGGTCTGCTTTTTCTGCCCATTTTATGCCATCTTTTTCCGCGTCTAAGGACATGCTTCTAAATTTATAGATTTTGAATGGTTTCCCTTTCAAACCAATACGTTGCTGGGAATATAAAATGGGCGATGAAATACCGTCTTCTAACTTTATAAATAAAATAGCGAATAAAATAAGCGGCCAACAAAAGAGTAAAATTAAAACAGCGA
>NZ_NOIF01000009.1 GCF_002265265.1 Photobacterium sanguinicancri
AATTGTCATTAGCAGCTTAATTCACATAAAAAAATAGCCAGCTAAGGCTGGCTATTCGTCTTCTTTCTCAATAAATAGAGTGCTGAGCCCTTAGTGGGCTTGATCCCAGTTATCCCCAGAATCAGCGTCAGCAACAAGAGGAACATCCAATTGTGCCGCCGCTTCCATCAAACGCTGTACCTCTGCAGTTACAGCATCTAAATGCTCATTCTGTACTTCAAATACAAGTTCATCGTGCACTTGCATGAGTAGACGAACTTGACCTTCAGGTTGCTGTTGGACCCACTCATCAACCAACACCATTGCACGCTTAATAATATCAGCCGCGGTACCTTGCATCGGCGCATTGATAGCAGCTCGTTCTGCTGCTTTACGACGAATACCGTTACGTGATTTGATATCAGGCAGGTGCAAGCGACGACCAAATAAGGTTTCAACAAAGCCCTGCTCGCTCGCGGTATTACGGGTGCTTTCCATATATTCCAGCACACCAGGGTAACGTTCAAAGTACAGATCCATATACTCTTGCGCTTCGTTACGCCCCATGCCCAGTTGTTTCGCTAAACCAAATGCACTCATGCCATAGATCAAACCGAAGTTGATCGCTTTAGCACGACGACGCTGCTCGGTTGATACCGAGTCAATCGGCAAGCCAAGGATCTCAGCCGCTGTTGCAGCATGAATATCTTTACCCGTGCGGAACGCCTCAAGCAATGCTTCATCACCCGACAAATGCGCCATAATACGTAATTCGATTTGCGAGTAATCGACCGCCAGTACTTTGTATCCCGTTGGGGCTATAAACGCTTGGCGAATTCGACGGCCTTCAGCATTACGAATAGGGATATTCTGTAAATTTGGATCGCTTGACGACAAACGCCCAGTCGCTGTTACCGCTTGATGGTACGAGGTATGTACTCGCCCAGTAGCCGGATTCACCATTTTCGGCAGTTTATCGGTGTACGTTGACTTCAACTTCGACAAACTACGGTATTCCAAAATTAATTTGGGTAATGGGTAATCAAGCGCCAATTCTTGCAGCACTTCTTCATTAGTAGAAGCCGCACCAGACGGTGTTTTCTTCAAGATAGGTAAACCCATCTTTTCAAACAAAATAGCTTGCAGTTGCTTCGGTGAACTTAAGTTAAATTCTTGCTCTGCAATTTCATACGCTTGCTGTTGGAGTTCGTCTAAGCGCACGGCTAATTCTGACGATTGTGCGCCCATTAGCATGCTGTCAATCAACACACCGGTACGTTCAATACGCGAGAGAACAGGCACCAGTGGCATTTCAATCTCTTCAAATACAGATTTTAATTTCTCGTCTGCATTCACTTTGGCAATCAGTACGTTATGAAGGCGTAAAGTAATATCCGCATCTTCCGCCGCATAAGGACCAGCTTGTTCTAAATCGATTTGATTAAACGTTAGCTGCTTTTTACCTTTACCCGCGATATCTTCAAAGCTAATTGTTTTATGCTCTAGGTAACGCAGCGATAGGCTATCCATATCATGACGGCCAACCACACTATTGAACACGTACGACTCCAGCATGGTATCAAACACAATACCCTGCATATCAATATCGTATCGCGCCAAAATGCTGGCATCAAACTTCAGATTTTGACCCACTTTCGCTTTGGTTGCATCTTCAAGTAATGGTTTTAGCTGTGCTAATACCCAATCTCGATCCAATTGCGCTGGAGCATCAAGGTAATCATGAGCGACAGGTACGTATGCCGCTTTCCCTTCTTCAACCGCAAATGACACACCAATCAAGTTAGCGGTCATGTAATCTAGGCCGTCCGTTTCGGTATCAAACGCGACAACCTCAGCGGTATTCAGTTGCTCAAGCCAAGCGCTAAAGCTGGCTTCATCTAATACGGTTTCGTAACCGCTGCGATCAATGACTGGCGCAACAATTTTAGGCTCATCCGTTGCACTACCACCAACAACGCGTTCATCGGCTACAATTTTGCCATCGCTACCATCAAGCATTTCGCTCAACCAACGACGGAACTGTAATTTACCAAATAGTTTGGTCAGCTCATCGGTATCTGGGGTGGTTTTAACCAACTCATGCGGTGCCATCTCAAGCTCAACATCCAGCTTGATCGTTGCCAGTTGGTACGACATATATGCCGCATCTTTGTTATCTTCCAGCTTTTTAGGCATGGTTTTCGAACCACGGAAACCTAAGGCTGGAATCGCATCAAGATTGTCATACAGCGCATCTAAACTACCAATACCTGTTAGCAAGGCTTTCGCTGTCTTTTCACCCACACCCGGTACACCCGGAATGTTATCAACTTTATCGCCCATCAAGGCTAAATAGTCGATGATCAGTTCGGGACCAATACCAAACTTCTCTACTACGCCAGCAGGATCCATCACCACATCTGTCATAGTATTGATCAGAGTGACATTCTCATCCACTAGCTGCGCCATATCCTTATCACCCGTACTGATCAGTACAGGCATCCCCGCCTGTGATGCTTGGCTTGCTAACGTACCAATCACATCATCGGCTTCCACCCCTGAAATCGAGATCAAGGGTAAACCCATTGCTTTAATTACAGCGTGAAGTGGTTCAATTTGACCACGAAGATCGTCCGGCATTGGTGGACGATTCGCTTTGTATTCCGGATACATATCATCACGGAAAGTCTTGCCTTTCGCATCGAAAATGACCGCAATATGTTCAGTTGAGAACTGGCGCAACATACTGCGCAGCATGTTCACAACACCATATACCGCTCCTGTTGGTTCTCCATCAGAATTGGTGAAGTTAGGTGCAGCATGGTAAGCACGGTAAAGATAAGATGATCCATCGATCAAAATAAGCGGGTTATCTGGAATAGTAGCCATAGAGATATTCTTATATCCGGAAAAGTCATAATCACTCGGCACACAGATTGCGCATAATATATGCTCAAAGAGAGGAATCTGTATGGCGGGTTACTAGAATGCCACGACAACTCGCCAGTGTTAACTGATGTTTTCCCCGACGCACCCTCAATCTGTGGATAACTTTGTTAGTATTTAATTTTAAAGCTGGGATCAACTTTTAAAACAAAATCAAAACATCGCACAAAAACCATTGAATTCAATAAGATAACAAAAAACAGGCAAATAGATCTTTGATCGAGCAATGATCATTGAATGTGGACAACGTTAGCGTAGCAATCTTAAATTAAGCATACAGACTGTAAAAATAGACAATTTTGACTAGAAAGGAAGCCAGAATGAAAAGAATTGCGGTAATTTTAAGCGGCTGTGGGGTCTTTGATGGCAGTGAGATTCACGAATCGGTACTTTCCCTGCTAGCAATTGAACAAGAAGGCGCCAGCTGGCACTGCTTTGCTCCTAATATTGATCAACACCATGTGATCAACCATCTCACTGGTGAAGAAAGTACGGAATCTCGCAATGTATTGATCGAAGCCGCCCGCATTGCCCGCGGTCAGATCCAAGACGTCAAAGATCTTAGTGCGAACCAATTCGATGCATTGTTGGTACCTGGGGGATTTGGCGCAGCCAAAAACCTATCAGACTTTGCCATCAAAGGCAGTGATTGCACGATCCACCCCGACGTACTCAGTGCCTGCCAAACTTTTGCCCAAGCCGACAAACCAGCGGGTTATCTGTGTATAGCCCCGGCGATGATCCCGCTCATTTATGGCTCAGGAGCGAAAGGGACGATCGGCACGGATCCTGACACTGCCCAAGTCTTTAATAATATGGGGGGTGAACACATTGAATGTCCGGTTCATGACTTCGTATTAGACCAAAAACGCCGTTTACTCACCACACCTGCATACATGCTTGCTGGCAGTTTAAGTGAGGCTGCAAGTGGCATTAATAAGTTGGTCAAAGAGTTGGTGAAATTAGCGTGATCGGATTGGTCAAAAAGATTGGAATAAGAAGTAAAATGGGTAAACGCTAGAAAAGAAAAAGCGGCGCAACTTTGGAAGGCGCCGCTCAGCAGAAGTGGTGTGTTGTTCCTAGCCCTACACTGGGAACATTCATCCATGAGCTGAAGTACACTGGAAGCAATGTGAGCAATGTCGTGCCTTCAGAACGCTAGCTGATGTAACCGCCATCGCCTGAGTGCCTGTTAATAATAACCATTCTCATCTTTATTGCAAGCACTTATTGAGAATTAATTTCATTTAGATGCTAACCAGAGGTCCTTCACTTCTTTACTCTGCCCGTTTAACACCCACTAAAACCACGTGAAGCACCCGTAAGGCATTGTTATTTAGCCAGTACCTTCTCAAAGTACAAACGGTAATCAGCCACTTGACCTTTCTTTTCAAGATCAAGGATCTGATAGCCATTACGCAGCAACAAGCGCAACATGGCGGCAAACCGATTACGAGACTTCACCGTTAAGCGTTTATAGCCCTCTGCTTTTACCCATGCTTCTTGTGCTTCTAACAAAGCTTGCGCGACGCCATGACCTCGTCCTAAGGGTGAAACACCGCCTATCCAGCTATAAAACTCATCATCAGATTTCGCATACCCGACTTTAACGCCAACAAGTTGCTGATTCATTTGGGCGACTAATACCAGCGCAGGCTGATCCGCGATCCGAGCCTGTAAACTCTCTACTGTTTCAACATGATCAAACTCTTTGATCGTAGCAAGCACCGTGAGTGCTTCTTCCAAACTAGCTTGACGAACCAACATAGTTTTCACCTCATTTCACCTTAACGTTCATCAACAACACAGCATACTGCACCCAATTTCAAATAAAAAAAACCAGCAAAATTTGCTGGCTTCTTGTTTGATACTGAGTATCACACTAATTTTTGCTCCCCCATATAATTGGGGTTCAATGCGGTAAGCTTTTTCACTAAGTAGTTAAGCAATACACCGTAAATAGGTACAAATAAACCTAAACTAATTAATAACTTAAACGTGTAATCCACTAAGGCGATTTCAGTCCAGTTCGCAGCCATAAAAGCATCTGGGCTGTTGTAGAAAGCGATTGAGAAAAACGCAATCGTATCTAAAGCATTACCAATAATGGTTGAGCATGTTGGGGCAACCCACCAGCTTTTTGCTTGGCGTAAGCGGTTAAATACCGAGACATCCAAAATTTGACCCAGTAGATAAGCCATAAAGCTCGCGACAGCAATACGAGCAACAAACAGGTTAAATTCCAATAAGTGAGCAAAACCTTGGTACTCCCCTTGGAAAAATACCACCGACAAACCATAAGATATCAGCAAGGCGGGCATCATCACGCGCAGAATGATTTTACGCGCCATCTGAGCACCAAAAATGCGTACGGTTAAATCCGTTGCCAAGAAGATAAAAGGAAAGGTAAACGCCCCCCACGTGGTATGGAATCCCATCACCGTAAAAGGAAGTTGTACTAAGTAGTTGCTTGAGGCAATGATCACTAAGTGGAATAACACTAAGTAGGAAAGTGCTTTGCGCTGCTGCGCGGGTGTAAATTGCGAAGTCGTCATTAAAGAGACCTTTTTGTCATTGGGGGAGAGGGAACCCAAATATATTCACGCGGTAGGATCTCACCCCTACGCGACCAAGCGGGCGATTATACAGTAACCAATCGAGCTGCCTAGCCCTACTGCTGCCATCCACCACACGCAATCGTTTCACTGCGGAAGAAAAGGACACACGAGCCGACTAACAATATTGTGCTGTATCTGTCGGTAGCATACTTGCGATAAAAGCCAAGGTGTCATTATCAGCACTCGACATAGCTTCTATCCACAGCGCCCCACTGTAGTGCTCGCCTTTGAGCAAGAGTCGACAGCCTTCGAAATCAATCAGCCAAACATGTAAATCGGCATTTTTTTCTTGCTCAATGACAATTGAGTCAATCCGCACGACTAACGCTGTCGCCACTTCACTAAAAGTGTCGTAATCAAAGTCAGGCGCAGTTAATAGTAAATGACTGTGTTCAAAGTCAAGGCGACGAACCGAGAAAGGTTCGTAGGGAAATGATGACATATAGAGTCCTTTTTCGGCGATTTAGTAGCTAAAATTCGCTATTTGGCTTAATTCCTGTAACCAATTGTTGCTATGGGTATCAAACCATAAGACAACTATAGCCAAGCGCTATAGCTTCATGGTTTTATAACTGTGTTGCCGACAATACTGCATTAATGCGGCTCATCACCCTTAATGCAATGTTGGTAACCGGTGATGTTAACATTCTCACCAAATACGCAAGCTGTTTTGTTGCGACGACAACATAGTCTTATTATGTTCGAAACGCATTTTATACCGGACTCGGATAAGTCCGGTATTTTTTTGCCTGCCATGTACCAAGCAAAAATAGCACTTCAATCGCAACGGCTAATAATCAACGGTCGCCATCAAGTGCTCTTCAATCAGCGTTAAAAAAGCGTCGCCGTATTTTTCCAACTTACGCTGGCCTACACCATTCACCGCAAGTAAAGCCCCCGATGAGGTCGGTAATTTCTCTGCCATTTCCATCAAGCTGGCATCGTTAAATACCACATACGGTGGCAAATCATCTTCATCGGCAATCGCTTTACGTAGCTTGCGTAATTTCGCGAATAATTTTTTATCGTACTGACGATTGGCCAATTTATCATTTTTCGCCGTACGTGCTGCGCTATCCAGCCTTGGCACTGCTAACTCTAAGTTGATTTCACTGCGCAATACCAAACGGGCTTTTTCCGTCAGTTGTAATGTTGAGCTACGCATGATGTTTTGATTTAAAAAACCCAAATGCACCAATTGACGCAAAATGCTGATCCAAAATTCATTACTGTGCTCACGACCAATACCGTAGGTCGTCAATTGATCATGACCATGCTCGCGGATCCGCTGATTTTGCATCCCGCGTAGTACTTCCACCACATAGGTCATGCCAAAGTTTTGATTGACGCGGTAAACACACGATAACGCCTTCTGCGCGACTTCAAGGGCAGCAAAGCGTTTAGGTGGGTCGATACAAATATCACAGTTACCGCAGGGCTGTTCTCGGTGCTCACCAAAGTAATGCAGCAAAACTTGGCGGCGACAAGTTTGCGCTTCAGCAAACGCGCCCATTGCATTCAGTTTATGGCTCTCAACCCTTTTTTGCTCCCCTTCTTCTTTCTCATCGAGGCAACGGCGTAGCCACGCGAGATCTGAAGGGTCGTAAAAGGTCACCGCTTCAGCGGGTAGGCCATCTCGCCCTGCGCGCCCTGTCTCTTGATAATAAGATTCGATATTGCGGGGAATATCGTAATGCACCACAAAGCGAACATTGGGCTTATTAATCCCCATGCCAAATGCCACTGTGGCCACCACAATATGAACATCATCACGCTGAAAACTTTCTTGCACATGCGCTCGCTCGCTAAAATCGAGCCCTGCATGGTAAGCCGCCGCGCGAATACCTTCGCCACACAGCTTTTCAGTTATTTGTTCTACCCGTTTACGGCTATTGCAATAAATAATGCCGCACTGGCCACGTACCCCGGCTAGGTAGCGGGTTAGTTGTGCCATAGGTTTGTATTTTTCTTGCAAGGTATAGCGAATATTAGGGCGATCAAAACTGCCCAAATACACATGCGGATCCATCAACGCTAAGCGTCCCATAATGTCACTGCGTGTGGTGTCATCGGCTGTGGCAGTTAACGCTAAAATAGGCACGTCAGGGAAATGTTGTTTAAGTAGCCCCAGCTCGGCGTATTCACGGCGGAAATCATGCCCCCACTGCGAAATACAGTGCGCTTCATCCACCGCAATTAAACATAATGGGATGCCCTTTAGACGCTCAATAAAATCATACATCAAGGCGCGCTCAGGTGAGACATACACCAATTTCACGGTCCCCGACTGCATCGCCTCAAAGGTTTCCATTACCGCTTCACGGGTCATGGTCGAATTTAAGTATGCCGCCGCCACCCCATTGGCTTGCAGTTGATCGACCTGATCTTTCATTAATGATATAAGCGGTGAGATCACCAAGGTTAGGCCATCTAACATCAAAGCTGGAATTTGATAGCACAGTGATTTGCCGCCACCTGTAGGCATGATCACTAAACCGTCTTGCCCTGCTGTCGCTGCTTCAATGACTTCTTGTTGACCCAGACGGAACGCTTGGTAGCCAAACACATCCTGCAAAATTTGTTCGCTTGCAGATGGGGCGCTCGGCGTCTGAGATTCAGCACAGCTTGATGACATAACACGGCTCTTTAAACAAAAGGGGCGAGTATTCTATACCAAACTCCGCTGTCGGGCATTCTCTGTTGAATCTGGTTGGTTTCTGTTCGACCCTCGTTTTATACTGCAGTCACATTTTTTGGCAAAAAATACCTTTCTTTCGCTTTTTTATAAAACAAGATTTGGAATTCAATGGACGAACAAGCACAACAAACACGACGAGGCGTTTTTCTCGCTCTTGCCGCCTATACCATGTGGGGCATTGCGCCTATCTATTTCAAATCGCTGCAGCATGTCAGCGCATTTGAGATTTTAAGCAGCCGTGTTATTTGGTCTTTCTTTTTTTTAGCAGCCATCATAGGTGTACGCCGTCACTGGCATAAGGTGTCAGTGATCATGCGCCAACCCAAAATGCTGTTGATCTTGGCACTAACCTCGGTGTTGGTGGGCAGTAACTGGCTGATTTTCATTTGGGCAATTAATAATAACTACATGCTTGATGCCAGCTTAGGCTATTTTATCAATCCTTTGTTTAATGTCGTTTTGGCCATGGTTTTTTTAGGCGAACGGTTACGCCCATGGCAATGGGTTGCGGTTACACTTGCGACATGTGGTGTGTTGGTTCAGCTGATCCAATTTGGTTCCTTACCTTGGATAGCGCTGGCGCTAGCTGCCACCTTTGCTAGCTATGGTTTACTTAGGAAAAAAGTCAATCTTGATGCACAGACCGGTCTTTTTATTGAAACCTGCTTACTGCTGCCTGTCGCCGCTTTTTATGTTTTCATGATTGCCGATACTCCCACCTCTGATTGGTCACAAAACAGTACAACGACCAACTTGCTGTTAATGGCAGCAGGGATTGTGACGACAGTACCTTTACTCTGTTTTACTGGCGCCGCCACTAAGTTAAAGTTCTCAACCTTGGGCTTCTTCCAGTACATAGGGCCAAGCTTAATGTTCTTACTGGCTGTCGCTGTTTATGGCGAAGCTTTTACGGCCGATAAAGGCATAACATTTGGCTTTATTTGGGCTGGCCTGGTGATATTCAGTGCCGATGGCTTACGCACTCACCGCAAGAATAAAAAACAAATACCACTTGTTTAGCCCTTACCGATAAATACCTTTAGCCATCCGGTGCTGTGAATTTTTTACAAGCAGCACCGTCGTGGCTATGGTGTACTAAAACTACGCACCAAGAAACGGGGGAGTGTCTTCAATTTCCTCTTCGGCATTCTTGGCTATCAAGCAACATCAAAGGGGAGAGTTGTTATGAATAAAATCAGCCATCGCAAAAGCCCCATTGACGACATCAACCTCATTGATGCCCATTATCAAAACTTTGCATTCAAGCGGCACTATCACTTGGATTACCATTTAGGGTTGATCACCCAAGGCCAGCAGCAATACTTTTATCAAGGTGCCAAATACATCGCTGGCGCAGGACAATTAGTGATCATGCCACCGGATGAAATCCATGACGGTCAGGCCAAAGAGCAATCAGGCTATCGCGTGAAAGTGTTTAGCATTACACCGGATTGGCTTAGCCAGCAAGCTGAAGATGTATCAGGCAAAGGCCACTACTGCTTCCCACAAAACAACATTGCCGATCAGCCGTTATTTCACCAATTAACGCAGCTCCACCAGCAGCTCGATAATCCATTGGTCTCACAGCTGGCCCGAGATAGCCTACCCATCGAATCGTTTTCTTATTTATTAACGCATTATGGGCAAGTTCGTGAAGCACCCATCACGGCGTTAGGCAGTAAAGATTTATCCCAGCTACGTGACTATGTGATGGCCCATTTGGATCAAAAAATCGGCTTAAAAGATTTGGCTACCTTATGCGGGCTTAGCTCTTCTCAAATGCTGCGCCAATTTAAAAAAGCAACCGCAATGACGCCGTATGCATGGTTAGCCCGCCTTCGGTTAGAGCATGCCATGGCGCTATTAAAAGCGGGCTTTAGCAGTACTGAAGTGGCGTATCATGTCGGTTTTTACGACCAAGCCCACTTCGCCAACGCATTCAAACAGACCTATGGCATTGCCCCTTCACATATCAAATAGCCGTTAAGCCTATTCACTGTCATTATTTTACAAGCTTCTATCTGCAAACTACGGCATTCTGACGGCCGCTGGGCATTCCGCCTCGCCATTTGAAGGATGTCATCGCCACAATGATCAACGAAGTCACCACGCTATTCACGCTTGTCACTGTCCACATTATTGCCCTGATGAGCCCTGGGCCTGATTTTGCCTTAGTGGTGCAAAATGCAGGTCGCTATGGTCGTCAAACAGGGATCAGCATTGCCTTGGGATTATCTCTAGGTATTTTGATGCATTCTATTTTGAGCCTCACAGGGGCAAGCCTGCTTATTCATCAACATCCGATGTTATTTGCCTTACTGCAAGCCGCAGGCGGTAGTTACTTATTGTGGCTTGGGATTGGCGCAGTAAAGGGGATTTTATTGCCTCTGTGGCGAGCTAAGCGCAGCAGTGAACACAGCAATGAAAAGTCGCAGCCAGCCACACAACCAGCCGCTTCACCAACACCACCGCGTGTCTTGGCAAACCGTAAGCAAGCCCTGATGAAAGGCTTCACCACCAATATTCTTAACCCGAAAGCCTTGGTGTTTTTTATTAGCTTACTCTCAACGCTAGTGCCTGCCGATATGTCGCTAACGGGGAAAATCAGTGCCATCGCTATTTTATGGCTCACCTCTTTTATATGGTTTGCGCTATTAGCTTGGCTCTTAACGGGAAAACGTCTTCAGCAAAAACTGCAATATGCCGCTCCCTACATTGACGGTATCTGCGGTGTGCTTTTCATCAGTATTGGTTCAATCATTCTATGGTCTGTGGTCAGCGGAATTTGAATTTAAGCACAAAACCTGTCCAATAATTAGACAAGGCATAATAAGGCTGCCACTCTGATTTCATTGCAAATGGAATGCACATAAATCAGAGGACACCCAATGCCGAAAATGACGCCCCCAACTCTCGCCAAGCTCACTCTCAGCTTGGCGTTTGTTTTTTCTAGCTCCTCACTTTTTGCCAGCCAAACCACAGACAGCATCGCCCCAGAAGCGGCGACAGGTTTACAACAACAAACGCTGGTCAAAGGCACTGAATGGATGGTGGCCGCTGCCAATCCATTGGCCAGTGATGCAGGGGCGCAAATGCTGCGCCAAGGCGGGAATGCGATTGATGCCATGATTGCCACCCAGCTCGTACTTGGCTTAGTGGAGCCGCAATCATCGGGCATTGGTGGCGGCGCCTTCTTGGTCTATTGGGATGCAAAAAAGCAAGCGATGACCACCTTTGATGGCCGTGAAACCGCACCTTATGCTGTCACCCCCATTTTGTTTCAAGACAACAAAGGCCAACCGTTAAAGTTCTTTGATGCCGTGGTAGGCGGACGGTCTGTGGGCACGCCGGGCACCGTCAAATTGCTTTGGCACACCCACCAGCGTTTAGGGAAATTAAAATGGAAAGACCTGTTTGCGCCAGCACTCAAACTGGCACAGAAAGGGTTTCCTGTCAGCCCTCGCTTGGCGTCACTCGTCGAGAAAGACCAAGAATATCTTCAACGTTTCGCCCCAACCAAAGCCTACTTTTTTAACGATGATGGCACCCCAATTCAAGCAGGGCAACAACTCAAAAATCCTGAATACGCCAAGACACTGCGCCTAATCGCCGATCAAGGTGCGACCGCCTTTTACCACGGTCAGATCGCCAAAGACATCGTCAAAACAGTGCGGAGCGTGGAAGAAAACCCTGGGGTATTGAGCGCCATGGATTTCGCCACTTACCAAGTGAAAGAACGTCCTGCGGTGTGCGCCCCTTACCGCCAGTACAGTATCTGTGGCATGGGACCTCCAAGCTCTGGGGCACTCACACTCGGGCAAATCATGGGCATGCTAAGCTATTATCCGCTCGATAAAATGGGGGTCAGTGATGTCCACAGCTGGCGCTTACTTGGCGATGCTTCACGCCTCGCTTTTGCCGATCGAGGCCGTTATATGGCCGATAGCGACTATGTGCCGATGCCTACCAAAGGCTTGCTCGCCGATGACTATATTGAAGAGCGCGCGAAGTTACTTAAGGGGAATCAGGCACTAACAAAAGCAGAAGCCGGTATGCCGACTTGGAACTACGCCAACACCTACGCGCCAGATGAATCCATAGAGCTGCCCTCCACCAGCCATTTCACTATTGTCGATAAAGATCGCAATGTCGTATCCATGACCACCACGATAGAAAATGGCTTTGGCTCTCGCTTAATGGTACGGGGATTCTTACTCAACAATGAGCTGACCGACTTTTCTTTCCGCAGCCATGTCGATGGTATTCCCATTGCTAATCGCATTGAGCCAGGCAAACGCCCTCGCTCATCGATGGCACCGACTATCGTGTTAGAAGATGGGGAACCACGCTTAGCCGTTGGTTCACCAGGTGGCAGTCAGATTATTGGGTATGTCGCTAAAACTTTGGTCGGCCATCTCGATTGGGGGCTCGATTTACAGCAGGCTATCAACTTACCTAACATGAACAACCGCTTTGGTGCTTTTGAGCTAGAACAAGACACCAATGCTGAACTCTGGGCGCCAAAATTAGAGCGATTAGGCTTTGATGTAAAAATAAAGCCGCTTAACTCTGGGGTACAAGCAATCCGCATTGACGGCAAAAACCTGATTGGCGCCGCCGATCCACGTCGCGAAGGCAAAGTCGTCGCCCAGTAATAACGCGCACCTGTAATACCTTGTAATAAGCGCGCCTGCACCTACCAACAAAAAGCCCGCGATATTTTCATATCACGGGCTGTTCATTATTTAACACATACGCTGTGATTACATCGGATCAAGCTTGGCGTATTGGGTTACCAACCACTTAATCCCTTCACCGTTGAAGGCGACTTGCACGCGACTTTGCGCACCACTGCCTTCAAAGTTGATAATTGTCCCCTCACCAAATTTCGGATGCTGAACACGCTGGCCTAAGCTAAATCCGGTTTGGTTAAAGTTGTCGTTCACCGTAGTTTGGCTAAAGCGCCCACCAGTCGCTGGGCGCGACACTTGCGCCTTCATTCGGACTTCTTCGACATGCTGCTCGGGGATCTCCCGAATAAAACGTGACGGCTTGTGGTAATTATCTTTACCGTATAAGCGGCGCATTTCAGCATGGGTGATGTAGAGCTTTTTCATGGCGCGGGTCATGCCCACGTAACACAAACGACGCTCTTCTTCTAACCGACCCACTTCTTCGGTCGTGCGAGAACTCGGGAACATGCCCTCTTCAACGCCGACCATAAAGACCACTGGGAACTCCAAACCTTTGGCACTGTGCATTGTCATCAGCTGCACAGCATCATCAAACTCATCGGCTTGGCCTTCACCCGCTTCCAGTGCCGCATGCGACAAGAACGCCGATAACGGACTCATCTCTTCGGCTTCTTCTGGTACTTCAAACTGACGGGTTGCGGTCACCAACTCTTCCAAGTTTTCGATCCGCGCTTGTGCTTTTTCGCCTTTCTCTTGCTCGTACATCGCACGTAAGCCAGAGTTTCGGATCACTTCATCGGTTTGCTGGTACATCGGTAACTCAGCAGTATCGTCTTCTAACGCGTTCACCAATTCGATGAAACGACGTAGCGCATTGGCCGCACGACCTGCGAGCACTTGTTCTTCAAGCAAGGAAATACTCGCCTGCCACATCGTCATGCCACGATCACGCGCCGCTAAACGAATAGTTTCTAAAGTGCGATCACCAATGCCACGCGTTGGGGTATTCACCACCCGCTCAAACGACGCATCATCGTTACGATTGCTCATTAAGCGCAAGTAAGACAATGCATCTTTAATTTCTTGGCGTTCGAAGAAACGCATCCCGCCGTAAATACGGTAAGGCATGCCCGCTTGGATTAAGGCTTCTTCCAACACGCGCGATTGGGCATTACTACGGTACAAGAATGCCGTGTCTTTCAACACCCCACCTTGTTCACGCCACTCTTTGATTTTACCGACCGCAAAGCGGGCTTCATCAAGCTCGTTAAACGCCGAGTAAATTGAGATCAAATCGCCTTCGGCACCGTCGGTCCACAAACTCTTGCCCATACGCTCATTGTTATTGGCAATCAGTTCATTGGCCGCTTTTAGAATATTCCCTGTCGAACGGTAGTTTTGCTCGAGGAAAATAGATGACGCCCCTTGGAAATCATTCAAGAAACGTTGAATATTCTCAACTTTCGCCCCACGCCAACCGTAGATAGATTGGTCATCATCACCGACGATCATCACATTACAATCTGGTCCCGCCATTAGGCGTAACCATGCAAATTGGATGTTGTTGGTATCTTGGAATTCGTCGACCAAAATATGCTTAAAGCGCGCTTGGTAATGCTCACGAATATGTTTGTTATCGCGGATTAACTCAAAGGCACGCAGCAATAATTCAGCAAAATCGACTAAACCAGCACGATCACAGGCTTCTTGATACGCGGTGTATAAACGCAGCCAGGTTTGTTCAACCGGGTCGTTGAAGGTATCGATATGCTTAGGGCGTAGCCCTTCGTCTTTTTTACCGTTGATGTACCATACCGCCTGACGGGCAGGCCATTGTTTTTCATCAAGGTTATGCAGCTTAATCAGACGGCGCATCAAACGCATCTGATCATCAGAATCAAGGATATTGAAGTCTTCAGGCAAACGCGCTTCAAGATAATGCGCCCGTAGCATGCGGTGACATAGACCATGGAAAGTACCATTCCACATGCCCGCCGATGAGCCATGCATTAGCTCGTTAATACGGCCTCGCATTTCTGCCGCCGCTTTATTGGTAAAGGTCACCGACATAATCGAATACGGTGACGCTTGCTCAATCGACATTAACCAAGCAATACGATGAACCAGCACCCGTGTTTTACCACTGCCAGCACCTGCCAGCACTAAGTGGTTACCTAACGGTGCTGCCACCGCTTCGCGTTGTTTGTCATTAAGACCATCTAACAGGAGTGATACGTCCATCGCCATCTACTGGTTATTTATACAATGCTGTCGATTATAACAGCTCCATTTCAGAATACTCTGAGAAGTTATCAGTGATTCAACCTCTTGCTGACTATTTTTTGTTCTATGCTTGGAACTAGCGGAAAGTTACACCTAAGTAAATTAATTGTAAAAAAGGTGAAATTATTTTCTTGCTACCCCTTTCTTATGTTCCGAGAGCGCAAAAAGCGCCATTAAAAACCAAAAGGAAATGTTGCTACATCAAGCAACAGTCAGCGTATAAAGAGGAATTACTATGAAGAAGACAAATATCGCCCTAGCCACTGCTGTTACTGGTCTTATTGCACTTGCAGGTACTATGGCTTCAACGTCAGCTGTTGCGGCTGATGGCGCAAAAGAGAAATGCTACGGCGTCGCTAAAGCTGGTAAAAATGATTGTGCGACTAAGACGAGTTCATGTGCTGGTACATCTAAAGTCGATGGTCAGAAAGATGCCTTCATCATGGTACCAAAAGGTTTATGTGACCGTCTGTCTGGTAGCGCTTCAGAGGCGAAATAATTGAGCAGACTGACACAGCAACAGATGGTTGGGGTGGGCTTACGCTCCCCCCACATCTTACAAATCATCGAACAGCGCCCCAACATTGGCTGGCTTGAAATCCATAGTGAAAATTACTTCAACCCACACTCTACTGCACGTGAACAGCTTCGAGAGATCGCAAACCACTACCCCATAAGCTGCCACGGAATTGGGTTATCACTGGGGTCTGCTGATCCGTTGGATAAACAACACCTCAAACATCTCAAGCACTTAGTGGATGAAGTAAATCCAATTGCGGTATCGGATCATTTAAGTTGGAGTTCGGTCGACGGCCAGTATTTTAATGATTTACTGCCACTGCCCTACACCGAAGAGGCATTAGCAAATTTTTGCCATAAGGTTGAACAGGTCCAAGATTACTTAGGGCGAGAGTTTCTGGTTGAGAACCCCTCGAGCTATCTCAGCTTTCGCCATTCAGCGATCCCCGAGTGGGAGTTTCTGCACGAAGTACAACAGCGCACTGGCTGCGGTTTATTGCTCGATTTCAATAATATTTACGTCAGTAGCTTTAACCATGGCTTTGATTGCCAGCAATATATCAGCGCGCTCAACCCAGCTGCCGTCAAAGAGATTCACCTCGCAGGCTTTACGGTAAAAGAGTTTGAACAAGGTGAGATTTGGATCGACACCCATAGCCGCCCAGTCAGTAAACCCGTCTGGTTGCTCTATCAGCTGTGGATCCGCCAGCATGGCGCAGTTCCGACCCTGATTGAGTGGGATCTAGATATACCTGAATTAGATGTTTTGTTGGCAGAGGCCCATAAAGCAACCACCATTATTACGCAGGAGGCGCACTATGGACAAATCACCCTCCCCTGATTCAGCACCCGCTTTGCACCAATTACAGCAAGACTTTTCGACGGCCTTGCACTATCAACCCAGCGATGTGACCGAGCATATTCAGGTGGGCCGCTTTCCCGCCGACCAACTCATTCAGGTATATCGCAATAATTTCGTCGTAAGTCTATGCGAAGTACTTGAAGCAACCTACCCCTGTACCCAGGCGGTAATTGGTGAAGAGTGCTTTACCCAATTAGCCCGCCAGCATGTGCTCAATTACCCTCTCAAGCAAGGTGACGTAACACCATACGGTGCGTGTTTCGGTAATACAGTATGTACTCATCCCAGCTTATTAGAAGCGGTGCCTTATCTAGTCGAATTAATTCAACTGGAATGGCTGATCGACAGCGCGAATCAGCACCCTTGCCATGCCATCAACTTCCCCTTCGAGAAATTACAATATCTCACCGAAGACAATATCGCCCACGCAACGCTAACGGTGCCTGAGCATACCTATTTACTGGATGCTAACTACCCAGTCGGCAGTATCTGGCATATGGTCCATCAAGATAAGGTCGAAGAGATCGATCTCACCCAAGGCGAGTCGGTCATTATTCAACATCACCCCGAGCAGCTATCGGTGCTTACCACCACTCCCGCCGCCACCGCGCTGGTGCAATTAAGCCAACAAGGTCGTTCACTAGGGGAAGCCACTGCGGCAATGATGGCAATACTCGGCGAATTGATCCAACAGCAGGTTTTTTCAGACATTCAAGGATTGCCACAGGGAGATAGCGCATGCTGAATTTTATGAAACACATCGATGGAGTCGCTAAACGGATCACCGATCCCCTGATCCCTTTTCTATTGCTCTTTACTCGTCTTTGGGTCGCATGGGTCTTTTTTAAATCAGGAATGGTGAAATATTCCAGCTGGGACAGCACCCTGTATTTATTTGAATTTGAATACCAAGTTCCACTTATTCCGTGGCAATTAGCCGCCTACATGGGGACAGCGGCAGAATTAATTTTACCGGCTTTCTTAGTACTTGGGTTATTTACCCGCCCAATGGCGTTGGTGCTGTTTGTGTTTAACATTATCGCCGTAGTGTCCTATCCCTTACTGTGGGAGAAAGGGTTTTTCGACCACCAGCTATGGGGCATGATGATGCTAGTAAACGTCTTCTGGGGGGCTGGCTTATTCTCGGTAGACAAACTGATCAGCAGTGAACCGAAAAAACACAGCGCACTGCAATAGAGCCTTTCCTGACGGGACACAACAAAAAAAAGCTCAATAAAAAAGGCGACGTGAATAACGTCGCCTTGTTGTTTCTGTTCACTCGCTTATTCGCTATTCAGCGACCACATCCAATAATGCCGCCAACGATGATATCTCAATATCGGGTAACCGACGGGCGCGCGGCTCGCGATGCAAACAACGGTTAAGATCGTTAAACCAGCAGGCTTGATAGCCATTCAATAAGGCACCACTAACATCGGTATGTAAATGATCGCCGACATGGAGAATATTTTCACAAGGTACGCCAATGAGCTGAGCAGCCCGAACAAACATATCAGGCGCAGGTTTAGCCGCCCCATCACGACCAGCCTGTAATAAGTGGCTAAAATAGCCACTCAGGCCAATTTTTTCAGCATCCACGTTACCATTAGTGATGGCCACTAACGGCACCCGCTGTGCTAACAACGCCAGTACACGGTGGGTCTCTGGCGGGACATCAACCTGATTACGAACTGCCAGCACTGTCGCGACACCGTCGTTCGCGGCTTGAGTCGCTTGATTGAGCGAATAACCTAACTGCATTAAGCCTATTTTCAATAACTCAAAACGCCAAAGGGTCACATCATGGCGTAACCAAGGGTCGATGTTCGCCAATTGCAACTTTAACGCCATCCAATCGGCAACGGTCAGCATGCGTGACACTGGGTGCTCCGAATGCAACCAGTCATACATCGCCTGCTCAGCACGACGGATCACTGGGCGGTTATCGTAAAGCGTATCGTCTAAATCAAAGGTTAAGGCTTTGATTGGCTTTAAAGGTCGGTAAAACTGCATTACTCGCTCAACACATTATTTATTGCCGCGTTTGGCACGTGGATGGGATTCATCGTACACCTTCGCAAGGTGTTGAAAATCAAGATGGGTGTAGATTTGGGTCGTTGATAGGTTCGCGTGACCCAGTAGCTCTTGTACAGCGCGTAAATCCCCGCTCGATTCCAGCATATGGGTAGCAAAACTGTGGCGCAATTTATGCGGGCTAATGTGGCTCGACACTGATTGTTTCTGCCCCCATTCAGCCATCCGTTTTTGAACATTACGGGTCGAAATACGGGTGCCTAGCTTAGAAACAAATAACGCAGGCTCACCAGCACTCGTCAATTGGCCGCGAACTTTTAGCCATTTTGCCACCCATTCACGGGCAAGACCCGCAAACGGCACTATCCGCTCTTTATCACCTTTACCTATCACGCGAAGATCACCTTTGCTTAAACTGATGTCACGAACATTCACGCCGACAATTTCAGCTAAACGTAATCCCGCGCCATACATCAATTCCATCAAAGCACGATCACGAATCGATAATGGATCATCCTCGTTCACATTCAGCAGCTGATCCATTTCATCGACGTCGAGGTTTTTCGGTAGCGGCCGTGCTTTACGCGGTGCCGATACCCCTTTCGCTGGATTGGCAGCTAGCACTTTAATCTGAACTAAATAATCAAAGAAGCTGCGCAGCGCCGATAAACGCATCGATAAACTACTGGCTTTTAAACCATCACGCATGCCTTTACTTGCAAGCTGACGTACCCAGCCAGCATCCACTTGCTGCCAATCTGTCACGCCAAGCACCACTAACTGCTCTGCCATGGTCGTTAACTGGCGCTTATAGTTATGCTGAGTATGTAAGCTCAGTTCACGCTCACTACGAATATACTCGTAAAAGCGATTAAGCGACTTTTCTAAGCTCACGGGTAACCCACTCACTCAAATATCTCACGGCTGTATTCCCAGTGGCTGATCAAACGCGAAATGATCAACGCCAACTGCTCAACAAACAAGGTATCCATATTGGGCTGAAAATGCCCGCCATCGGCACTTGAGAAACTCAATACTCCAATCGGACGGTCTAACCCTAGCGGTAACACCACAAATGAGCCCAATTGTGGTGGTTGCTCAAATAACATTTCACTCTCTTTTTTACGCAATCGGCCTAAATACACCGAGCGACGTGACATATGTGAAACACGGAAAGATTCAAACTCGCGACGATCTAAAAATAAGTGATCGTCCATGCTATCGAACAAACGCAAACTGTATTCAAGGTTCAGTTCAGTGGTTAATTCATCCAGCACGAGCAAAGCTTGGTAGATATTGTGAGTTTGGAACAACTTCACCTGTGCTTGTGAAAATAACGCATGTAAGTCGCTATTTTTCGCGGCGATATCCACTAAGCGCGTAATGTTGCCTTCCAGTTCATTCACCCTATGGCGTAAACGCTCAAGCTGGATTTCAACCAAAGACACTACGCCACGTTCACTTTGTGGTATGTGCAAATACGCCAGCAAATCAGGCTGGCGTAAAAAGAACTCAGGGTGACTCAGTAAATACTCCGCCACCGCTTCATCGTGTAATTTGTCATTCAACGGGGTGTCTGACACCGTTTCGGTCAGTTCATCCAGTTGCGATACATCGGTCATAATACAATTTGTCCATCATAGACATGCGCCACAGGCCCAGTCATGTAGAGGGGTTTCCCTTCACCAGCCCAGCTGATGTACAGGTCACCACCAGGTAATACTACTTTTACTTTTTCGTCGAGCAAGCCTTGGCGCTGGCCAATCGCAACAGCCGCACACGCACCACTGCCACAGGCCTGAGTTTCACCTGCGCCACGCTCGTACACACGCAACTTCACTTCATTGGCACTAATCACTTGCATGAAACCAGCATTAACACGTTCAGGAAAACGTTCATGCGACTCCATCAATGGCCCTAACGTTTCGACACCAGCGGTATCAACATCGTCCACCACGGTGACACAGTGAGGATTGCCCATGCTGACCGCACCACAAAAAAGGGTGCTATCGCCGACGCGCAGTAAATAGGTTTTTTCTGTCTGTTTGGCACGAAATGGAATCTTGCTCGGCTCGAAAATCGGCTCACCCATGTTGACTGTTACTTGGTTGTCGTTCTCAAGCTTCAGTAACATTTTGCCCGCTTTGGTGCTAACCGAAATAAGGTACTTATTGGTTAACCCTTTCATCCAGACAAAACGCGCAAAACAACGCGCACCATTGCCACACTGTTCAACTTCACTGCCATCCGCATTGAATATGCGGTAATGGAAGTCGGTTTCAGGATCGTACGGCGGTTCAACTACCAGCAACTGATCAAAACCGACACCACGATGGCGATCCGCTAAGCGGCGGATCGCATCAGGTGAGAAGAATACGTTTTGTGTGACACAGTCGACCACCATGAAGTCATTGCCCAAACCATGCATTTTGGAAAAATTAATCTGCATGTTGTTCCTTTTTTATAGTTATACCCATAGAGGTGCCTGTGTGTTCAATACCGTAAAGATTAAGGCAATAGCGATTCAGACTGCCAAAGTTGTTCTAGCTGCTCACGTTGGCGAACAACATGTGCAGTATCACCGTCTACCATAATTTCAGCCGCGCGGGCGCGGGTATTGTAATTCGATGACATCACAAAACCATAAGCACCTGCCGAACGCACCGCGAGTAGATCACCTTCGGCTAAACAAAGCAGGCGCTCTTTACCCAGATAATCACCCGTTTCACAGATTGGTCCGACAAAGTCATACTCAGTAGTTTCACCATCACGAGGAACAACAGCGATAATATCTTGCCATGCTTGATACAAGGTTGGACGGATCAAATCATTCATTGCCGCATCAATAATGGCAAAGTTTTTATGTTCAGTGTGTTTGAGGTATTCAACGCGAGTCAGCAAAATACCCGCATTAGCAGCAATGGCTCGACCTGGCTCAAAAATCAGTTCGAGTTCAGGATGATTCTCTAACCGCTTGAGCAACGCCGTTGCGTATTCCGACGGTAACGGTGGCTGCTCTTCATTATACGTCACTCCCAAACCACCACCGACATCAAGATGATCGATATAAATGCCTTCCGCTTTTAGTTCGTCTACCAACGCCAGTAAGCGATCTGTCGCATCAATGAACGGATCAATATCCGTCAGCTGAGAGCCAATATGACAGTCCATGCCTGTCACTTTCAAATTCGGTAAACTGTGCGCTAATCGGTACACCACTGGTGCGCGGTCAAAGGCAATACCGAATTTATTATCACGCAGTCCCGTTGAAATATAAGGGTGCGTTTTCGCATCCACATCTGGGTTAATACGCAGTGAAATAGGAGCAATAACACCGAGCTCTGCCGCTACACGGTTTAAACGCTCTAACTCAGGTTCAGATTCGACATTGAAACACTTTATACCTAATTCTAGCGCACGTTTCATTTCGGCCGAGGTTTTACCCACCCCCGAAAAGACAATCTTGGCTGGATCACCACCGGCCGTTATTACACGTTCTAACTCACCTTGCGAAACAATATCGAAGCCCGATCCCAAACGCGCCAGAACATTCAGTACACCAATGTTCGAGTTTGCCTTCACGGCATAGCAAATGAGGTGCGGCTGATCGGCAACCGCATGATCAAACGCTTTCCAGTGACGCTCTAACGTCGCACGAGAATATACATACAATGGTGTGCCATGTTGCTCGGCGAGCTCAGTGAGTGCCACTTCTTCGGCCCATAACTGGCCATCTTGCTGGTAATTAAAGTAATCCAATGTCTCTCTTCCCTGTTCGGTATCGCTACTGTTGTTGTTGTTGCTGATCGGCATCTTGCGGCATGTACAATGAGCCACTCTGGCCACAACCCGAGATCGCCAACACACCCAGTACTAAAATCGCTAATAAACCTTTACGCATTTTTAAAGCCAGTGATTATCGTTTCAATGCCCTCTATAATCGCACCAAGAATAGGAAAAGCAATAGGACGTAATGGGATGAATGATACTGAATTTCACAACTTGGCTGATCTAGCCCTACAAGCACTTGAAGATGGCATCGATGAATCGGGTGCAGATATCGAGCCTGAGACGACAGGTAATGTCCTGACACTGGAGTTTGAAAACCGTAGCCAAATCGTTATTAACCGCCAAGAGCCGCTTCATGAATTGTGGTTGGCATCTAAATCTGGTGGCTACCATTTCAAATTTGATGGCACAAAATGGCGCTGCACCCGCAGTGGCGAAGAGTTTTTTGCCTTGGTTAAACGTGAGTGTTCTTTGCATGCAGGTGAAGCTGTGGAGTGGTAACCACCGCTTCTTTTGCTTGTCACATAACAAAAAAGCCTTCCAACGTGATGAACGGGAAGGCTTTTTTATTTTATTGCTCATTAAGATTGAGCAAAGTAATTAACGCGGTGAAAACGACATAACGGCTGCTGCGGAGCTACCAGAGCTAGGTCGACGCTGTACTTGCTGACCACTCTTAAACGGAATTACCTGACAACCACCGGATTCAGAATGCACGATGTCATAAAACTGCGGCAGGTTGAAGTTAATGAAGTTCGCACTGTAACTGAAGCGATCTTGCGCCGAGGTATAGAAACGGTTTACACCGTGCACCATCTCGTCTTTATCGCCGCTGCATTGACGGTATACTTCAATCCGATTGGTTTCATCCAAAATATAAATATTGAAACCTTGATCGCAATCTTCAAAGAAAAATTGGATTAAACCTTCACTCGCATACGCATCAACAATTTCAGGTGGATGCGGTTCATCCGTTTTACCCATCACCAACTGCGGTGAGCCAATCAGCTTGTTGCTGGAAATGCAGCTGTAGAAATCGACCGAATTTTCCAGCTTCTGTACCGATACACCACGACGCTCAAAGAACAGGCCATGGGTTTGGTCACCAATGCGAATGGCTTTAAAACGACGACGTTTTTCTTGTTCAACCGGCTTCAAGCGCATTTCAATACACTCAGCCACCAATTGATACACCAAGTTACGGATCAAGCCGCGCATGTGTTTGCTATAACAGAACACATCCACCGATTCTGGTGGAATCGCATCTTGGTGCATTTTGCCCAACACCGTTTTCAGCGCATCAAGCATCGAATTTTCACCACTGAAATTCAGGGTACGCACTTCATTCCACGAATTGCGGTACACCAAATCAACACTGCCGACTAAGCACTGCTGGTCTGGGCCGTAGCTGAAAATATCGGTGTTTTTAAAATCAAAACGGATCGAGCGATTTTTTAATTCAGTCGTCGGATCATTTTCAAGGTTGATAAATAACCCTAACTGACGAATTTCACATGGGCTCGATAACGCTTGTAAACTTGGCTGTGGGCGACGAATAGGGAAAGTATTACGAATGTCACTGACCAATTGGTACAGCTTATCGATATCCAAATCGGTGTCACGCACCACATTGTGCAAACAGGTTGATTCCGTTAGCAGACCATTAAAGTAGGACCATGCCACCAGCTTGCTGAGGTAACGGTTATGCTCTAACGATGGCTGCCCCAAAATCGCGTATGGGTCGAGCGGCTGCTTATACAAATACCACCCTGCAGCATTAGTACGCCCCGCTGGTACTTGAATAAATGTCAGGTCTGATTCGTGCAAATCCGGTGAAATCTGCGGATTCAGCAGCGTCACCTTGCCCGGAAGCACCTCAAATGCCGCGTACAGTTTACGCGCCAAAATACTGATATCTTCAGGGCTGATTGCCGAGGTAATGTCGTTACGACGCGCAAAACGGATCAGGTTACGGTAGCTCAGCATTAAGGCATCAAGCAGCTCATTGTGAGCACGTTTAACCTGACCGACTTTCCAATTACGACGATTATCAAGTTCACTTAATACTTCGTGTGACCATTGCCACTCGGTAGTCAATTCTTGCAACACCCGACGACGCCATGCCACTGAACCAGAAGACGGTTCACGGGTGAGCTTCTCGTGGGTTTTAAGGTAAAAGCAGCGACGCACTAAATCTAAACGACGGTGATCGTCGATACGTTCAAGATAGCGAGTCACTTTTTCCAGCATCAGGTAATACGCGTCCATACAGTACTCAAAGCGCTCTTCCGCAAAGAAGCGACGCTTAGCATCTACGCTCAGTAGCTGGGTATGCGGGTATTCCCAAGAATAAGCTTCAAGCAGAATGGCTTTCAGTACCGACTTATACGGTGAGTCGATACTCTTATAAAGCTGCCATAAGCTTGAGCCAAAATATTCTTCAGCTGGAATGCGGGTTAATCCGCCAAAATCGATCCATTCTTCACGGCGGATATGACCAGCAGAAACAAGGTAATCGACATATTCGTCGTAACACTCTTCCATTTCTGGCGGCACCATAAACCACAATAGCGGTTGGCCTGCCATTAGCACGGCAGAACGGTAAAACTCGTCCAATAGCAACAAGTGCTGACTTGAACCACAGTTTTCCCCAGTCATGGCTTCAGAGAAGTTGTCGCGGAATCGATTTTCATCAATTAAAAAGAAATTAGCTTCAACACCTTGTGCCATCGCCCAATCAGAAATCAGGGAACACTTGCTGTCGAGCGCTTCACGCTCATCAACTGGCATATTGGTGCGAATACAGACCCAAATATCCAAATCGCTGGTCAAGCTTTGTCCCAGCGAAGAGGTACTGCCCATCGCATACAAACCCAGGATCGGTGAAGAGAGTCCATTAGAAGGAAGTGTTAGTTCAGCGCCAACAGCTAACCCACAGTCGTCAACGAACTGTTGCTGTTGCTCAGATAGCGAAAACGACACAATACCGTGCTGTACCTCTTGATCGAGATAGCCCGGAATTGCAGGGTGATTATAATGCAGTAAGACAGGCAACAAGTGATACACCTGCTGCGAGGTCGCCGTCATTGCGGCATGAGCACGTTCATTACGAAGTATATGAAGTGCATCCAGTCTACTTTTTAGCGTCTGAATATAGTTGTGCAAATTACTCTTCCAAGAGCTGCCAGCATTAAGCGGCCCAAATCTTGTCATTAATAGTGTAGAGAACGTTCTACATACGAGCAAAAACGTGATCAATCTAACACTTTTTGCATTACTCGTAAAGTTAGTGACGATTTATGACAACTTATGAATAGCAGATGCGGTGATGGCCAGCGTTATCCTTTTGCCTCATCCCTCAAGCTAGTATATTCCGGCAATTTCGCCAGCGCACCAACGGGGTTACCGTGGCATCTTGAGGGTTATGTGAGAAATATCACATTAATCGAGACACATTTCAAGACAATACAACTTCCATGCATTCCTGACTAGTTGTTCATTACCATCACGCGGCAGGAGTGATACGATTAGCGAAAATAACGCCTTTTTATGGATCCTATTCTATGACCGATAAACCCATCCGTATTGCTACGCGCAAGAGTCCACTCGCCATGTGGCAAGCTGAATTTGTAAAAGCTGAACTAGAACAAGCGCACCCAGGCTTAACGGTAGAATTAGTACCTATGGTCACTAAAGGCGACATTATCCTTGATACCCCACTCGCCAAAGTGGGTGGTAAAGGATTGTTCGTGAAAGAGCTGGAAGTGGCGATGTTAGAAGACCGCGCCGATATTGCCGTGCATTCGATGAAAGATGTACCGGTCGAATTCCCTGAAGGCTTGGGCTTAGTGACAATTTGTGAACGTGAAGACCCACGTGATGCATTTGTCTCGAATACCTACAACAACATTGATGAACTGCCTGAAGGTGCCATTGTGGGCACATCTAGCTTGCGTCGCCAATGCCAACTACGCGCCAACCGTCCTGATCTTGTGGTGAAGGATTTACGCGGCAACGTTAACACACGCTTACGTAAACTTGATGAAGGCCAATACGATGCCATCATTCTTGCGTGTGCTGGCCTTATCCGTCTAAAAATGGAAGACCGTATTCGTTGTGCGATTGAACCTGAAGTCAGCCTACCAGCTGTAGGCCAAGGCGCTGTAGGCATTGAATGTCGTTTAGATGATGAGCGTGTCCGCCGCTTATTAGCCCCACTTAACCACCCAGATACCGCAACGCGCATCTTGTGTGAGCGTGCGATGAACAATCGCCTGCAAGGTGGCTGCCAAGTGCCAATCGGCAGTTACTCTTTGCTTGATGGTGACCAAATCTGGTTACGTGCCCTTGTGGGTGAGCCCGACGGTAGCAAGATTGTAAGTGGCGAGATTTCTGGCGCTGCTGCTGATGCTGAAAAACTCGGCACGGAATTGGCAGAGCAACTACTGGCTGATGGCGCTAAAACCATTCTTGATGAATTGTACGGCAACGCGTAATGACCATTTTGATCACCCGCCCATCACCCGATGGTGAGCAACTCGCTCAACAGCTTAACAGTGCGGGGATCAAAGCCATTGTCCAACCACTCCTTACAATCCAGGCAGGTCCCGACCTGCCGACCCTCATTTCTCAACTAAATTTACTGCAACCAAATGATTTTCTGATTGCCGTCAGTGTTCATGCAGTAAATTTAGCTCACAATTACTTACTTTCACACTGTGCTAGCTGGCCAAAAAACGTGCATTATATAGCTGTTGGTCATAAAACGGCTGCTGCCCTGAGCAAAGCAACGGGACAATCGGTACACCAGCCACAGCATCAATGTGATAGTGAAGGCTTACTTGCACTATCTGAATTAGCCAACGTTAATCAACGCCGTATAATTATTTTACGCGGTAATGGTGGACGAGAGCTCATTCATCAAGCACTTAGCGAACGTGGCGCCCAAGTAAGTTATTGTGAATGCTACCAACGATGCTTGCTACCTTTAAATGGGGAGCAACTCTGTCAGCAGTGGCAATCACAAGATGTAACAGCGTTAGTTGTAACCAGCGGTGAGCAACTTTCGCATTTATGCGCCGCAATACCGCAAAACCAACAGGCTTGGTTTTATCAACGCCAGCTTTACGTACCAAGCCAAAGGATTGCAGACCAAGCACAACAGCTTGGTTTTAAAAACTTTTCCACCGTGGGCAGCGCATCCAATAACGCGCTATTCACGTTCCTAAGCAAGATAGGCACGATGGGATAATCGGATGACTGATAAAAAAACCAATAATAACACCCCTGCAGAAAATGGCTCAGCTGCCGCTAAGCCAACCAACCAGCAAGGGCAGGCGAGCGCTAACGCAAGTAAGCCACAAACGTCAGCACAAAAAGAAGCCGACAAAAAAGCCACAAGCACTGCTGAGAAATCAGCACCTGAGGCCAAAGCTACAGCACAGCCTGCAGCACCCGCCGACAAAAAAAGTGGCAGTAAAACTGGCGCAATAGCCATTGCGTTAGTGATTGCTCTGGGTGCTGGCCTTTATTATCACGGCCATCAACAAACCCAAACCCAAAATGCCCAAGTTGCCGCGCTACAACAGCAACTGACCAGCATGAAAGCAGCACTTGCTGCAAACCAACAAGAAACCTTGGGTAAAGTAGAGCAAAGCCTACATGGCACCGACGTGTCGATTACTCAGCAAGAGCAATCAATCCAAGGTTTACAACTCGCCCTAGCAGAAATGAAAGGCCGTCGTCCGAACGACTGGTTACTGGCTGAAGCGGATTACTTGGTGAAAATGGCGGGCCGTAAATTATGGTTAGAGCATGATGTGGTGAGCGCAACTGTCTTACTGGAATCTGCGGACAACCGTATTGCCGAGCTGAACGACCCAAGTCTGACGCCTGTGCGTAAAGCAATGAACACCGATATTACATCACTAAAATCGGTAGCACGTATCGATCGTGATGGCTTGGTGCTTCGCTTAACCAGCCTGCAAGAACAAGTGGCAAACCTGCCATTGGCCAATGCCATCATGCCAGAAGCTGAAGTCGTAGAAGACACAACAGTCAGCACGTCGGTAGACGACTGGAAAACTAACTTAATGACATCGCTACAGAACTTCAGCGATCATTTCATTACGTACCGTAAGCGTGATGGCAGCGTGATACCTCTGCTTTCACCTAAACAAGATTTCTATCTGCAAGAAAACATCAAATCTAAGCTAGAGACAGCCATCAAAGCGGTTTACCGTGAAGAAGGTGAGCTATACAGCAAGTCGCTGGTCATGGCGAAAGACTGGGCGCAGCAGTTCTACAACCAAGATGCCCCTGAAACCCAAAGCTTCATCAAAACACTGGATCAACTTGCGGGTGAAGGCATTGAAGCTAGCTACCCTACGCGTTTGCAATCTCAGCCGTTAATCACCGATTTGATCAGTGAACGTCTTCGCAACCAAGTAAAACCAATCAGCACTGAGGAGAATCCAGCATGATCAAACTGTTACTACTTGTAGCGGCGCTGATTGCTGGTGTCGTGGTTGGCCCTATGCTGGCAGGTAATCAAGGTTATGTCCTGATATCAGCAGCTAACCAAACCATAGAAATGAGTGTCACTACGCTTATCTTATGTGTTGTGGTGTTGTTAGGCGTGTTGTTCTTACTCGAAAACATCCTAAAACGTATCTTCTCACTCAGCAGTTCAACTCGTGGCTGGTTTGCGGGTCGTAAAACCCGTAAGGCACGTGCACTCACAGCAAACGGCTTGATGAAAGTGATCGAAGGTGACTGGAAACAAGCAGAAAAGCTCGTTGTGAAAGCGGTGAAGTACAGCGATACACCAATGCTAAACTACTTGGCTGCAGCGGAAGCCGCACAAGGCCAAGGCGATACAGAACAGCGTGATGATTACCTTCGCTTAGCCTCTGATCTTGATGGCCAAAACCTCGCTGTTGCGTTAACTCGTGCCAAGCTACAGTTACGCCAAAAAGAATATGAGCAAGCATTAGCTACACTTTGTGATATCAAACAAAATCACGGTCGCAACCCAATCATGCTGGGCCTACTCAAAGAGTGCTACATCCGGCTTGAAGATTGGAAACCGTTATTAGCCCTACTACCTCAGCTTGAGAAACAACACGTTATTACGGCTGAAGAAGCTGTAATACTGACTCAGAAGGCTGAATGTGGTTTGATGGTACACATAGCTCAACACAGTGGTAGCGATGGCCTAATGGGTCACTGGAACGGCCTTAGCCGTAAAGACAAGCAACGCCCAGAACTCGTGGCCTGCTTTGTTCGCCAAATGATCACCAAAAAAGCAGATAGCGAAGCGTACACTGTGCTACGTGATTCGCTGAAAAAGCAAAGCAACGACACCTTAATTGGGTTAGTGGCTGAACTGAATCTGCCAGATAACCACCCAGCGATTGTTCGCCTGCAAGATTTACTACGCTACGACAGCAACAACCCAGTGACGCATAGCGCACTGGCGCAACTGTTTATGCGAGATGAAAAGTGGGAAGAAGCAAAAGGCCATTTCGAGCAAGCTATCGCGCTTCGTCCTGATGTGACCGATTACGCGCATTTGGTTAAAGTGCTAGAAAAACTCAATGATGAACAAGGTGCCGCGTCGGTTTCTCGTCAAGCACTAACATTGGCACTTCCTGCTAAGATCTAAACCTATTAGCAAATAACATAAAGCACTCCTCGGAGTGCTTTTTTTATACCCACAACCAATGATTTAGCTTTCCCCAGCAACATAATTGTTTCTAAGTGTTAATAGTTATTTCATCTTATATCCACACCATTGATAGCGTTTTGTAAACGTTATTCAATATAGCTTCTTCTCGCTAACAAATGGACAACCGAAATGGATATGTTTGCATGGCTACTTGTTTCAGGCATCATTGTTTCAGTGATCACATGTGTGATGACAGCGGTTCTTGTAAAAGAAGCGTGATTCAGACATAAAAAAGCCTCCACTACCGGAGGCTTTTTTATTGTTTATTATCCATAAGTACGGCCAACGACTACGCGTCACCCTCTTCTGTTTTTTGCGCCTTCTTTACCGCTTGGTTATAACGCTTCACCGCTTTCGCAGCTTGCTTTAACCGCTTGGCTTTTTTCTTCGCCAACTTAGTGACTTTTTTACCCAAGTCTTGCTCTGGTTGCGCTTCATGTTCTTTTAGCGCGGTCATCTCTGGCACTATGGTGCTCATGCTCGATGCAGGCTGAACTTTCGCTAAACGCGCTTGAGAGACTAATGCGCTGGGCTTACACAGATACACTTTCTCACTGGCGACACGCGCACAGCTCGAACACATAAAATTAGGTTCACTGACAATCTTGCTAATAATGGCAATCTTGTCGGCAATTTCGACGCGACGATACTTACATAATGACTTTGCCATTGACTACTCTCCAAGCAAAAGCGACTTACTCATCTCAAAACGAGGCCACATCTCGGTGCGGCGCATTATTATCGAGTGCTGTTTTGTAGACGTATTTCTTCCATTTCTGCAGTTATACCAGTAAGGCGCCCCTCTCTCTAGTAGCGCCACCAATCGTCATTGCTTGATGGGGTTTATTTCATGGCCGCCTTTACATAAACATCGAACCGATTCTTTTTAGTTTCAATCGCCGTAGAAGGCTTCACCAAATCTAAAAATTCAGCATAGTCAGGGCGTTTAACCACCACCCGTTTAGTCGCTAGCGCCAGTGCCGGTGTTAATAAGCCATCAGCATCCAGATCCGCACCGACTAGCGATTGGAATACCCGCATCTCTTTTTTCACCAATGCAGATTTCTTTTTATGTGGATACATAGGATCCAAATACACCACGTCTGGTGCTTCAAAGTCAGCATTATCCGCTAAGTCGATCAAAGCTTGCTGGCTTGATGCGTGCAGTAACGTCAACCGTTCACTTACCCAACCACCAATTTCAGGATCTTGTTTAGCACGGGTTAAGCCATCATCAAGCAGTGCAGCCACAACAGGGTGACGTTCGACCATCTGCACTTTACAACCCAAGCTTGCCAGCACAAAAGCATCACGCCCTAAGCCAGCGGTACCATCTAGTACCTTAGGCATCACACCGCCTTTAAGGCCAACCGCTTTGGCAATCGCTTGTCCACGGCCACCACCGAATTTACGACGATGAGAAGCGGCACCACCAGCAAGATCGACATACACTGCGCCCAACTTAGGTTCGTCTAACTTACGCAGTTCAAGACGCTCTTCAGTAAGTACCAACGCAAAATCGCTGCTATCAGTATGGCTAAGTCCCCAGCGTTGCGCTAATTGGTCTAGCTCGCCCTGACGTTGTGGGGCTTCACAGATTAAAGCTAATTGCACAAAATACTCCGGTAAATGCGGCTAATCAGAATAAGGGGCGGGATTATACCACCGCATTTTGGTCTTGGCTCAACTCTGCCACCAGTTTCGCTAACGGCTGGGGTTTACCAAATAAATAGCCCTGCGCGTAATCAACCCCGAGATCTTGCAGCTTCGCCAAGATGGCTTCATTTTCAACAAACTCTGCCACGGTTTTCTTACCCATTTTTTTGGCTAGTTCATTGATCGCTTTTACCATCGCAAAATCCATCTCATCTTCGGCAATATCGCGGACAAACATGCCATCGATTTTAATAATATCGACCGGCATCCGCTTCAAATAGCCAAACGATGATAGCCCTGACCCAAAATCATCCAGCGAAATTAAGCAGCCTAACGATTTTAATTGAGTAAAGAGTTGTATCGCCTCACTCATGTTACCAATGGCCGCGGTTTCAGTAATTTCTAAGCAGAGTTTTTCCGTAGGGATCCCAGAATGGCGAATACGATCAATCAAGAATTCAACAAAATCACGATTGCCCATCGACTGTCCCGACAAGTTTATCGCACACAGCTCTAACTGCTCGATGGCTTTCGGGTTTGCTTGCAGCCATCCGATCGCTTCTTGCACCACATAACGATCGATCAAGTGCGCTAAGTTATAACGCTCAGCCGCGGGAATAAACAATCCAGGCGAGACCATCGAGCCATCTTGGTTACGCATCCGCACCAAGATTTCGTAATGATGCTTACCGTGCTCGCCCCCTAACGGAGAAATTTGCTGCGCATATAAATCTAACCGCTTTTCAGCCAGGGCGTCACGAATATGATTAACGTATTCCATTTCTAATTCGCGACGCTTTAGCTCTTCATCATCCGGATGGTAGAGGTGTAAGCGGTTACGCCCTTCATCTTTGGCGGCGTAGCATGCGGTATCCGCTTGAGCGTGTACTTGCTGGGGTGAACCTGCCGTTTCATCAATCAAACGCACCCCAATCGAACAACTAAAACTAAAGCGAGAGTTCTGCCAATAGAATTCGGATTCATCAAGCAGCAATAGAATTTCCCGACCAAAAGCGAGTGCATCGCTAGCATCACAGTGACGTAAGATCACGGCAAATTCATCGCCCCCTAATCGGGCTAAGGTCGCTTTACTCGGCGTGATGCTTTGTAGCATTAACGCCACTTGCTTTAGCGCTTCATCACCAGCTTCATGCCCTGCGGTATCGTTAATCACTTTGAACTGGTCTAAATCAATATAGAACATGGCATGACGCGCACCTTTGTCGCTCACGTCTAACAATACCCGCTCTAATTGCTGTTCAAAGTAAGATCGGTTAAACAAGTCTGTCAGGTAATCGTGGCACGCTTGATATGCCAACTTGGCTTCCAACTGATGGGTAGAGGTAATGTCTTCTCCCACAATCAACAGCTGCTTTTTCGATTGAGCAGGGCGGATGGTTTCACGAATCCAGACTGTGTCACCGCTAGCACAGCGATACTGCAACTGACGACGCCATACTTTTTGATCGCTTTCTTGAGCGGCCGACGCAACAAATTGCTGAGGAACAGCGGTATTACCCAAATAGAAATCTGTTACTTTATGGCCGAGTAGCTGGCGTTTATCGTACCCCAACAGTTCCGCTGCAAACTGATTGACTGATTGAATACGCGCTTGGCTATCAATGGTCAGTAAAATAACAGGCTGCTGCTCATACAATAGGCTATAGCTCACCTCACGATCGCGCAGTTTATCTTCCATCTGGCTGCGAGCAGTAATATCCCGCGCTTCAAATAACATTTGTCCAGAACCAGCCTCATCAAATGGCATGCTTTTGATGGTGATATCTAACATCAGGCGATCGCCATCGCTGCTTTGTAACTCCGCGGTAAAGCGTGACATTTGATCGCTTTGTGCCAAGAGAAAAGCTTGGCTAAGCTGCAATGCCCCATCTTGATCCCAACAATCCCAACGCCATAGTGGGCGATCATACTTAATGATGCTGCGGCCTAATAAATTCTGTAGCGCTAGATTCGCAGAGACTAAACTGCCATGCTTCTCCAAGATCGCGATATATTGGAAGCTTTGATCAAACACCCCCTCAAATAGCGCCTGACTTTGCTGCAATTGATGTTCGCTCTTACGCTGACGGCGGATCATCAAGGCTAATAAAATAATGATTGGCCCAGTCACCAAAGTGGTGAACAGTATAGTTTTCAGTTCTTTCTTATGGCGCTCAAACCAGCTTTGTGGCCGATTAACCAATAGGGCTTGGTCGTTTTCAACATCAATCCCCCACTTCTCTAACATTGGATAATTGAGCATCAACTGGCTCGGACTCGACTGCAATACTGGATAGCTGACGATATCACCGTCTAAGACATTATTGAGTAATTTACCCATCATAGTGCCCAGGTCATAACCACTGGTCACCACCCCGCCTGTCGCCCCATACTGCAACATGAAGTTATACATCACATAAACAGGTGCCGATGCTCTCTCTGTTAGCTGCTTAACAAACTTTCGACTGGCCCGAAACTGACCATCGCCATCTTTAAAATACACAAGCAAGATGATCGCTGAATCGGGTGGTAAATCACTGGCAAAGTCCAGCACATCATCAAACTTATAGTTAGGCAATTTAATCAATTCGATATCAAGACTGGGAGCTTTACGCTTATATTCTTCTACATCGTGCCACAACTCTTGCCCGGTATAAGTTCGATCGGCCAAAACATATAAACGCTTAAGGTTCGGCTGTAAGCTTTTGGCTAACTTAACATTCTCAACCGCCCGAGATAACTCAAGCACACCGACAACATGTTTAATTTTGTTATGTTTTTGGGCGTTATAATTATTAATACCGCCAAACACCACAGGGGTATCCCCTACATAGTCGCCAAGCTGGTTCACTAGCCATAAAGCATGATCGTCAGTTACGACAATCGCATCATATTTTTCTTTTTGCAGTTTTGTACGATAGACATCAAGCAGTTCATTTAGATATTTTGGCGACTGATAACGCTTACCGTCCATATAGCTAATACTGAATGGGATATCACGTGAATTAGTCGCTACTTCTAAACCCGCTTGCAGTGAATCAGTCCAGCGAAGCCCTTGATGATAGGAGTGGATCACTAAGGTTTTAGGCGGAGCCGCAAAAGTGGAAAAGGTCACAGGAAAAAGTAACAAGAGAAGAAAGCGCATAATATTGCCAGTGATCCTTTAATTCATTGCTTAAGTATTTTTACTGTAGCCTTTGGAAGTGCATTGTCGCAGAATGCATAAGTATATTTTTCAATCACACCCGATCCGACGTCAGTATAAAAGATGCTCGCACAGGTATAAACCAAGGGATGGTAAATAACGATGACCCCGCTACCACGGATCGATGACCTCGACCGCGATATCTTAGATGCTCTAATGACCGATGCCCGTACACCATACGCGGAGATGGCTAAGCGTTTCAATGTTAGCCCTGCAACTGTGCACGTACGGGTAGAAAAAATGCGCGCAGCGGCGATCATTACGGGAACCGAGGTGGTCGTGAATCCGAAGCTGCTCGGTTACGATGTCTGTTGTTTTATTGGCATTAACTTAAATGCAGCCCGTGATTACCATTCAGCCTTGGCAAGGCTCAATGACCTCGATGAAGTGGTTGAAGCTTATTACACCACAGGGGCGTATAACATCTTCGTCAAATTGATGTGTAGATCAATTGAAGAATTACAACACGTGTTGATTGATAAGCTCCAAGCGATTGATGAAGTGCAATCGACTGAGACCCTGATCTCATTGCAAAATCCGATCAATCGAAACGTAAAACCTTAACGTTAAATGGTTAGCAAAAAAAACGAGCGACAAGGTGATCCTCATCGCTCGCTATATATTCAGTCTTTACGTCTTACTATGGTAAGCACCAGAGACGAATATTATTGTTCGCCACTGATAGATGCAGCATCTGCCTGACGAGCAGCCGCTTCTTCAGCCAACCACTCTGCAACGCTCTTCGCAAAGTAAGTCAAAATACCATCTGCACCTGCACGCTTGAAGCACATAAGCGATTCCAATACGGTCTCTCGCTCTTTCAGCCAACCATTTTGGATTGCCGCCATGTGCATCGCATACTCACCAGATACTTGGTAAGCAAACGTCGGTACTTTCAGCTCGGTTTTCACTCGGCGAACCACATCTAGGTATGGCATGCCTGGCTTCACCATCACCATGTCAGCACCTTCATTGATGTCCATCGCCACTTCATGCAGTGCTTCATCTGAATTCGCTGGGTCCATTTGGTAGGTTTTCTTATCTCCACCTTTGAGGTTACCCGACGAACCGACGGCATCACGGAACGGACCGTAATAGTTAGACGCGTATTTCGCTGAGTACGCCATGATTTGGGTATGAATAAAACCCGCCTCTTCAAGCGCTTCACGAATGGCACCAATACGGCCATCCATCATGTCTGATGGTGCAACCACATCGGCACCCGCTTCCGCGTGTGATAGTGCTTGTTTAATCAATATTTCAGTGGTGACGTCATTGATCACGTAACCATCTTCATCAATGATGCCATCTTGGCCGTGAATGGTGAATGGGTCTAATGCCACATCCGTAATCACGCCCATCTCTGGCACATGCTCTTTTAACAGACGCACGGCGCGCTGTACCAAACCTTCTGGGTTGTAAGCTTCACCGGCACAAACGCTTTTAAAGTCTTGGGAAACGACTGGGAATAAGGCTATCGCAGGTACACCAAGCTTCGCTAAATATTCCGCTTCTTGGAGCATCAGATCAATCGACAGACGCTCAATACCCGGCATCGACTCTACCGTTTCACGACGATTTTTACCCATAAGAACAAACATTGGGTAAATCAGATCGTTTACGGAGATCTGGTTTTCAGCCATTAAACGACGACTGAAGTCATGTTTACGCATTCTGCGCATACGGCGTGCTGGAAACGCGCCCTGAATAGATACAGACACGGCCTACTCCTTGTATAGGTTGATTCGCAATCTAGTTCGATAATACCACTGTCGATAAATTTAGCATGGTTCGATCGCAAAAAATGCTTGGGTTGTAGCACGAGAATTCATCATTACATCAGCGGCTTGCTGATCACGACATGCCGCAATCACTGTCGCTATATGGGGTAAAAACTGAGGTTCGTTACGACTCGATTTGGGTTTTGGTCGATAATCACGCGGTAAAAGATATGGACAATCGGTTTCGATCATCAATCGATTATCGGGGATATGGCGAACAATATCCCGCAACTCGGTACCACGGCGTTCATCGCATACCCACCCCGTAATGCCTATATGCAGATCAAGTGCAAGGCATTCACGTAGCTCTTGTTCACTGCCCGTAAAGCAATGCAGAACCGCCGCAGGTAACTTATCGCGCCATGGGGAAAGAATATCAATAAAGCGCTGATGAGCATCGCGACAATGCATAAAAATGGGCATGTTCAATTCTGCCGCTAGCGCGAGTTGTGCTTCAAACACCGCTTCTTGCTGGGGACGGGGGGAAAAGTCACGATTGAAATCTAAGCCACATTCACCAATGGCCACCACTTCAGGCTTGGCAGCTAAAGCACGGATAGCGGGGAGTGTTAGATCATCCACTGACTTAGCGTCATGAGGGTGCACCCCAGCCGTACTGAAACAATAGTTTAGCCATTGTGCAGCCATTTGCCATGCCTGCTGGCTTTCTTCAATACTGGTTCCCGTTAATATCAGCCCCGTCACACCCGCAGCTTGAGCTCGCGTTATCACTTCATCACGATCTTTATCAAATCGCGCATTGGTTAGATTTACGCCAATATCAATCATTGGTTTTTGCTTCCTTAAAAAACAAAAAACCGGCCTAAAAAGCCGGTTTTTTCATTGTCGCAATTATCACTCTTCTTCAGCATCTACATCTTTACGGACATAGAAACGCGCGAAGAATAAGCCAACTTCAAACAAAATACACATCGGCACTGCAAGCAGTGTTTGCGAAATAATGTCTGGTGGTGTCAGCATCATACCTACCACGAACGCCCCTACAACAATGTATGGACGCTTTTGACGTAAGCTTTCAGGATCAGTGGCTCCCGTCCAGCACAACAAGATAATCGCAACAGGCACCTCGAATGCAATACCAAACGCCATGAAGAGCGCGAGGATAAAGTCGAGATAACTGGATATATCCGTTGCTACTTGTACCCCTTCAGGCGCAATGCTGGTGAAGAAACCAAACACCAATGGAAATACCACAAAATACGCAAAAGACACACCGGCATAAAACAGCAGTGAGCTAGAGAATAATAGTGGCATGATCAGCTTACGCTCATGTTTATACAAGCCCGGTGCAATAAAGCCCCAAACTTGGTACAAAATCATAGGCACAGCAACAAACACCGAGGCGACTAAGGTCAGTTTTATCGGAGTAAAGAACGGCGACGCCACATCTGTTGCTATCATGCTGGCACCTTCAGGTAGTTTTTCTACCAAAGGGGCTGACAAGAAGGCATAGATGTCGTTGGCGAACCATACTAAACACAGAAATACCACCAAGACACTCAGTAGCGAACGCAATAGTCTATTTCGCAACTCTAGCAAATGGCTAAAGAGAGGTTGCGTCTCTTCGACTGTCGACATAGTGATCTAATCTACTCCTGCTTTTGAGAAGTCGTGGCTGAGGATTGCTCGCTTTTTTTATCAGCATAAGGACGCTGCACGTCTGACGCGGCTTTTTTCAGCTCATCGACAGAGTCACGCAATTCAGGCGATAAATCCTGCATCCCCATTTGCTCGGCTTTTTTAAGATTTTCTTGTAGCTCTTGAATCTTTAATTCTTGAGACAATTCATCTTTCACCGAGTTTGCCATATTACGAGCAGCACCTACCCAACGCGAAACAGAACGAATCGCGACTGGCAGACGCTCCGGCCCCAGTACGACTAATCCCACAACGGAGATCAGTATTAACTCCCAGAACCCGATATCAAACACGTATTAAACCTGCTCTTTGTCTTTTTGGTCTTTCTGGCCAGATTGAACTTGCTCACCCTCTTTTTCAGACAATTGCTTCTGATCGAAATCAGCATCGTTGTCTTTCTTAGCAGCAGCTTGTTCGTCATCGCCGATCGCTTTTTTGAAACCCTTCACTGCTGAGCCTAAATCACCGCCCAGTGTACGAAGTTTTTTGGTTCCGAATAAAAGAACAATGATCAGTGCAATGATTAATAATTGCCAAATACTGATACCACCCATGCTTGTTATACCTCAGCTCTTTGTGGTTAAAACCGTAAAGTTAATATTGCAACGTACTCTCACCGCTATTTGCGGCAAGCTCGCCACCCTAGTAACCAAAACGTGACGCCCATTGCAGCAGAGACTGCCGGATAGGTTTCAACATGATTACTAAAAAGTATGGCAGAACATACAACCAAAGTTGCACCAATGCCAAAATGGAATCTAGCTTGGCCTTGATTGCGACGGCTCTCCATGAAATTGTCATAGAGTTTATCCATTCGCTGATTCATCGCTTTGCCTTGGCGCAAACTGTCGTAAAGTAATTCAGGTAATTCGGGTAATTTTTCAGCCCAAAATGGTGCTTTACTCTTTACAGCTTCCACGATGGCTTGCGGGCCAACTTGACGCGACATCCAATCTTCAAGGAAAGGTTTAGCGGTATCCCACAAATCTAATTGTGGATATAACTGGCGACCTAACCCTTCTACATATAGCAGTGTTTTCTGCAGCAATACTAGCTGCGGCTGCACTTCCATATTAAATCGACGCGCGGTATTAAATAAATTCAACAGCACATGACCAAATGAGATTTCACAAATTGGCTTCTCAAAAATAGGTTCACATACCGTTCGAATAGCAACTTCAAATTCGTCAACATTAGTATCTGGTGGAACCCAGCCAGAGTCCACATGTAACTCCGCGACTTTACGGTAGTCACGGTGGAAAAAGGCCAGTAAGTTTTCAGCCAGATAGCGCTTATCTTCTCGATTAAGCGTACCAACAATACCGCAATCTAGTGCTATCCACTGTGGGTTTTCAGGTCGCTCATACGAAACGAAAATATTCCCAGGGTGCATGTCGGCATGAAAGAAGCTATCACGAAATACTTGGGTAAAGAAGACTGTGACTGCATTTTCTGACAGTAACTTTAAATCTGTTCCGTTCACTTTGAGCGCATCAATATCTGAAACTTGAATACCATATATGCGTTCCATGACAAGTAATCGTTCACGGCTGTAATCAGTGAACATTTCTGGCACGTACAGCATATCGCTGTCTTCAAAGTTACGACGCAGTTGAATACTGTTCGCCGCTTCACGCATCAAATTCAGCTCATCGAGCAGGGTTTTTTCGTATTCACGTACCACTTCGGTTGGACGCAGACGGCGCGCTTCAGGTAGCAAGCTAGAAACAATCCCTGCCATGCGGTACATCAGTTTAATGTCCGCTTGAATCACCGGCAGAATGTCTGGGCGGATGACTTTCAGTACCACTTCACGGCCATTTTCTTTCAAAATAGCGGTGTGGACTTGCGCTATCGATGCCGACGCCAATGGCACTTCATCAAAATCATCAAACCATTGTTCTAGCGGCCCACCTAAGGCTTCTTCCATGTGTTGCTTAGCTAAGCGACCATCAAACGGCTCAACTTGGTCTTGCAGCATGGCAAGTTGATCGGCGATGTGTGGCGGAAACAAATCTCGGCGGGTCGACATCATCTGACCCAGCTTGATCCACACAGGCCCTAGCTCTTGTAGTGCTAAGCGTAAGCGCTCACCCAATGATTTATCCGCGTGTTGATTCTTAACCCAAAAAAGAGATTTTCGGGCAAGTTTCGGGAGCTTAACTCGGGGATCATCAGGTAAGAAATCGTCGAGACCGTATCGAAGTTTCACTTCGATAATTTGGTATAGACGCTTTAATTCGGAGTAAGTCATCATGGTTTAGTAACGCTCTAGCAGCTGGTTAATGCGCGCATCTAAACGAGCCACATCGGTTTTTACATCATCAACCTGATCGGCAAAATGGGCTATTTCTAGCGCTTGAGGGGCAAGTTTCCACTCTTCGGTGATCACTTCAGCTAAATCACGCTGACGACGCGCAATGCCGCGTTGAACAAAGCTCAAACCAGTTTTCGCGCCCTGTACTAAGGTATGAGCAACCACGTCACCCGTATACTGAGACAGCTTCTCTTCAACATCAGGCTTTAAACCACTCAATAAAGAAGAAAACTGTTGCGCCAACTGAATATCACCGTCCAGTGATAACTTGTCAGCTTTGATGAGCTGCGTCAGGTTAGCCTGTTGGCGCAATTCTGGTAATACACTTAAATTCAACGCGAGCTGGCAATCCACCTCGCCTTCAAATGCACCCAATACATCCAATTGCTGACTAAACACAAAGTACAGTGTTTTACCCATTTCATTAATGGTGACACTGATGACTTTGCCACGTAAACGGGCTAGCCGACGCTGCGATTCAACATCGTCATTCAGTAGTGTATTGAGCGAGGTTTCAACCACGCCGGTAACAAATACATCAATTGGCATAGGGGCCTCAGAACTTGTAACCACGGTGAAGCGCAACAATACCACCCGTGAGGTTGTAATAATTTGTTTGCTCAAAACCGGCTTCTTGCATCATCCCTTCCAGCGTTTCTTGGTTTGGGTGCATGCGAATAGATTCAGCGAGGTAACGGTAACTTTCGGCATCATTCGCAATCAGCTCGCCCATTTTAGGCAGCAAGTGGAACGAATACGCATCGTAAATTTTTGATAGCGGCTCTAATACTGGCTTTGAGAACTCCAGTACCAATAAACGACCACCGGGTTTCAATACACGGTACATTGAGCGTAGTGCTTTATCTTTATCTGTTACGTTACGAAGACAGAAACTAATCGTGATACAGTCAAAGTAATCATCTGGGAACGGAAGTTCTTCAGCATTTGCTTGAACATAACCAACGTTACCCACAATACCGCTATCACGCAGTTTACTACGGCCAACTTTTAGCATTGAGTTATTGATGTCAGCCAGAACAACTTGGCCAGTTTCACCAACGATACGTGAGAATTTTGCTGTTAAATCACCAGTACCACCACCAAGGTCAAGCACGCGATGACCTCGACGAACGCCGCTGCAATCAATCGTAAAGCGCTTCCAAACACGGTGAATGCCCATAGACATCATGTCGTTCATAATGTCGTATTTCGCAGCTACCGAGTGGAAAACCTCTGCGACCATGTTAGCTTTTTCTTCCTTGGCTACAGTGCGGAAGCCAAAGTGAGTTGTATCTTGCGTGGTGTCCGTCATGCTATGTCCGTCATGCTGATTGGGGTGTAAACAATTGGCCTAGTTTACTTGATGGTCGCGGTTTGCTCAAAGTTATGTCGACATTCATTTACGACAATGCGCGTGGTGCTGATATTGGAGGGATACTTTGTGATCCACTTTCATCTAACGGCAACGCTTTTTCGACCAATGCTGGTGTAATATCACGCTTCACTTCGACCCCTAGCGATTTAAAACTTTCAGCCTGACGGATCACGTTACCGCGCCCAGTAGACAATTTATTCATCGCCCCTTGATAGCTCTGGTTGGCTTTATCAAGCGAAGCGCCAACACCTTCCATGTCGGTCACAAATAAACGCAACTTGTCATACAGCTTACTCGCACGCTCGGCAATTTCTTTGGCATTGTGATTCTGGCGCTCATTACGCCATAAGTTGTTGATTGTACGCAATGCCACTAATAGGGTAGTTGGACTCACCAACATGATATTTTGATCCATGGCATCGCGGATCAAAGAAGGGTCAGCTTCAATAGCGGCTTGGAATGCAGGCTCCACTGGGATGAACATCAAGACGTAATCCAAACTATGGACACCATGTAGTTGATGGTAATCTTTACGGCTTAATCCGCGAATATGGCTACGGATAGAGGCAGTGTGCTCACTCATGGCCAGTTCACGTTCGGCGATAGTTTCAGCGTTAAAGTAACGCTCATACGCCACCAGCGACATTTTTGCGTCGATCACTACGTCTTTATTTTGCGGTAAATGCACGACAACATCAGGTTGATAACGCTTACCGTCTTCATTTTCTAGGCTAATTTGTGTTTGGTATTCATGACCCTCGCGTAAACCAGACTCACTCAACACTCGAGCCAGCACCACTTCACCCCAGTTACCTTGGGCTTTGTTATCCCCTTTTAACGCTTGAGTTAGGTTAACCGCCTCCTGCGCCATTTGTTCATTCAACTGCTTAAGGTTATTAATTTCATGTACCAAGGTATGACGCTCTCGCGCCTCGGCACTAAAGCTGTCGTGGACCTGCTTTTTAAAGCCTTCAAGTTGAGCGCGTAGCGGGTAAAGAATGCTTTCTAAGCTCTGCTTATTTTGTTCATCAACGGTTCGTGTTTTCTGTTCAAACATCCGATTAGCAAGGCTTTCAAACTGAATACGAAAACGCTCTTCCGCGCTTTCTAATAAGGCAATTTTCTCTTCTGCCGATTTTTGTTCTTCAAAATGGCGGGCTTCTTGCTCACGTAAGTCACCTTCCAAGCCAGCGTTAGCGCCTCGAGCATTTTCAAGTTGCTCGGTCAGGTACTGCTTTTCATTTTTAAGCGCTTCAAAATGCCGCATCTTCTCTAATGCAGCCGCTAAGCGTGCATGCATTTGGCGTAATTCATGACTTAAACGATCACGATCAACATCGGTTTCATCCAACTCTTGGCTGCGTTCATTCAATTGCTGTTGAATTTGTTGCTCGCGGGTATCGGCCAAACGCTGATCAGCGGTGCGCTGTTGTTGCCAGAGTGCAATTTGCTGTTTGTGTTTACCATTCAGCCACAGTGCTGTTACTACACTGGCTAATGTTGCTCCTGTTGCGGCAGCAACCGCGAATAGCAAGTCGCCGCTAAGCCACTCTGTCATGATGTTTAACCCTGAAAAATACCAATAATTTCTGAATTTAAGGCTAAGTGGATACTGGATAAATGTCCAGCATTTAAAGCGGCGAACCAAACAAGATAACGGTGAAGAGACAAGCCAAAATGGAAATGTAGAATGGAGTGCGCTAAGGGTCACAGCCTGAAGTTTTGACCTCTAGTCGCCTGAAATACAATCGCATAGACTGTCGTTCATCCCTTGCAGGCATTAACTCTGTGCCACAAGAATAACGCGATATCGTAAACAAGGACGACAATGAACGAACGTTATGCCCTCGGCTATGGCATGGCTGCTGTGCTGTTATGGTCAACAGTAGCGACTGCTTTTAAAATCACTCTCGATTATTTCACCCCCATCCAAATGGTCGTCGCAGCCAGTGTGGTCTCTGCGATTGCGCTAACAGGCATCGCCTATTGGCAAGGTAAACTGCATTTACTGGGACGCACTTTCGCTGAACGCCCTTTTTATTATTTATGTTTGGGCTTAATCAATCCGTTTGCCTATTACGTGGTGTTATTTAAAGCTTACGAACTGCTACCCGCGTCGCAAGCACAACCACTGAATTACAGCTGGGCAATTACGCTGACATTAATGGCGGCAGTATTTCTAGGACAAAAGATCCGTAAGCAAGACTGGGCGGCCTGTGCCCTCGGATATTTCGGCGTTATCGTGATTGCCACGAAAGGGGATGTACTCGCTTTACAATTTGATAGCCCAACTGGCGTAGCGCTGGCATTGCTATCAACGCTGCTATGGGCGATGTATTGGATCCTCAATACCAAAAACCAAGCCGATCCTGTTCTCGGAGTATTACTTGGATTTTTAGTCTCACTGCCTTTTTCAATTAGCTTGAGCTTGTACAGTGGCGAATGGCCGTCGATCCCATGGCAAGGTTGGCTCGCTGTCAGCTATGTTGGCTTGTTTGAGATGGGGATTACATTTGTCTTGTGGATCAATGCACTAAAGCTCACTCAAAATACCGCCAGGATCAGTAACCTGATTTTCATCTCACCGTTTATTTCACTGATGCTATTAGCCACTATTATTGGCGAAGAAATCCATCCATCCACCTTAGTCGGTTTGCTTCTGATTGTCTGTGGCTTGGTGATCCAGCAATTTAAGGGGAAAAAGAGTCCCGAAGCTGTATCTGACCGTTCCCAATAAATGGACATAAAAAAGCCTGTCACATAGGTGACAGGCGAAAGTGTATTAGGGTTGTCGAGACCCTGCGCCTTTAAGGAGCCAAGCGTCTAGTTATAAAGGATTAAGAACCCTTAAGCAGCACAGGGTGCATGCCATTTTCGGCCTATCTTAGACCATAAAATCAGTAGGCCTGGTACCACCAGCCACATCTGTAATGTCATTAACACGGGTGGCGATAAATCTAAACGTTGCATCAAGCTCACCATCAAGCCTGCACCACTCATCTGGAATAAACCCAGTAATGCAGCAGCAGTACCTGCACGATCACCAAACGGGGCAAGGGCTTTACCTGCCGCCGAGCCAAGCACAAACGCAAAGCCGATTGATGACATAAAGATCGGCACCATAAACGCCCATGCTGCAAATAAGCTGCTAAGAGCAAGCATGGTCGCACCAGATATCACTAACATCACTAGACCTGTGTTCAGTGTTTGGCGTGAGCCAAAGCGGTCCATAAATTTAGGAGCTGCCATACAGGCCATAATATTCAACACAGCATTAAGACCAAACCAGTACGTAAATTGGCCCATGTCTAAGCCCATGTTCATCATCAACCATACCGGTGCTGATGTGACATACGCCAAAATTACCGCCATCGCCAACATGCACAAAATCGCGTGGAATAAGAATACAGGCTCACGCAGTACTGACATGTAGCGCTCAAGGCTGATCAACGACCCCGATGTGTTGGTATCTGTTGGGCGTGTTTCTTTAAAGCCTACCGCTATCAGACTACCTGCGACCAAAGCAAAGCCCACCATGAAGCTAAAGTTTGAGCGCCAGCCAAACTCGTGAGTTAGCCATGCGCCCATTAAAGGCGCCAGTGCCGGAATAAAGCAGATAGCACCATTGAGGTAGCTGATCATACGACCACTGCGTTCTGGGCCAAAGCTGTCACGCACAGCAGCAAACGCAGCAACTGAGGTTGCACATGCACCAAAACCTTGCGCTAAACGAGCAAAGAGTAGTAAGTCGAGTGATTGCGCAGTGTAAGCCAATGCCGAGCTCACGGTGTAAATTGCAATACCCGTTAGGGCTATCGGACGACGACCATAGCGATCCGCTAAAGGACCTGCTAATAGTTGGCCAAGACCTAGGCTAAACATAAAGAGTGTCACCGTGTCTTGGACACGAGTGGTATCAACCGCAAATGTCTCTGCCATTGCTGGCAAAGCAGGTAAATAAAGGTCGATGGCTAATGGGCTAAATAGCACCAAGACCACCATCAAGGCTACAAGGCGTGTGCCTGCCGCAGTTGAATCTGGTTTCATGTTCGTTTCCTAATAGATAGTAGCGGCACTATAAGCGGTTAGTGATATGAATAGAAATGGTTTATATTCAGGTCAGATTTTCCATTCAGGAATATCACTACATAATGGGGGAAGTTCGCGTGTCTTTTGAAAAATTATCACGTCTCGATTTAAACTTACTAGTCTGCCTACATGTATTGATCACTGAGTGCAGCGTGACCCATGCAGCTAAACGTTTAAACCTCAGTCAATCAGCTGTCAGTAAAAGCCTGACCCGTTTGCGCGAACAGTTTAATGACCCATTATTTATCCGTAGCGCCCATGGTTTAGCCCCCACCCCTCGAGTACGCGCGTTACAACCATATTTAGAACAACTGCTCCGCGATATTGAACACATTACGGCACCGCCTGAATTTAACCCAGCCACCAGCGACCGTCATTTTAGAATGGCGTTAGTAGAGAGTGCCTATCCGCTATTTCTGCCGCAGTTTTTGGGGGATATTTTCAGTGAGGGGCCAAATATTATTTTAGATACTCAAGCGTGGGAGCCCAATACCTTCGATAAGCTGCACAGCGGTGAAATCGACTTTGGCATTACAGGTAAAGACCTCAATCCTAAAGATGCAATGCTTACGCTAATGCCGCCGAAAGGCATCGTTTTTCAAGAACTGTGTCGCGACACCCAACGCTGTATTGTTCGCAAAGGCCACCCCGTGCTTAGTCAAAAGTGGGATCAGGATAATTACTTGCGCCAACGTCATATCCAAGTGCGCTGTGGCCGAGATGATCGCTGGTTACTCGATTACAAACTGGCAGAACACGGACTCGATCGCGATATTGCAATGTACGTACCCGACTTTAATAGCGCCGCCAGCCTCTGTACCCATACCGACTTAGTGTTTACCGCTCCCAGTCACTTTGCGGGGCATATTGCTGCGCAGCTAGACTTAGTTGTCTTGCCCTTGCCTTACCCATTACCAGCAATGGCATACACCCTATTTTGGCATCAGCACCAAGAAAGCGAACCCGGACATACTTGGCTCAAAAATTTAATCATCAGCCGCTGTCGTGGAATTGCAGGTAACAGTTAAAAGCGCTACCGTAGCTAGACTTACCTCGCATAATGCACGGTGATTATGTTGGCAGGCTAAGGATTACTCCGTCAGCAAGGACGGTGACAACCATTAAGGAACAACAAACATGCAAGCAGTTATCTCACAACGTGTTGAGCAGATCCGTCAGTGGCTGGCTGAAAACCAGTATGATGCTTTGCTTATTCCTCATGAAGACGAATACCTCGGTGAATACATTCCGGCCCATAGCGAACGCCTACTCTGGGCAACAGGCTTTACGGGCTCAGCGGGAATGGCTGTTATCACCCAAGATAAAGCCGCGGTATTTGTTGATGGTCGCTACGTGGTTCAAGTACGAAAGCAAGTACCTGATGATGTATTTGAATACTGTCACTTAATTGATGAGCCACCTGTCACATGGACACAAGAGAACTTAGCTGCAGGCAGTACCGTCGCCGTTGATGCTCGCTTACACAGCTCGGCATGGTTAGCTCGTACCTGCGAAAATGTTGCAGACAAGCTTAACATCATCAGTATTGATGCTAACCCGATCGACACCTTATGGCACGATCGCCCTGCGCCAACGCTTTCGAGTGCCAAACTGATGGGACTCGACTTTGTCGGCCAAAGCAGCACAGACAAGCGAGCATTGATTGCCGCAGAACTGAAGAAGCAAGGTGCAGAAGCAGCGCTATTAACTCAGCTAGATAGCATTGCATGGATCCTTAATGTACGCGGTAGCGATGTACCAAGCCTACCGATCTTACTATCAACCGCAATTATTCATGCCGATGCCAGTATTGATTTCTACATCGACCCAGCACGTTTACCGCAAGACTTTGCCACTCATGCTGGTGAAGGCGTGCGTGTTGAAGCACCTGACGCACTCGAAACTGGGCTACAAGCCCTAACAGCACGTAAAGTGCTAGTCGACCCAACCTCCAGCAACGCATGGGCAAGCCAAGTACTATTGGCTGCAGGCGCTGAATTAATTGATGCCGCAGATCCTTGCTTACTACCAAAAGCAGCGAAAAATCCAACCGAAATTGCGGGCATGAAAGCCTGTCATATTCGCGATGGCGTGGCGATCACTAAATTCCTCGCTTGGGTTGACCGCCAAGTCGCGGCAGGCAATCTATTAGATGAAGGCACCCTGTCGGATCGCCTATGGCAGTTCCGCATTGAAGACAGCAGCTGTACCGATGTCAGTTTCGACACCATCTCAGCAGCTGGCGGCAACGCGGCTATGTGTCACTACAACCACCAAAACCAGCCACAACCAAGCGTATTGGAAATGGATAATGTGTACTTGGTGGATTCAGGCGGCCAATACCCAGACGGCACCACAGATATCACTCGTACCATTGCGATTGGTCAGCCAAGCAATGAAGTCAAAACCGCGTTTACCTTGGTGTTAAAAGGCCATATTGCGCTGGCGTCAGCTCGCTTTCCGAAAGGCACCACAGGTTCTCAGTTGGATGCATTAGCACGCCAACACCTATGGGCACATGGCTTTGATTACGATCACGGCACTGGCCATGGTGTGGGCCACTTCTTGAGTGTTCACGAAGGACCACAACGTATCGCGAAAGTGTACAACCCAACCGCACTGTTGGCAGGTATGGTGCTATCAAACGAGCCAGGCTACTACCGTGCCGATGCCTTTGGTATTCGTATCGAAAACCTAGAACTGGTGGTTGAAGTACCAACGCAAGGTGACATGACAGTACTTGGGTTTGAATCACTGACCCGTGCCCCGATCGATCAGCGTTTAATTGATTTAAGCCTAATGAACGATGTTGAGTTAGCTTGGCTAAACAACTACCACCAAACAGTATTGGCAGCATTAAGCCCATCGTTTGATGGTGAAGACTTAGTATGGTTAGAGCATGCGACTAAGCCGCTAAGCCGCTAATCAGCACGGCTCCAACGAAATGAAACGCCCGCTGGTGTAGTATCACCAGCGGGCGTTTTCTATTGTCTAGGCCGACAAACTGCCGCGTACTAGCCTGAATACGCGTGATGCCAGTCTTTCCACACCACTTCAAAACCATGCTGCTTCACAGCGTCGGCAACAGCAGCCACCGAGCGATCATCACTAATCGCAAACTGTTCAAGCTCTGGCTCATCATCAGCATAACCACCTGGTTGGGTTTTCGAGCCTGCCGACATGCTGGTGATCCCCAACGACAGCACATTATCACGAAAATCAGGCGCTTCTCGGGTCGATAACGACAGCTCGACTTCAGGGTTAAACAAACGATAGGCACAGATCAACTGCACCAGTTGGCGATCATTCATCACCGATTTCGGCTGTAAGCCGCCTTCACAAGGACGCAATCGAGGGAAAGAAATCGAATAACGGGTTTGCCAATAAGTCCGCTCAAGGTAGTCCAAGTGATTTGCCACAAAGAAGCAATCAGTCCGCCACTCTTCTAAACCAATCAAGGCACCAATGCCGATCTTATCAATGCCTGCTTTCGCCAACCGATCGGGCGTCGCTAAGCGGTACTCAAAATCCATTTTATTACCACGAAGATGATGCTGTGCATAGGTTGGGGCACTGTAGGTTTCTTGATAGACCATCACCGCATCCAAGCCTAAAGTTTTCAGTTCAGCATACTCGTGCTGATCCAATGGCTGCACTTCCATCGCCAAGTAACTAAATTGCTGCTTAATCGGCGGTAGGGCTTCACGAAAGTATTCCATGCCAACTTTACGTTCGTGCTCACCAGTCACTAATAGCACGCTATCAAAGTGCATCGCCTTAATGGCCTGACACTCACGTTCGATTTCTGTCGTATTCAACGTACGGCGCTTAATGCGATTTTCCATCGAAAAGCCACAATAGGTACAGGCATTGGCACACAGATTCGACAAATATAACGGCACATAAAATGCCATCGTATGGCCAAAGCGTTTACGTGTTAACGCAGCCGACTGCTGAGCCATTTGCTCTAAATACGGTTCAGCGGCAGGCGAGATTAAGGCTTTAAAGTCTTCCAGATCGCGCTTCGATTTACGTAATGCCCGCTCAACATCTGCCGCAGTTTTACTGTAAATGGAAAGACGAACGTCATCCCAATTCAGTTGCTTCCACACATCAACATAGCTCATGGTGTTTTTTCCTACGCGCTGCGATCAAGAAACGCCGTTAACGGACTAGAGGCAATCGCATGGTTAACCGTTCCCGCTAAGCCCGCTTCATATGCCATACGGCCACTTTCCACTGCCAATCTAAACGCGCGTCCCATCGCAATAGGATCAGCTGCAGCAGCAATCGCAGTATTGACCAAGACAGCATCCGCCCCCATCTCCATCGCTTCAGCAGCATGTGATGGCGCACCAATCCCAGCATCGACAATCACAGGTACACGCGCTTGGTCGATGATAATTTCAAGGAAATCACGAGATGCTAAGCCTTTATTCGAGCCAATAGGAGCGCCCAATGGCATCACAGCCGCACAACCAACTTCTTCTAGTCGCTTACACAGTACAGGATCTGCATGACAATATGGCAACACGATGAAGCCTTCACGTACTAACGTTTCCGCTGCTGCTAAGGTTTCAATCGGATCAGGCATTAAATATTTAGGGTCTGGATGAATTTCTAATTTCAGCCAATTGGTGCCTAGAGCTTCACGCGCTAACTTAGCGGCAAAAATGGCTTCCTTCGCATTCTTGGCACCAGAGGTATTCGGCAGTAAGTTCACCCCAGCTTTAACTAACGGCGCCAGAATATCGTCGTCACGGTTATCAATATCAACCCGTTTAAGCGCCATAGTCACAAGTTCAGATTCGGTCGCAATGATCGATTCCGTCATCATTTGGCTATTGGCATATTTACCCGTACCCGTGAACAGGCGTGAAGAAAATGTTTTATCCGCAATAGTTAACATCATTAACCTCCAGCAATCGCTTGAAATAGGGCAATACGATCGCCACTATTGAGTAAAATTGAATCCCAGTGATGACGCGGCACAATGTCATCATTTACCGCAACAGCTGTAGCCTGCAATGGCATCTCAAGCTGCACCAACAAAGCTGAGAGACTCAGCTCTGATGGACAAGACATTGGCTTATCGTTCACTGAAATCTGAATTTCGGCGTTATGGGTTGTCATTGTTTACTCCTGCGCCACAAACAGGGCAGCATTTATCTTGGGCTAAATTAAATTTTTGCCATGCCATGGTTAAACCATCAAATTGCTGCAAAGTGGAAAAACCAACCTGACCAGCTTCGGTTATCGCCTTGATGGTCTCTAATGCTTGCAAGGTTCCCACTATGCCAACCACTGGACCTGCAATACCTGAATTACTGCAGGTCATCGCCGGCGCCTTCGCTGCTGGGTCATAGGGAAACAGGCAGTGATAACACGGGCCGACACCTTGACGAAAATCAAATGGCATTAACTGACCTTGCCATCGGATTGCCGCGCCAGCGATCAAAATTTTGCTGGCCTTAAAACACGCTTGATTCACAGCATGACGCGTCGGCAAGTTATCGGAACAATCGAGCACCACATCCGCTAGTTCAATTTCCATCGCTAAGCGTTGATCCGCTAAGCGCGCTTTTACCGCTCGAACGCGAATATGAGGGTTTAATTCACGTACTTGTTCGGCAGCCATTGCGGCTTTGCTTTGCCCTTGATGCTGATCGCGGTAAATGATCTGGCGCTGAAGATTGGAGCTATCGACCTCATCATCATCGGCAATCACTAAAGTACCGATACCTGCACCCGCTAAATACAATGCCGCCGATGATCCCAATCCCCCCGCACCGATCATCAACACATGCGCATTCACTAGCCGTGCCTGACCGTGCTCACCGATTTCAGGCAACATGATTTGGCGGTTGTAGCGCAAAAACTCTTGATCGCTCAACATACTATCGAACCAATAATTGATTAAAGGCGTCTACCGCTGCGCCAGTATCCGCCGCTTGCGTCACCGCACGTACGACAGCGACGCTACTTACACCGGTTTGCCACACGGATTCAGCACGAGAAAGATCAATACCACCAATGGCCACAGTCGGAAAATCTTGGCCAATCAGCTTTTGGTATAACGCTAAACGGCTCAGTCCTTGGGGTTTCGATGGCATATCTTTGGTGGTGGTCGGGAAAATATGACCGAGTGCGATATAACTCGGCGAAAACTCAGCCGCTCGCAATATTTCATAATAACCATGGGTTGAAAGGCCTAAGCGCAAGCCTGCCTGCTGGATCTGAGTTAAGTCGGCTGTTTCTAGATCTTCTTGACCAAGGTGAACACCATAAGCCTGATGCTTAATTGCGAATTGCCAGTAATCATTTACAAACACTTGTGCCTGATGGGCATTGCCCACTGCAATAATTTGTGCAATTTGCGCTTCAAGTGCTGGGTCTTGAGGATCTTTAATCCTCAACTGCGTGGTTTTCACACCCAAATTCAATAAACGATCAACCCATTCTGCGGAGTCCACTACTGGGTACAACGACAATTGCTCAGCATTCGTTGCAGCAAAAGGTGCAACCGCGACCTCTTTACTTTGCCAACCCAATGTCATGATCTCGGGATGATTTGCCGTCATAGGTCGAGGGAAAACATCACGCGTCAGTGGCCATTGCTTATCACCATGCAATTGAACATAACGAGCATATGCACGCGCCAAGGTCACCGCATCTTCTACTGGGTAATCTAATGCTAGCGCAGCCAGTAACATGGCACGCACAGCCTCAGTATCGCCAGCCTGATGACAATACACTGCTCGCGCTTCACCATTATGGTGCCAGATATCAAACACCCCTCCTTGAGCGGGGAAGCCACACATAATCAAGGAAGGGTTGGCGGCTACTTGGCGCTGAATTGCGGTGACATCAACCTTCTCGCTCCACTGATCACACACCACAAAGTGGCTTTTTATCAGCGAAATATCGGCAGGAACAGCTTGAGCAAAGCTCAAACTGAACGAGCGAGAGTCAACGCGCATGTCTACCACATCAGATTGCTGAGCAGTCACAACTACCACATCAGATTGCTGAGCAGTCACAACTACCGCTTCACCCAATTGATATTGAGCCGCTTGAGCCAACAGAGGCTCAAGGTGGGTAAGTAGTGACTTTAGGCAATCAGGTAAACAGATTGAACTCATTAATTTTCCTCTTTCACGGGATGGTATAGCTCACTTCCTGTCGAACGGAATTCATCCGCCTTTTGGCGCATACCTTCGAGTGGGTCTTCGAGCATTTTTATCGCAAGATCACCATTTTTTTCGAGATTATTTGCATAATCTCGAACTTCTTGTGAGATCTTCATTGAACAGAATTTCGGGCCACACATGGAACAAAAATGGGCAACCTTGCCAGACTCTTGCGGTAAGGTTTCATCGTGGTATGCGCGGGCAGTGATCGGATCAAGACTCAAGTTAAATTGGTCTTCCCAACGGAATTCAAAGCGGGCTTTTGATAGGGCGTTATCACGGACTTGTGCACCAGGGTGCCCTTTCGCAAGATCGGCGGCATGAGCACACAACTTATAAGTGATCAGGCCAACTTTAACGTCATCTTTATTCGGTAAGCCAAGGTGCTCTTTAGGCGTAACGTAACAGAGCATGGCACAGCCATACCAACCTATCATGGCTGCACCAATACCCGACGTAATGTGATCGTAACCAGGGGCAATATCGGTAGTCAGCGGGCCTAATGTATAGAAAGGGGCTTCATGGCAGTGCTTAAGTTGCTCTTCCATGTTTTCTTTAATCATGTGCATTGGGACATGACCTGGGCCTTCGATCATCACCTGTACATCGTATTCCCAAGCTACTTTCGTTAACTCACCTAGGGTGCGTAGCTCACTAAATTGTGCTTCATCGTTCGCATCGGCCACAGAGCCTGGACGCAAGCCATCGCCTAACGAGAGTGAAATATCGTACTTGGCACAAATTTCACAGATCTCACGGAAATGAAGGTACAAGAAACTTTCTTCATGGTGAGCCAGACACCACTTCGCCATGATAGAGCCACCGCGAGACACTATGCCAGTCACGCGTTTTGCCGTCATAGGCACATAGCGCAGCAATACACCCGCATGAATAGTAAAGTAATCGACCCCTTGCTCAGCTTGTTCTAGTAACGTATCGCGGAAAACGTCCCAAGTGAGGTTTTCGGCGATGCCATTCACTTTTTCAAGCGCTTGGTACATAGGCACTGTGCCAATAGGGACAGGGCTATTGCGAATGATCCACTCACGTGTTTCGTGGATATTACGCCCTGTCGATAAATCCATCACAGTATCGCCGCCCCAACGGGTCGACCACACTAACTTCTCGACTTCTTCTTCAATAGAAGAGCTCACTGAAGAGTTGCCGATATTGGCATTAACTTTAACTAAGAAGTTACGGCCAATGATCATTGGCTCTGATTCAGGGTGATTAATATTGGCAGGGATGATTGCTCGACCTTCAGCAATTTCTTTACGAACAAACTCAGCTGAAATTTCTTCTGGTAGATTAGCGCCAAAATTCATACCGGGGTGCTGATGATTCAACACTTCATCACGGTATTTAGCGCGTCCCATATTCTCGCGAATCGCGATGTATTCCATTTCAGGCGTTATCACACCTTGGCGCGCATAATGCAGCTGAGTAACACGTTGCCCTTCTTTTGCACGACGAATACGCGCTCGCTCACCAAAGCGAAGGTCATCTAGAGTGTCATCAGCAAGACGCTCTTTAGAATAAATGGAACTCAGGCCATCAAGCAGGTTGGTATCGTTACGTTCAGCGATCCAAGCCTCTCGCACTTTTGGCAATCCCGCATAGATATCGATATCTTGTTCGGGATCAGTGTAGAAACCAGAAGTATCGTACACACGAATCGCTTCATTCGGTTCTAAGATAGGCTGATCTTTAGTTCCGCCCACTAAGCTATCGGCCAGTGCAATTTCTCGCATTGGTACTTGGATATCAGGGCGACTACCTTCGATATATACCTTCTGGGAGTTCGGGTATGGTTGGGCGGTAAGTGAATCTATAAATTGTTTAGCTTCCAGTCTCGCTTGTTTGCGAATCGACATAGCAAAATCCTTACGGTTCCATGGTTGGGATATTTGCTTGACGGATTGGTGCATAAACAAGAGGCGTACACGTAGGGTGTGCAGCATCATCTGACAGCTTAACGGTGATGAAAGGAAATACAGGTACCGTTAAACAGAAGATTTTCTCTTGTTCCCTTCGCAGGTATTAGCCTGATCAGGTTCTACGGATCCCGCAATGCGGTCTCAGCCAAATGGCACTCCGACAAGTTTCAGCAAGGAGTATAGGGAAGGGAAGAAAGCGCAGCAAGGAAGAAACCAATAAATTTGGCCTAAGCACCATAAAAAAGAAAGGCTGCAAAAGCAGCCTCAACTATTATTTTGAAAATTTCTTCACTAATGCTTTGAGTAATGATGAATGCGTTTCTCTCAATTCACCCAGCTTATGAGTGATTTTAGGAGCACCTTCATCATCAAAAAGTTTTGGTACAGCGACACGCTGTGAAGAGTAAATTCCAGTATGACCACTAAAGTAATACGCGGTATAACAGGCTATTGCGAAATACAGCATATGGTCAGCACCAAATAACTCAACCCCCATAATGGTACAAGCCAGTGGTGTATTGGTCGCAGCAGCAAAAACAGCTAAAAAGCCAAGCGCGGCAAATAAATCAACGGGCGCCCCAAGTAACCAAGCCATGGTGTTACCAAGCGTAGCTCCCACAAAGAACAGTGGTGTAACTTCACCACCCTTGTAACCTGCGGCCAAAGTAATTGCGGTTAATAACAACTTCAAAGCCCAGCTATACCATTCTGCGCCACCTTCTTGAAACGCGCTTAAAATACTAACGCCCCCTTCACGAGTGCTATAAACACCAAGGCCGATATAATCGTAATTACCAATCCACTGCGTTAGGCCAATCACAATCAAGCCTCCCGTTACGACGATCACATAGGGGTTCTTAAGGGTCGCTTTAAAGATATCTTTAAACGCATGGGTCAACTCACCAAACAAATAGCCAGCTAAGCCAAACGCAACTGAACCAATAATAATTTTAACCATTAACCAAAGATCAACCTTGAGTACATGATCAAATAAGGTGATGTTTTGAAGAAAATCGATTCGGTAATGAGTATGGTGAGCGCCTAATGCAGAGCAGACAAAGTCAGCAAGAATAGCAGCAAATAAGGCGGGGATGATGGCATCATAACGCAGTCGGCCAATTGCCAATACTTCCAATGCAAAAATAGCCCCCGTTAATGGAGTACCAAAAACAGCACCAAAGCCTGCCGCAACACCTGAAATCAAAATAAGCCGAGTATCGGCTTCATTCAACTTAAAGAGACGAGCAAGCCAGTGTGTGGTAGCGCCACCAATTTGCACCGCAGTACCTTCTCGACCCGCCGAACCACCAAACAAATGTGTAATAACCGTCGTAATTAATACCAAAGGGCCCATGCGTGTTGGGATCCCTGCACCCGGTTGGTGAATTTCATCCATGATAAGGTTATTGCCACCTTCGGAATTTTTACCCAAGTTACGATAGCAATAAACAATCACAATCCCCGCTAAGGGCAATAAATAAATCAACCAAGGATTATCAACACGAGTCGCTGTCGCTGTACTTAATATCCACAAAAAGAACGCATTTAGTGAACCAACAAGGATAGCAACAGGAGTAATCAGAAGTGTCCAGCGAATGATCTGGATAAGTATTTTAGGATTTGCACTTAGAGGGTGAGCCATACTATCTCTGTTTATCTCTTAATGAATTTTTAAGGATAGACAATATGATAGTTAATTACCCCACCATAGATAGATCTATCCTAACTATAGTAGGAGTCATTATCTCAGTATGAGCGGTTAAGGTGGAACTCCATCACCCGTGAGCGGCTCGATAGCCGTTCAGCGGATAAATCCTACTCTCAAATACAAAAAACAACAAGAATAAGATCAAGAGATAAAAGAAAGATAATTTGAGATAGCAGAAACACAAAAAGCTCTAGCCTTTCGACTCAAGCTTTAAAGATGGCAGAGGTAAGGAATTCGAACGCCCAACCCGCGCTGATTTTCAATATGAAGGGATCCGTTGCACGGATACTAAACGCAAAAAACGAAAAAGGCTCCAGCATTTCTGCTAGAGCCTTAAAGATGGCAGGGGTGGAGAGATTCGAACTCCCAACACGCGGATTTGGAATAGGTGGTTTCGCTGCATTAATCACATAACCAAATCACTGCCCTGACTATGTTGGCATGACCCATATGGCAATTTCGCAAGCTAATAGCTACCATCGAATAATCACCACAAATCCATTAACCTTTGCCTATGCTAGACACGGGGTTTTGGAATATATTATTTCGCTGCATTAAAGACATAACCGAATACTAATCTTGGTTATGTTGGCATGTCTCATATGGAAATTTCGCAAGCTAATAACCCAAGCTCATCTACCACCAGCAGAACGCTATGCAGCCACCTTGTTTATATGTTCGGCAGCAGCAAAAGCTGTTTCCGCTCTAAATACACAGATATCTTCTTTCAGAGCAATCTCCTCAACCATTTCTAGAGTATCCTTTAATCTAGTAACAGCCTTATCAGACAACGTCGGATCAGAGAAAGAAGGTGTACCTATAATGACTTCAAACCGCTCAGGCACCATCAAGTAGCTAGATTTCTTTAAAGCTTCAATATCAAATATTTTCGCTTTAATTGAGTTCAATGAACCAGACATCCGAGTTGGTACAAGTAATCCAAAATTAGACACATACCTATCATTCATAAAGCCAAAAGTAGTTAATACATCACTCCCTGAAACTTTAACCTTTTGGTTAAAAGAGTCATTGAGAGATGAATTAATACTATGAAGCTCCATCTGTATGTTTTTAGAAAATTTTGCAGAGTAGCGTTTAGGCTGAAGTTCTTCTTCCTCATCTCTTTCAGCATCAAGAGCCAAAGAACTTAAACTTGAAGAAAAACGAATCGCTTGTTTCAATATTCCAGATAAATCTTCATCCAATGCTTTAGAAACATGACCTAAAAATACACCATCAAATGGAGCCTTCCAGCTATCTAAAGTTTTATATTGCTTAAAGTAATTCCTAGAAGAGAGTAAAACTAATTCAATCATGCTGTGAATTTTAGGGGCATTTATACCATATAAACATTCCAATAGTTCACTTCTGATAGACTGAATTATTTGAAACTCCCCTGTAACTCCATAAGCAGCAACAGCGATAGTCACCCTCTCTCCCGAACCAACGACAGGCTCAAAATAAATTGGTTGCCAGCCCCCCTCATACAAAGGCATATCGGGAAAAATCATGTCTATGGAACTCATATAGCCATCCCCTGTTGCTTTATATCAACTCTGTGATCAAATAAAGCGTTGATACAGTTTAATCGCTCTGTCAGAAAGCAAACTACTTCTGTAATTTCATCATCACCCAGATAGTGGGACGCCATAGTTTTTTCTGACAAAAGCGCAAATGGTAAAGAACGAAAGTTAGGGATAAAAGTAGAACTCACGGCCTTACTCAACTTATGCTTTTCAAACTCACTTAAATGGGAATACAAGCATCTCAGTATTTCATTCCCCCGAGCTGGCACATTGTAGGCTAGACCTTGGGGTATAGCATTTTCATGGTCAATGAAATAAAAATCGTCTTTTCCATCATAGAGCATATTTCCAATATTTCGATCCCAGTTAGCGACCCATTCATCAAAAATACCCACATCAAGGGTTTTAGAAAAAGCAGCCAACTTATCCATAGCTTCCTTAGAATCACTGTTAATGTAACGTCTAAAGCTTGGATACTTAGCATCTTCAGAACCAAATGCTAGTCGCGCCTCACCGTGAGGAATATCACTCAATGCCGTATTCGTGACTTTAACTATCAGAGGAGCGGGAATTGGAAGCCCTAAGCTTCTGCCAATGACTGCACATACACACTCTATATATAGTGATCGAGGTTCAATCAGCTTAACAAACGCGACCTTAACCCCATCCGAAGTTTGTACATGCGCTCTCCATGTAGGATTCACATTACAATCATTGAAAGGCACACCACCGGGCAACATATTACCCACAGCTACTCTTTCCACTAACAACTCCCGCAAGCCTAATTTCCGTATACCTATCAGAATATATTACTACAACACATATGCAATCGGTTAATAGTGGCAATATGAATACCAACAAACGTCACATCAAAAAAATAAAACATAAGCTAAAGTTGATAATAAATATGCACTCACACTCAGCCCCCCTAATCACAATCTTTGTTCATAAAAGAAACAGGAAAATATCATGGCTAACAACATCAAAGGCAACGGTGATGGCGAGAACGGTGAAAACCAAACCTATACCATCCCCGGTAGAGGCGTAATCGACAGAGAGCGGCTAGTTAAAGAAGTTGAGAAAGGAAAGCATCCAAATTTTCATACTATGGAAGTTGAGGGTGAGAAGTTCGTCAGAGCCAATCCAGACCGTAAGAAAGGCAACAATGTGGACAAGTAATCGACGGCAGAAGAACCGTACTCGGTTCAATATCAGCTAATCAGAACTAAAAAATACAGACTGAGGCCATCTGAAAAAACAAAACGCGGTTCAAATTGAAAACCACACTCTCACCTCACCAGCCACAATCAACTAACCAACAAGTCTCAGTCATTCTATCGATTATATTTCACATAGAAACCAGAAGAATCACACTATCATGCACCCCGTTAGAATTACCCGCCAGTTCAGCCCTAGAAAGGGTGAGAGTGACGCTCAGATTAGATATTTCAACGGTATCAGGGATGTGAGTATGAATACAAACCCAACGATACCACCAGTCAGAGAACTCAAAAAATCCAATCACATCACTATCATTTTTTTTTTTGGGG
>NZ_NOIF01000010.1 GCF_002265265.1 Photobacterium sanguinicancri
CACTTTTCTTTTAAAGATATTTTCAAGTGGGGAGAATGTATTAAAGAGCTGAAGAAAAATGATTATGACTTAGTGCTGATGCCTTATCAGTCGGTTGGTGATGCTGTTACTTCAGCACTGATGAATGGACGTAATAAAGCCGCATTTGTCTCTGATATTAATGGTATTGCATTCCCACATGCTGTTGTTGAAGACGATTGTGAAAGGCACTTTGCTTTCAAGCCTCTTAAAATATTAGAAGGGATAGGTAATCATTTAGAAAAACCTTACGGTTATGAAATTATTTTGTCTGAGGGTGAAGTCGAATCGGCAACAACAGCTTTACGTGATTTGTCCAAAGATAGTCGTTCTCGAGTACTCGCATACTTTCGTGGCGCGAGAGGTACGAAAGTTTTGAGCGAGAATGTATGGAAAGGGATAGTCGCTAAGTTTAAAGACTATGATCCTGAAAATACTATTTGTGTTGAGATTCTTAGCCCTGATATTCAAACGCCTTTAGAGGGCGATACGCAAGTCTATCAAAATGCGGACATGCGTGCTCTAGCTGCATTTTTAGCGCAATGTGACATGTTTATTTGCTCTGATACTGGTCCTTTACATTTGGCTGATGCGGCTGGTGCAAACTGTATTGGCTTATTTACAGAAACCGATCCAACAGTATACGGTTGTATTGGTGCTAATACGGTCAATGTAACCGATATAGAGAATATTGAGGTCAACGTAATATACTCTCAGTTGGGTTTAAAATAAGTGATACCTATAAACGCTCTTTCAAGGGCGTTTTTATTTAGCTAGATTCAATAATGAAGTATTGGCTCAGTAGGTGGATTAAGTCGGTTTGATAGCTCTCATATTTACTAACTGGTAGTAAATGAGCGAGTTCATTACCTGTTGGGGTAAATCGATAATAAGTAAATGTACTCATTTTATTACTTGCTAAGACCTTAAAATGTTGATTCTGGTAATTTAGTGGCAGTGCTTGGTATTGAGATATTGCCCCTGATTCCAGTTCTGAATTGTGAATTATTCCTAGCTCGATGAGTGATAAAAGTTCATGGTAGGGTAATTGGTATTGCCCGAGTGTTAATTTTGATTGCTCACGTCTAGGTATGACTAAAAGGCTCATTTTCTGATTAATTGCACCTGTGAGTAGTTTTTTGCCTTGATCAGTGCCAAAGCTACAACTGAGTGAGCATGCGTGCTGAAAGGCATATGCATCTTTCTTTGTCATATTCTTTAGTGTATTAAGTGCTTTGATAGAAAAGCTTCCCGGTGCTATTACTTCTTTTTTTAATACTCTTCCCCATAGTGCTTGCATATTGACACTATAAATATTTTTGGCGATAAACATGAAGTGTGCCAGCCAATCAGGGTCTGGCATATTTGCACTATCGTCAGTGCTAACGTCGTAAGCAATTTTGAGTATTTTCTCAAGATTAACCTGCTGAACTTCACGCTCTTTTTGTTCTCGTTGTTGAGTTCGTAACTCAAGGGAGCACTCTTCACTTTCCGTTATTAAATGATTTATGCTGAATAGTTTAGCTATCGCTTCTGTATATTGTTTTGAGCTTCGTCGGGGTGAAGATGCACTATCTTTAGTGTGCTGAGAGCTTTTAACTGTTAGCGCTTGGGAAGATTTATTTGAAGGTGTGCTCATGTCGAGTAACTCAATCTAGTCGTAGCTTTGTTGTACCAGTAGTTAGTCTTAATCGCGAAATGAAATTTTGTATTTTGAGAGAGGGAAAGTATTTCGGTATAAAAAAGGCTAATACTGAATATTAGCCTTTGTGGGTGTATTGAGGATCTACATGTCGTCGTATTCTTCGAGTTGAGTGCCTTCGATGAGGTAGCCGACTTCAGCTAAATCATGGCTCACGTGCTGGGTCTTAAGTTCACCTATGATATAAACAACATCCCAAAGCTGTTGAATAGGGGCGCCAGATGGAAATTTAACATAAATTATCTGGTTTGGTGGTGGTGGTGGTACATGAATACAAGCGCCGAAATAGGGAACAAGTAAAAACTCGGTAACGGCTTTATCATCCCCTTCCAGTGGAATAACAAAGCCAGGGATTTTCACTTGGCTGCCATTTAACTCTTCTCGTACCTTTCCCATCTGGTTCTGTTTTGCTTTACCACCGTTATGATCTATAAATGCAGCGATGCCTTGTTCATTGATCATTGAGCGTTCACTCTCTGGCACTAGGTCTAGCCAATCGAGTGTCAGTGGCTCGGAAGCATGTACTAGTAATGAAAATGTGCAGCATAAGGCAATAAGCCATTTTCTCATGATGTTCCCTTAAATCTTGATTGTCATGCCATCAGACAGTGAGTGTTGATAAGCGCGAATAGCTGGAATGATACCGACTAGGATACCTGCAGTTTGAACGACCGCCAGTAGGGTTAGCTCATAAATATTTAGTGGTGTGATCTCGATATACATTCCAAAGTGCGTCAAGATAAATGGCTGAGCAAGGAAAAGCAGACCGTAGAGCATGATAGATCCCAGTAATACTCCTAATGCAGTTAAGAAGGTTGCTTCACTGATTAGCAAAAAGAAAATATGACTAGGCCTTGCTCCTGTTGCTCGTAGTATAGCCATTTCACGCCGACGCTCATTTAGGCTCGTTAATAGACTAGAAAGCATGCCTAATAAACCAGCAATCACGACAAACCCTGAAACGATGAGTAGTGCTTGTTCGGCAATTGACATCATTTGCCAGAGTTCATGTAAAGCAATACCTGGCATGATAGCGCTCAATGGTTCTTTACTATATGTATTGATATAGCGCTGAAGGGCAAAGGTTTGGATTTTTGAATTAAGTCCGACCATGAAGGCGGTAATTTGCTTTGGTTTAAACTGTTGTTGTAGCAGTAACTCAGCTTCAGGCGTAGGGCCTAAGCGCGCTCCTGATTCCCACCCTACGTGAATGGCCTCGATAGCTTCTAAAGAAACATGCACGCTACGGTCAACAGGCGTTCCTGTTGGGGACAGTATTCCGACTACTTTGAACGGTAAGTTATCATGGCGATTGAATGATTTATCACTAATGCCATGGGCGATAATAATTTCATCTCCCAACTTATAGTTTAATTTCCTCGCAACTTCAGCGCCGACGACAGTTTCGAATAAGCCCGTAAAAGGTAAGCCTTTATCAAAGTTAAGTGGCTGTTTTTTACCGTATTTATAATGTTCGAAATAATCGCTATTAGTACCAATTACTCTAAACCCACGGTGTGAATCCCCTAGAGAAATTGGAATTGCCCACTTAACTGAACGATGTGAAGTGATTTCCTGATAGCTTTTCCAATCGATATTATTGGTCGCATTACCGATGCGAAATACCGAGTAGAGTAATAAATTGACTGAACCTGCGCGTGAACCAACAATAAGATCTGTACCAGAAATAGTATTGGCAAAGCTGGCCTTGGCTTGTGTTCTTACGCGCTCAACACCGAGTAACAGAGTAACTGAGATTGCCACTGTTAGTATGGTGAGTAGCGCAGTGGCTTTTCGGTTATTTAGGCTTTTCCATGCTAAATGTAAGATAGCCTTCATGATGTTATCTCTTGGTGGATAGTATTGATGTCATTGAGTGCAACGGTTCGATCAAAAAGCCCTTCAAGTGTCTGATCATGGCTCACAAATAAAAGAGTGGTATTAGAACGTTCACACTCTGCCATTAGTAGTTCAATGAAGGCTTCACGATTATTTTGATCTAGTGCTGATGTTGGCTCATCTGCAATGAGTAGCTCGGGTTGGCCCATAAGTGCTCGCGCGGCAGCAACGCGTTGTTGCTGACCAATACTCAATTCACTGATAGGTTTATGGAGGCAATCCTGTGGTAAATGAAGTTGTGCTAATAAGCGCTTGGCTTCTTGTTCTAAGTTACTTGAGATTCGTTGTTGGCGTAAGGATGAGAAACGACAAGGCAGCATCACATTTTCAAGTACAGATAGGTACGGCAACAAATTGAACATCTGGAAGATATAACCAATGTGATTTGCTCTGAATGTATCGCGTTGAGAGGCCTTTAATTCGCTCAGCTTTTGCCCAAGGATAGATACATCACCAGAGGTAGGTTGGCTTATTCCCGATAGTAATCCCAGTAACGTCGACTTTCCACTCCCACTTGGCCCTTTGAGAAAAACTTTCTCACCTTGCTGCACCGTGAATTGAGGGATTGCTAATATATCAGCGTGTTGTCGTGCCCAGCGAAAAGTGAGATTTGAAATGTCTATAACAGTCATGGTTGGTTTCCTAAAAAGGGGCGTGAGCCCCTCTTACTTCATTAGAACGTAAACTGGGTTTGTGCTGGAGTCAGTTGACCCGCTTTTTGTCCTTTGTTTGTAATTGCCTGAATTGTGATTTTCTCGGTAGTGGCGAAATGCTTGAACCAATCCGATTGCATGTCTGTTAACGTTTCAATGTTGTCGCAATTAAAAGTATATTGCGCAGAAAACTCGCCATGTTGGCCATTATAGCTACCATCTTCGTGGTCGTGGTCGTGGTCGTGGTCGTGGTCGTGGTCGTGATGTGTATGTTCATCATGATCGTGGCTATCATGGTCGTGATGTGCATGTTCATCATGATCGTGGCTATCATGGTCGTGATGTTCATGTTCATTATGATCATGGCTGTCATGATCGCCATGCTTATCATCGTGGGCTGTAAGAGTCTCTGTTACGACAGTGTCAACTAACGTACATTGTGCGCCAGCTGAAAAAGTGAGTAATTGAAGAGGTTGAGCGAGTGTTTTTAATGCGTTATCTAGCTCTTTCTTTTGTTGGTCGTTTTTTGGAGCATGTTCAAACCCCACAACGTCGGCGCCAGGAGCGGTAATTTCAACGAGTAGAGCGTTGGCATCTTGTGCAATATTGAGTTCAACGACACCATGAACATGCGCGCCATGCTGACGATATTCACTTTCATCGTGATGATTGTGTGCTAAAGCTTGCCCTGTGATGAGTGAGCTTACGAGTGTTGCGAATACAGTACGGCGGATCGTCATGTTTGCTTTCCCTATGGTTGAAAACGATATAAATACAGCGCGGCAACAAGGGGGATGTTACAAAGTAAGGAGCAAATGCTTAGTGCAAATTGCTCCCCATTAGCTTTGCTCCAAAACCAATGCTGTTACAATGTGTGACATTATAACATTACATTTGGTTCTCTGGTATGGCTTGATAAGAATAGGAAGTGTTACAGGTTATTGTTAATCAGCTTCATGACTTGTTGTATTTCTTGTTCAGAAAGCTGACCTTCTTGGGCGAAAAGCACGGTTCCTTTTGCATCAAGCAGCGCAATCATTGAATTTTCTGGTTGTAGATCCCAGGCTTGTTGGACGTTACTATTTGCATCCAGCACCATGGATGACCATGCGAACTCTCGCTTACTGTCTTCGGCAGAGGATTTCACAAAGCCTCCGGTGCCCCAGATCGCGTCATCTTGGTTTATGATGGTTGTGGTCTGGTATTTATCCGTTGGTAGATCCGCCGCTTTAATCGCATCAATCATAGGTGCATTCATTTCTTTGGCTGCACTACGACCTGCAATTGCTTGGATGACTCTCACTTTACCCACCAGTTGTTCAGTAGCCCAAGCTTGATAAGCAATCTTGTCTTGGGTTAATAAAATCTCACCTTTATCGGCGACATCAACACTTGGTAATACTTGGCCAATCTCAAGGTTATGAGCAGATGCTAATGTTGGTAGTAAGCCTGCGAGTAAGGTAATGATAAGCTTCTTATTCATTGTTTTTTCCGATTATAGTTAGACGCCTTATTATCTTAGTAAAAGCACATCAATCTGGTTATACCAGTTAACAAGATTAGACATGTGTCACTTATTTTTTAGGCCATAATCAGAAATAAGGCGAATCGCATTATGATTTTGTTCTAGAGTCTGTTTGCGGGAAGAAAAAAGCGTCAGAGCAAGGATATTTTGGCGAATAAATTGCATGGTTTTTTATGCTAGAAGAATGAAACATTTTTAGTTTCTATTGGTCTATAGCTATGTATTGAAGAGAGGAACTCATGCTGAAAATATTTAAGCAATACCGACCAAATCAAATTGCCCGTTATGTGAAAAGTTATTTCAGAGGGCGTCTATTTATCATGGGGATTGGAGCCTTTGAGTTTGATTGTGGACGCTTATTACCGGCTAAATCACATAACTTGAAAGCATTGAATACGTTGACTGAGGTGAATAAGGAGATTCAGTTACTTGCAGTTGAAGCATATTGATACCCACTAAAAATTGTGGGTATCTAATTATCGATGAGGTTGTTTAACTAGGGGGAAGGCAGATCCCTGTACCTCCTAGACCACAGTAACCATTAGGGTGTTTTGCTAAATACTGTTGATGGTATTCTTCGGCAAAGTAAAACGTACTCGCGGTTTGAATATCCGTTGTGATCAGAGCTCCTTCCTTATTATCATTTAACGCTTGCTGATAGCGTGTACGGCTGGCACTTGCATCTGTTTTTTGTTGCTCAGAGTTAGTATAAATCGCAGAACGGTATTGGGTGCCTACGTCGTTACCTTGCTTCATACCCTGTGTTGGATTGTGGTTCTCCCAAAAGAGTGTTAAAAGTTGGCTGAACGAAATTGAGCTAGGATCAAAAATAATTTTAACCGCTTCGGTATGTCCCGTTCTGCCTGAGCACACTTCTTCATAGGTTGGGTTTGGAGTAAACCCACCACAGTATCCAACGGCGGTACTGTAAATTCCCACCTGCTTCCAAAATAAACGTTCAGCTCCCCAAAAACAGCCCATACCTATAATTAATGAGTCAAAACCTGTTGGAATTACGTCATTGAGTGGTGTTTCGAGTACAGTATGAAGGTGACTTGGTTGAATTGTTGTTGCTCTGCCAATGAGAGCTGCATCCTGCGCGATCATGGTTTGTTTTGTCAGCGTCATCATTATTTCCTTTTTATGCTGCTTGATATAAAGAAAATAGTGAAATTGCGAGCCACAATCAATGATCAATTTTTCTGCAATAAATGCTGGCGACTAAGCGTGTGGTTTGTCAGAATATTTTGAGCGTACTTTGGTCCGACTTTAGAAAAAGAAGCAATATAAGAATGAATGCATTGTATAAGCGGTTAAGCCTTCCCGCTGTAGCTCTCCTGTTTTCTCTCCCAGTAAGTGCGAGCACGGATCTGACGATTAAAGGGCTTAGTGATAGCCTTGAAGATAATGTCGATGCTTATATTCAAGGGATCCCAGAAGAAGACTACAGCACATCACTTCGTTTTCGTGAACAGCTTGAAAATGAAATAAAGTCAGCACTTAAGGCCCTTGGTCATTATCAGCCATCTTTTTCTTATGACATCAAAGAAGGGAAGGATAGTGAACTAACGGTAACTGTTGATGCGGGCCCTCAAACGCGAATTGCCCGCAGTAATATTGATATCCGTGGGATGGCAAAAGAGGATATTGATTTTATTGCCTTGGTGCGAAAGAGCGGGATGGGGTTAGGTGAACCGCTTAACCATGGTAAATATGAAGCTTTAAAGTCTGGATTAAGTAGCCTAGCACTTCGCAAGGGATACTTTGACGCTAAGTTTGAGAAGAGCGTGATGGAAGTCGCCCCATCGCGGAGTGAAGCTTTTATTTTGATCACGTTTGATAGCGGTATCCGTTATAACTTTGGTGATACTGTATTCACCGGAAGTCAGATTGATGAAGACCGTTTACAGTCATTGATCCCTTATGAAGATAATGAACCTTATTTAGCTTCTAAATTGGGGGAGTTTAACCAGCGTCTATCAAATGTTGGTTGGTTTTCTTCAATTTTTGTCGGGGGTGATGTTTCTCAGCTAGAAGATAATACGATCCCCATCCAAGTCAGTTTAGCCCCTCAGGTACGTAACCAAATTGAAACTGGTATTGGTTTTTCAACTGATACAGGCCCTCGCTTAAAGTTTAACTGGAAAAAACCCTGGATTAATAGTGCAGGGCATAGTTTGAGTGTTAAAACTGAAATCTCGGCTGTACAACCTAAAATAGAAGCCACCTACAAAATCCCACTTGATGACGTATTAAACGATTATTATCAGGTGGTAGGGGGGGTAAGTTATACCGATAACCACGACACAATAAGTACGCAACTGACACTCGGCCTTGAACGTCATTGGCTGTTAGAGCATGGCTGGAAGCGTATAGCTTCATTACGTTGGCTAACGGAAGACTATAAACAGGGTAATAGTGAAAAAGGCGTGTTGAACATGCTGATCCCAGGTATCACATACAGTAAAACACGGGCACGTGGTGGTGCGATGCCTACATGGGCGGATAAGCATTTAATCTCGATTGAATATGCAGACCCTAATTTAGGTTCGGACACGCGTGTTGCGCGTTTCCGTGGCCGTAGTGCCTGGATCCGCAGTGCAGGCGAGAACCATCGTGGGCTATTGCGTCTTGATGGTGGTGCGATTGTTGCTGATAGTATTGAAGATGTTCCGCCATCGATGCGCTTCTTTATTGGTGGCGATAACAGTCTTCGTGGCTATGGTTACGAGACTATCGCACCGAGAGACAATGGTAATAAGCTTCGCGGAGGTCAGTACATGCTAACCAGCTCCGTTGAGTACCAATATCGTGTCTACGGGAATTGGTGGGGAGCGCTTTTCTATGATTACGGTTCAGCTTGGATTGATTCGCCAGATTGGAAAAGCGGAACAGGTGTCGGGGTTCGTTGGGCGTCACCGGTAGGGCCTATTCGTTTTGATGTCGCATGGGGGCTAGAGCGTCCAGCTGATGATCGAATCCAACTTCACTTTACCTTAGGGCCTGAATTATGATTTGGCTTAAGCGTATTTCTATTGCAGTTATCGCGATTCTTATTTTTCTCGTACTTTTACTCGCAACATTGCTCTATACGCCTGCAGGGGTAAAAGTGGCGGTGTGGGGGGCACAAAAAGCCCTGCCTGCGTTAACGATTTCAGATTCACAAGGGGCATTATTTAGAGGTTTTCAGCTTGATAATGTGCTTTATCAAGATCAAGGGATCAACTTGCATGCTGATCGCCTCCAGCTTGATCTGGATGATCGTTGTTTGCTTGCCCCTGAAGTCTGCGTGCGAGAGCTTGCAGTGTCGGGTGTGCAATTTTCGATGCCAACCTTGCCTGAAAGTACGTCAGATGAAGCGCCTGTTGAGGAAGAATCAGAGTCTGCGGCGATTACGTTACCCTTACCGATCAGTATTGATCGGGTGCAGTTAGACGATATTGATTTAGATATTCTGGGTAATAAAGTCCGTTGGCAGCACTTTTCAACAGCGGCTGAGTTAGTCGGCTCATTAGTGACATTAAAGCCGACGGATTGGCAAGATATAGAGCTAACGCTAGCAACACCTGAAGCAAGCCAAAACCAAGCGCCTAAAGCCGTTGAAACTGTAGATAAAACAGACGAAGTCATCGCTTTACCTGAAGTGATATTGCCGTTGGACTTCGATGTGCAGCGTTTCACGATAAAAAACTTCACATTGAAAGGTGAAGCACCACTGGTTGTCAATCAACTGGAGCTGGTGGCTTCAGCGCAAGGGCATGATGTTAGCGTTTCAAAACTATTACTCGATGTGCCCCAAGCGGTATTGAATGCATCCACGAACGTATCCCTGCGTGAGGATTATCCACTGACACTCGATGCCGTCGTTGATATTGCTATGGCACCGTTAAGTGGGCATCAACTGGTACTAAAAGCAGATGGCAGCATCGGTAAGTTAGCGTTAGATGCGAAGCTAAAAGGTACGATAGACGCAGTACTCGCAGGTAAGTTATCACCGTTAGATCCAAAGCTACCGTTCGATCTATCGTTAAAGAGTCATCACATCCAATGGCCGATTGATAGTAAAGCTGAATTTGAGGTGGCAGATACCTCACTCAAGGCGAAAGGTAGCTTGAATGGCTTTAATTTTGATCTAAAGAGCGCAATAGATGGCGAGCCTATGCCTGCTGTGGCTGTGGATTTGAAAGGGCGAGGAGATTTAGAGAAGGTTTCACTCTCGTCACTGAAGATCAATACCTTAGGTGGTGTGATTTCAGGTAAAGCCAAAGCAAACTGGAAGAAGAACGTCACTTGGCAGGGGCAGCTTGCGTTTTCAGACATCCAACCCGACAAACAATGGTCAGAAGTCCCAGGCAATTTAAGTGGGCAGTTACAAACATCGGGTGGACTGACAACGAAAGGCGGCTGGTTTGTCAAACTCCCCGTCTTGAGTGTTGATGGCAATGTGATGTCGCAAGACTTCTCGCTAAAAGGCCAACTTGATGCCAAAGATATTGCGGGTAACGGTAATGTTGAATTGGTCACCAATGGCTTGTCTTTAAATCATGGTCCTAATGGTTTAGTGGCGAAAGGTTCGCTAGCGAAAAACTGGGACATGACTGCGACGATCAATGCACCCAATTTAGCTCAATCTATACCTGATGTTCGTGGTTCTATTATTGGTAATGTGGCTTTGTCAGGCAAGATGCTCGAACCTGATATCCAGTTAGACTTGCAAGGCCAATCACTAGGTTGGCAAGAATTAGCAAGCCTAGAAGCATTTAACCTAACAGGACGTGTGTCGCCGCTACCACAACTGAATGCTGATATTGCTTTGACCGCTCAGAATGGGCAGTACGAAGAAAACAAATTAACAGATCTGTCGCTTAATTTTACGGGAACTGAAAAGCAGCATGAATTGGTCGTGGATATCGACGCAGAACCTGCGAGTGCACAGCTGCGTTTAACTGGCGCTTTAGATCGTAAGCTGGGTTGGCAAGGTGTTTTGCAACAAGCCGAATTTGGCACTCCTGTTGGACCATGGCGTTTGAATCAACCCACTGCACTTGGCTATAACCTAAAAACGGAATTGGCGACGGTTGCGGCTCATTGTTGGCAACAAAATACAGCAGGATTGTATTTAGTTGAGCCGCTGGAAGCAGGCAAGTCAGGCCATGCCAAACTTGCACTTAAGCGATTTGATTTCGACATCATCAAACCTTTCTTACCGCCTGAGTTAATCGTTAAGGGCGAAGTGGGTGCTAACGTTGAAGCTGTCTGGGCGCCAGAGTCGGCACCATATGTGAAAGCGGCAGTGGTTATGCCTGCAGGCTCGGTATTGCAGCAAGTTGATGAGACTCAACCGCCATTAAATGTGGGCTGGGATAAAGTCATTATTAACGCTGAAATGAAAAATGATGTGTTAAATGCTGATTGGCTGATTGGTGTGAAAGATAATGGCGACATCAGCGGTCAAGCTCGAGTGACTCAATTAACAGCGGAACAGCAGATAGATGCCAAAGTGAAGATTGATCGTTTTATGCTGGATTTCTTACATCCATTGTTGAGTGATTTTCGTGATTTTGGTGGGCAGGTTGATGCAAATATGCACCTGACAGGCTCTGCACTTCATCCTGCGGTAAATGGCGGATTAAGTGTAAGCAAGGTGAAGCTCAGTGGTAAAACGGCCCCGATCGATGTTGAGCAAGCAGATCTAACAGCGACCTTCACCGGCTTTGGCGCGGTTATTAACGGCAATGTGATAACGCCAGATGGTAAGTTATTACTCCGTGGTAAAGCGGATTGGACCGAGTTAGAAAACTGGCGTACAGAACTTAATGTGAATGGTGACGAGTTAGCGTTAAGCGTACCGCCTATGTTAGCGATGAAAGTATCACCACACTTAAAGATAGCGGCATCGCCGAAACAAGCTGAAATTAGCGGTAATATTGGTATTCCGTGGGGACGCATTAAGGTCGATCAGTTACCGCAATCGGCTGTTGCTGTATCGGATGATGAAGTCTTGTTGAATGATCAGTTGGAGCCGATAGAAAAAGAGAAACCGATTCCATTTACTATCAAAACCAATGTGCTAGTCAAGATTGGTAATGATGTGAAAATATCTGCATTTGGTCTAAAAGCTAACTTGCAAGGCGATCTGAATGTGCGCCAAAAAGACAATGAGCCGCTAGTGTATGGCGAAGTAAATATTAATAATGGTACTTATCGTTCGTTTGGTCAGGAACTTGTGATCAGTAAAGGGCAGATCCTCTTTAATGGCCCTGCGGATCAACCATACCTTTCCATGGAAGCCATTCGTGATCCCGATAATATTGAAGACAGCGTAACTGCTGGGATTCGGGTAACGGGCCCTGCTGATGCTCCTAAAATTGATATTTTCTCTGATCCCTCGATGCCTCAGCAAAATGCGTTGTCGTATATTTTGCGAGGGAAGGATATCGACAGTGAGTCTGGGGATAACAGCAGCGCGATGACAACGGCCTTGATTAGCATGGGACTTGCGCAAAGTAGTCAGCTGGTGGGCGATGTAGGTAAAGCGTTTGGGGTTCAAGATCTTGCGGTGGATACAGCAGGATCTGGGGATGACTCTCAGGTGACGATCAGTGGGTATATTGCGCCGGGGCTCCAGGTGAAGTACGGCGTTGGCATTTTCAACAGCCTTGGTGAGTTTACGGTTCGCTATCGCTTAATGACTGACTTATACGTTGAAGCCATCTCGGGTTTACATAATGCGGTCGATTTACTGTATCAATTTGAATTTGATTAATAGGAAGGGTGATGAGCTTAGTTTTTGTATATGGCACTTTACGCCAAGGTGAGTCTAATCATCACTTATTAGCCGATGCCAAATTTCTAGGTGAGGCTGAGCTTACGGTAGGCTATGCACTGTATGATTTGGGTGCCTATCCTGGCGCGGTGATAGATGAACTTTCAGTGAAAGCTTTATACGGCGAAGTTTACCAAGTGAATGCTGCCACGTTTGAGGCGCTAGATAGGCTAGAGCAATACCCAACAGGATATACGCGGGAATTGGTTGTCACGCCTTATGGTCAAGCTTGGGTATATTTGTACTTGCACTCGCTGGAAGGGATGCCGTTAATAACCTCGGGTAATTGGTGCCAGCACTAGCACGACTTAGCTTGCTATAATCAGTGAATTGATACGTTAAAGCCCCAAGCACAGCTGTGTTTGGGGGCTTTTGTTTATGTACTTACCTATTAGTAGCTGCAGGTAGTAGCCGTTAGAGTTATTTTTGTGCGCGTTGGTATGACGCTAGAATCTCTTCTTTGGCTGCTGCGACATCTCCCCAGCCTTCTACTTTTACCCATTTGCCCGCTTCTAATTCTTTATAGCGCTCAAAAAAGTGGGTGATTTGGGCTCTCAGTAGTTCAGGAAGATCACCCACATCTTGGATGTGATCATATTCTTTACTTAGCTTGCTGTGTGGCACGGCCACAACTTTGGCATCTTCACCAGATTCATCAGACATTTTTAGTACACCAACTGGACGGCAGCGGATCACTGCGCCGGGCACGAGCGGATGGGGAGTTGGGACTAAAACATCGACGGGGTCGCCATCAAGTGAAAGGGTATTATTTACGTATCCGTAGTTACACGGGTAAAACATAGTTGTCGACATAAAGCGATCTACAAAAATAGCACCAGTGTCTTTATCCACTTCATATTTAATGGGATCTGCGTTCGCAGGGATCTCAATCACGACATAGATATCTTCTGGAATGTCCTTACCGGCAGGGACATTATTTAGGCTCATAACGCATTCCTTTTGATGAGTTAAAACAATGTTACATGCCTAGAAGTATAACCAGCAATGGTGAAAAAGAAGCGAAATAGGGAGGGGTTGTAAGTGTTTCAGTGAAGATGTACAAGCTGCATCACACAGCTTGTACATAATTATTTAACTTTTTATATGTTGGAGCTTAGTGCGTTGATGGGAATTCTTTAATGAACTCTTCAACTTTATTAACCATATTGGTAGAGCCGACAAAGAAAGGCACGCGTTCGTGCAGCTCTGTTGGCTTAATATCCAGAATACGATTTTTTCCATCAGAGGCGATACCACCCGCCTGCTCAATCAAGAGTGCCATCGGGTTACATTCGTACAGCAGGCGTAATTTACCGCTAGGGTGAGTCGCCGTACTTGGGTACATGTAAATACCACCTTTCAGTAGGTTGCGATGGAAGTCGGCAACCAATGAACCAATGTAGCGAGAGGTATACGGACGATCATCTTCTGGCACATTTTCTTGGCAGTACTTAATGTACTTTTTCACACCTTCAGGAAAACGAATGTAGTTCCCTTCATTGATCGAATAAATACGGCCATCTTTAGGAATACACATGTTTTCATGAGATAGACAAAATACACCTAGTGATGGGTCATAAGTAAAGCCGTGTACTCCATTACCCGTGGTGTATACCAACATGGTTGATGAACCGTAGATGATGTAACCAGCAGCTACTTGGCGGTTACCCGGCTGGAGGAAATCTTCTTGAACGGCAGGAGTGCCAACAGGCGAAACTCGGCGGTAAATGGAGAAGATAGTACCGACGGAAACGTTTACGTCAATGTTCGAAGAACCATCGAGTGGATCCATTAAAACAACGTACTTAGAATTACGGTTAAGTTCTTTATTGAACGCAACGGCTTCATCTTCTTCTTCACTTGCAACACCACACACTTGATCGCGTGCTTCTAATGCTGCTTTGAATTTATCGTTCGCGTATAGGTCGAGCTTTTGTTGTTCTTCACCTTGCACATTTTCACAGCCTACCGATCCTGTAATATCAACAAGGCCAGCTTTATTGATTTCACGGTTGACGATTTTCGCTGCAAGCTTAATTGAACCAAGCAGTGAAGAGAGTTCGCCACTGGCGTGGGAGAAGTCATTTTGTTTCTCGACAATGAACTCACCTAAGGTTCTAATATCGGACATACACAATCCTTGCATCAAGTTGTCATGGGGGGCTGAAAACTCAGGTACAATGTCTCTATTGGACAATTTTGTACGTGTTTCGGCATTAATGCCTCGTATCCAATTGTATATAAAGATCTTTTTTATGGTAACGAAGTAACGCAAAAGCGTGACTTCACATTTTTTAAGTTTGTGAGTCGACAATTATGCATATCCATATACTAGGAATCTGCGGCACTTTCATGGGCGGTGCGGCCTTACTTGCGCGCCAACTTGGCCACAAAGTCACTGGGTGTGACGCCAATGTTTATCCACCAATGAGTACATTGTTAGAATCTCAAGGTATTGAAATAATTCAGGGTTATGATCCTGAACAGCTCAAGCCTGAACCAGATCTAGTCGTGATTGGTAACGCGATGAGCCGTGGTAATCCTTGTGTGGAATATGTACTTGATCACAATTTGCGTTACACCTCTGGCCCGCAATGGCTACAAGAGTTTCTGTTGCATGATCGCTGGGTTATGGCGGTAGCGGGTACTCACGGTAAGACGACAACAGCCAGTATGCTGGCGTGGATCCTTGAGGACTGTGGGTATCAACCTGGATTCTTAGTGGGTGGTGTGCTTGGAAACTTCGGTATTTCCGCGAGGTTAGGCGAAAGCATGTTCTTTGTGGTTGAAGCGGACGAATACGATAGTGCTTTTTTCGATAAACGTTCTAAGTTCGTTCATTATCGACCACGAACACTGATTATGAACAATCTCGAGTTCGATCACGCAGATATTTTTGATGATTTGAAAGCGATTCAGCGTCAGTTTCATCATTTAGTGCGAACTGTACCGGGAAATGGTCGTATTTTAGCGCCGAGTGGGGTCGAGAATATTCAACAAACTTTAGATATGGGCTGCTGGAGTGAGTTGGAATACCTTGGTGATGATGGGCATTGGCAGGCCAAAAAACAGATTGCTGACGGTAGTGTGTTTGACGTTTACCTCGACGACCAGCGAGTGGGCACCGTTAAGTGGGACTTGGTGGGTGATCACAACGTTAATAATGCGTTGATGGCGATTGCAGCTGCGCGTCATGTTGGTGTGACAGCGGATTTAGGCTGTGAAGCATTAGCAACATTTGTGAATACGAAGCGACGCTTAGAGCTTAAAGGAACAGTGAACGATATTACTGTTTATGATGATTTTGCTCATCACCCAACAGCTGTTGAACTTACGATGGGTGGCTTACGTGCTAAAGTCGGTTCTGAGCGTATTCTTGCTGTATTGGAGCCGCGCTCTAACACCATGAAACTTGGTGTGCACAAAGATGATTTAGCTCCGTCATTGCACGCTGCTGATGAAGTGTTTTTATTGCAGCCTGATAATATTCCTTGGTCAGTCCAAGAGATTGCGGATCAATGTCATCAGCCTGCGTATACCGAAAGTGATCTTGATGCGCTGGTGGCGCGTATCGCTGCGCAAGCAAAACCGAAAGATCATATCTTGGTGATGAGTAATGGTGGGTTCGGTGGGATCCATGACAAGTTGTTACATGCATTAGCTGAACAGGAATAAGAAGAAGTAAAATGACCGACAAACGGATCACACTTGCGTGGACAGGCGCCTCCGGTGCACCTTATGGTTTACGCTTGCTCGAATGCTTGCTGGCTGCTGACTATCAGGTGTACTTATTGATTTCGTCTGCTGCGCGGGTGGTATTAGCGACAGAGCATGGTTTGAAGTTACCATCGGGCCCTGAAGCCGCGAAAAAAGCCTTGGTTGATCACCTCGCCTGTGATGCCAGTAAACTAGAGGTGTGTGGTAAGGAAGATTGGTTTTCACCGGTTGCGTCGGGTTCTGCAGCACCGAAAAAAATGGTCGTATGTCCTTGTTCGGCTGGTACCTTGGCATCAGTGGCACATGGTATGTCGGATAACCTATTAGAGCGTGCCGCAGATGTGGTGATGAAAGAGCGCGGGCAGCTATTGATGGTGGTACGTGAAACGCCATTTTCGACCTTGCATCTCGAGAATATGCTCAAGCTATCCCAAATGGGTGTCACTATTATGCCCGCCGCCCCTGGTTTTTATCACCAACCACAATCGATTGATGATTTAGTCGACTTTATGGTGGCGAGAATATTGGATCATTTAGGCATAGAGCAAGGGCTAGTGCCACGTTGGGGTTATGACCATCGCTAAGTGGCTGATAATTTGTTCAATCTATATTGAATAAAGCACAAAGATAAAGCTCGCTAATGCGAGCTTTTTTATTGGATGCAAGTGGTATTAAGGCAGGGAACTACTCAGCAACGAGACTTTGTGGCTTGAGTACCAAAACATTAATCGGAGAGTTTTCGACTACTTTTGCCGCCACAGAACCGAGCATAACTTTATCGAGTTTTGAGCGTTGATGGCTTGGCATTATGATCAGATCGGCACCTACACGGGTGGCATTATCGATGATAGTGCTCCATGTCTTTCCTTCTGAAACATATTGATGATGGAGCACTTCATCAGGAATGTATTTTTCCGCAAAAGCTTTTAGTTGTGCCTGAGCATCTTGTCGCATTTTCCGCGCGGCATCTTTGGGAAAGTAGCTTGATACTATCGACATGTGAATGCCGGGCAGTACGTTCAATAAATGGATGGTTGCGTTGCTTTGTCTGGCGTGCCACACCGCAAGCTCAACGGCTTTATCCGCAAAGCCTTGCTCATTGAGATCTACTGGAACCAAAATTTGTTTATACATAGTCGTCTCTTTGCAAATAGCATTGTCAGGGAAGGTTCGCTTCCCTGACAATGAGGTTATGCTGTTGTGGACATTTGCGTTAATCGCGCACGTCGACGTTGATTCCATCCTAAAGCAATCAGCAATAATAAAGTGGGTACAAAGACCCATTCTTTCATTGGCCTAACAGCCGGAAGGCTCACTTTGGTGATTTCCCAGTCGAAGTCGATTCCAGCCGCTTCTGCAGGGCTTCCAAACTCGATCATATCAACGAGCATTTTGTCCCCCTCTTGACGAAGCATCAGGCCTGTAGAGGCAATACGATCGTCTGGGTTCACAGCGGATTCATCGAAAGGTAACCGCACATGTTTAGTAATGATTCTTCCTTCAAGGTTTTCTCCTGAAACTTGCAGCTCGATAGGTTCACCAATAGCGAGCTTATCAGTGGCATCAACAATGAGTGTGCCAGGCATTTCATGTTTCGGCGGGTAAACCATATCCCACCAAAAACCAGGGCGGAATAATGAGAAAGTAATAATTAATAGTGCCGCGACTTCCCACCATTTTGTTTTAGTAAACCACCACCCTTGAGTGGCTGCAGAGAAGGTCAACATGGCTATTACTGCGGATAGAACTGTGAGTAATAGGTGCCACCAAGAATCAATATTCATCATCAATAGCTGCGTATTAAAGACGAACATAAAGGGTAAGATTGCAGTACGAATGTCGTAGGTAAACCCTTGAATACCTGTCCTTATGGGGTCTGATTTTGCGATTGCAGCAGCGGCAAAAGCCGCCAAGCCGACTGGTGGGGTATCATCGGCGAGGATCCCGAAATAGAACACGAACAGGTGCACCGCAATTAATGGAATGATAAGCCCATTTTGCGCACCTAAAGTAACGATAACGGGAGCCATTAAGGTCGAAACAACGATGTAATTTGCTGTGGTAGGTAAGCCCATGCCCAGTATCAGGCTAATGATAGCCGTAAAGATAAGCATCATAATGATATTACCGCCAGAGATGAACTCGACAAAATCTGTCATCACGAGCCCGATCCCCGTCAGAGTTACAACACCAACGACAGTACCTGCAGCGGCCGTGGCGACCCCGATACCAATCATATTTCGCGCACCTGATACTAAGCTCTCGAGTAAATCGTGAACGCCTTCCATCGCAGCATCTGGTAGTGTCTTTTCTTTGTTAAATAGCGCTAATAATGGGCGCTGTGTTAGCAAGATGAAGATCATAAAGATGGTCGCCCAAAACGCAGATAGCCCCGGTGAAAAGCGTTCAACGGTTAGACACCACACCAGAACAACGATAGGTAAAAGGAAGTACAAACCTGATTTAACCGTCGGGCCAGGTTCTGGCACTTCGGTCAGTTCTTGATCAGGATCTTCCATAAGATGATCTTGATAGCTTGCCGAATAACGTACTAAGGCCACGTAAGCAATAAGTACCACGACCGCGATCATCGGGGTTGCAGCTGCGCCAAACACCCCTTTGGTCCAACCGATACCATAATATACAGCTGCACTTATCACGACTAAGCCTAAAATAGTGCCAGTGAAGGACAATAAGCTTTGTGCCATCGTCGGTTTGTAACGACGCGGAAGTCCTGACATGCCGGCTTTACAGGCTTCAAGGTGGACAATATAAAGCAGTGCAATGTAGGAGATTAAAGCCGGAAGTAATGCTGCTTTAATGACTTCAACATAGGAAATTCCTACATACTCAACCATCAAGAATGCAGCGGCCCCCATAATGGGAGGCGTTAACTGGCCATTGGTAGAAGCGGCTACTTCGACGGCGCCCGCTTTGGTACCCGGAAAGCCAACACGCTTCATTAATGGAATAGTGAAAGTACCAGTGGTGACAACATTTGCAATAGATGATCCAGAAACCAGCCCTGAGAGACCTGAAGCGACAACTGCAGCTTTGGCTGGGCCGCCGCGCATGTGACCGAGTAGAGAAAAAGCGACTTTGATAAAGTATGCGCCCGCGCCTGCACGTTCTAACATGGCACCAAATAGCACAAACAAAAAGACGAATGAGGTTGAAACCCCTAATGCAACCCCGAATACCCCTTCTGTGGTGAGCCACAAGTGTGACATCGCTTTATTGAGGCTAGCGCCTTTATGGGCGATTACATCGGGCATGTGTGGGCCGCCGAAGGTGTACAGCAGGAAGACTGCTGCGACCACCATCAGTGGTGGACCTAATGCACGACGGGTTGCTTCGAGCAGCAAAATCATTCCCGCAACCGCGACAATGATATCGACTTGGGTTGGGGCGCCTGAACGCTCAGCAAGACTGGTATAGAAAATATAGATATAAGCCGCAGCAAAGCTTCCTGAGAGAGCAAGTATCCAGTCAATAACAGGAATATGATCTCGAGGTGAGCGTTTTAAGGCGGGGTAGGCAGTAAAGGCTAAGAAAATAGCGAAAGCTAAGTGAACAGAACGGGCTTCTGTGTCATTTAGAATGGCGAAATTAAAAATAAATGGCAGTGGTGAAGCGTACCAAAGCTGAAACAGTGACCAGCATAAAGGTACAAACCATAAGATACGTCCGGCAAGACCAACAGGGTTCCTTGCCCCTGTGTCTGCCTGCGCCACCATATCCTGCACATCTGCCGACGTTTGCGTTGTCTTCGTCATGCATCATCCTTCTTCGATGGGCTGATTTATTCTTTGTTATAGATGTTGTGTTCTATAAAGCACTATGCGCCGCAGAGGCGGCGCATAGATTGGCAGCAAGTGCCTCTTAACTTTAGTTGAAAGCAATTACTTTGGTAGGTAACCTTTTTCTTTGTAGTAGCGAACAGCTCCAGGGTGTAATGGAATAGATAGACCATCTTTCACCATCAACTCTGGTTTTAGGTTGGCAAATGCAGGGTGTAGGCGCTTAAAGGTATCGAAGTTCTCGAAGACAGATTTAACGAGTGCGTAAACCACATCATCAGAAACATCTGTTGATGAAACCAGTGTTGCTGCAACACCAAAGCTGTTTACATCGCCATCGGTACCTTTGTACATGCCACCTGGGACTGTACTTTTTGCGTAGTAAGGGTTGTCGGCAACAATTTTGTCAATGACAGCACCTTCAGCAGGTACTAGTTTTGCGTCACATGATGTTGTTGCTTCTTTGATAGATCCATTTGGGTGGCCAACCATATAAATGAAGGCATCGATTTTATTATCACAAAGGGCTTGTGAACGCTCAGAGCCTTTTAGCTCGGAAGCCAGTTTAAAGTCTGCATTGGTCCAACCTAGTGCATCCATAACAACGCCCATGGTTGCACGGTCACCAGAGCCAGGGTTACCGATATTGACGCGTTTGCCTTTTAGATCTTCAACACCATTAATGCCTGCATCAGAACGGGCGATAATGTTGAATGGTTCGGTATGAAGAGAGAATACAGCGCGTAACTTTTTATACGGGCCTTGCTCCTTGAATTTACTCGTACCGTTGTAGCCATGGTATTGCCAATCAGATTGAACGATACCGAAATCTAATTCACCCGCTCGCATGGTATTTACGTTGTAAATTGATCCGCCTGTAGACTCGACAGAACAACGCACTTTGTGTTCTTTACGATCTTTATTTACAAGCTTACAAATAGCACCACCTGTTGGGTAGTAAACGCCGGTTACAGAACCAGTACCAATCGTAATAAACTCTTGGGCGTTAGCCATACCAGATGCGGCAAATACAGCCGCGATAGCACTAACTTTTAATAGTTGTTTCAATGCCATGTTTATCCCTTCCTCATTGTTGTTATCGTGCATATGGAAATGCTTTCCATCGTTGGAAACGGCATCATTGCGAGATGCAAATCATGATGATAATAGCAAAACTAAACCATAAGTTTAAAACAATGTTAACGGTTTTGGTGTTTGGTAAAGAATAAGTAACAAATTAGGATGGGGAGAAATGTTTGATTAATGTTAAAAATCAAAGTGTTGAATCGAAACTGTGAGGGGCGGTGGTTTTGTGTGAATGTGAGAGTTGTCTCACTTTATAACTGGGTAGCAGGCTACCCAGTTATAATGTTTTAATTACTATAATCAAACAGTTCACATACAGAGGCGTATAGGTCTTCAGTAGTGATGGTGTTTGTAGGAGTAATGAAAATAGTATCATCCCCCGCAACAACACCAAGAATACCTTCTGCTTTACCTAAAGAATCCAGTAAACGGGCGATAACTTGTGCAGCACCTGGGCCAGTATGGATAACCACTAAGGCACTGTTGTAGCCAACTTCCATTACTAATTCTTTCAGTGGACTAGAGGTTGTTGGAACACCTAGTTCAACAGGAAGGCAGTACACCATTTCCATTTTTGCATTACGGGTTCGTACCGCACCGAACTTAGTCAGCATGCGGGATACTTTCGATTGGTTAATATTTTCGAACCCTTGAGCTTTAAGAGCATCAACAATTTCACCTTGAGAGCTGAATTTCTCTTCTTTCAAGATTGATTTAAAAGCTTTGATTAGACGTTCTTGCTTATCTGAATTGCGCATGATTTTTAGTATGAACAGGGACGAGGTAGCGTATTTTTGCATAAGCATGCTAGTTGTAGCAAACAGTGTTCATGGAAACTGATGTTCTAGTCACTATTACGGAAAATTATTAATCATATTCGGATAGATTTAAGCATTATTAGGAGGGGGAGTGATTGGATTTAAACCTCATGATTGAGCAGACTAATCCATCTTTCTAGCACATTCTTTGCACCTTATGCGTGACTTCGCAAACCAAGTGGTGTTTGATTGTATTTCTTTTGGGCTTGCTATAACGTTTTAACCAGATTAATTAATTGATCATAAAGGATCGCTCAAAAGAATCATGAGACAATTAGTTAATGTGATTGATTTTGGTCTGAAAAATATACTTCTATCGTAAAGGAGAACGAATATGAAAGTTGCTGTCATTGGTGCTGCTGGTGGTATCGGCCAAGCGTTGGCTTTGCTATTGAAAAACCGCTTACCTGCAGGTTCTGACCTTGCTCTTTATGACATAGCCCCTGTTACACCTGGTGTCGCAGTTGATCTTAGCCATATCCCAACACCTGTATCTATTAAAGGTTATTGTGGTGAAGATCCAACTCCTGCGTTAGAAGGTGCTGATGTTGTTTTAATTTCAGCAGGTGTTGCACGTAAACCTGGTATGGACCGTGCTGATCTCTTTAATGTGAATGCCGGTATTGTTAAATCATTGGCTGAAAAAATTGCTGTGGTATGTCCAAAAGCTTGTGTCGGTATTATTACTAATCCAGTAAATACCACTGTAGCCATTGCTGCTGACGTACTGAAAAAAGCGGGCGTATACGACAAACGTAAATTGTTTGGCGTAACGACACTGGATGTTATTCGTTCTGAAACTTTTGTGGCTGAACTAAAAGGCACTGAGCCATGTAATGTACGTGTTCCTGTTATCGGTGGGCACTCGGGTGTAACAATCCTTCCGCTATTATCTCAAGTAGAAGGCGTTGAGTTCACAGAAGCAGAAGTCCAAGCATTGACACCACGTATTCAGAATGCGGGTACGGAAGTTGTTGAAGCGAAAGCGGGTGGCGGTTCTGCAACCTTGTCTATGGGTCAGGCGGCATGTCGTTTTGGTCTAGCACTTGTTCGTGCGCTGCAAGGTGAAGAGAGTGTCGTTGAGTGTGCTTATGTTGAAGGTGATGGCAAGCATGCTCGCTTCTTTGCTCAACCTGTTCTTCTTGGTAAAGAAGGTGTAGAAGAAGTGATGGACTACGGTAGTCTAAGTGAATTTGAGCAACAAGCACTAGAAAGTATGTTAGAAACACTTCAAGGCGATATCGCGAAAGGCGAAGAGTTTGCTGCGAAATAACGTCTTCGCGTAGAGCTTCTTGAATTTTATTAATGAAAAAGCGGCAGATCTGCCGCTTTTTTATGTCAATTCAAACGTATTAATAATAGCGATCACAGCCGGCATGAAGCTGTGGTTGATCTGGGATCTCTTCACATGACACCGTGGATCGTTGATGATCGTTTTGGTTTTCGATGATCACTGTGTTGTTGTTTGGATCGATGCTTATCACTTCTGCGATCTCATGTTGATGCTCAACCCACATACCTTGCTTTAAATCGGTAGCTTGCATTTCATAATTCCTTCTTACCTTTGTAAAAACGCACCTCAGTTAAGCGTTATACGATCTGAGTGCTGTTTAGATCATAGAAGATCCTTATTGAGCGAGAGAGAAAGTGAGACCACAAATAAAAAAGCCTGCGGTTAGGCAGGCTTTTAGTCGAAGGTATGTGCGGTTATTTATTTCGCTTCACGGCTAAGTGGGCGAGGGCGACCAATGCATCTTTGTAAGGTGACTCTGGCAGTGGTGAAAGCGCAGCAATTGCTTTGTCCGCCTCTTCCTCTGCACGTTGTTGAGTGTATTCCAGTGAGCCAGCTTGGTGCATACACGCTAAAATCGCATCAAGCTTGTCCATACCATTGGCTTTCTCAATGGCTTCACGAATCATCGCTGCTTGCTCATCGTTGCCATTATGCATGGCGTGAAGCAATGGGAGTGTTGGTTTCCCTTCGGCCAGATCGTCACCGACGTTTTTGCCCATCTCTTTACCATCTGCGATGTAATCGAGAACATCATCGATAAGTTGAAAAGCCGTCCCTAAGTAACGGCCGTATTCCTGTAGCGCGAGTTCAATTTCTTCAGGTGCCTCAGCAATGATAGCGGCTACTTGGGTTGCGGCTTCAAAAAGGCGTGCTGTTTTAGAGTAAATGACCTGCATGTAGCTATCTTCGGTGGTATTTGGATCGTTGCAGTTCATTAACTGCTGAACCTCACCTTCAGCAATAACATTAGTGGCTTCACTCATGATGTCGAGAATACGCAGTGAGCGTAAGCTGGTCATCATTTGGAATGAACGAGTGTAGATATAATCGCCAACTAACACACTTGCCGCATTGCCAAATGCAGCGTTCGCCGTTTCTTTCCCACGGCGCATGTCAGACTCGTCAACCACGTCATCATGAAGCAATGTTGCGGTATGGATAAATTCGACAAAAGCCGCTGCAGTTGTATGTTTTTCACCCTCGTAGCCAAGAGCTCGAGCGGCTATTACTGACAGCATTGGGCGAAGGCGTTTTCCACCTCCACTGACAATGTAAAAACCCAGTTGGTTAATGAGTGCTACATCGGAATTAAGTTGTGCTTGTATCTTCGCGTCAACTTCCGCCATATCTAAGGCGGTAAGCGCTTGGATAGCTTTAAAATCCATTAATACATCCAGCTAAAAGAGACCCCGCAAAGGCGGAAAGTTATTTTTAATTGATGCCCGAATATTACACAAAAATGTGGTATCTTCCTAACCTCTAAGGGGGTGAATCACGTGACTTTCGTTTGTGAATAGCTTTTCGCCAATTTTTTTGTTTAATCGCTTGCCAGAAGATGCGATTTCACGTAACATTCGCGCCCTATTGATGACAAGATTAAGCGCATACCCATTGCCCAATATTTAACCGTGGCAGATGGCCTATGCGGAAAAGCGGAGTAAGACATGTACGCTGTTTTCCAAAGTGGTGGTAAACAACACCGAGTGAGCGAAGGCCAAACCTTACGCTTGGAAAAACTAGACGCAGAAACTGGCGCAAACGTTGAGTTTGACAGTGTTCTTCTAGTAGCTAACGGTGAAGAAGTTACCGTTGGTGCACCTTTCGTAGCTGGCGGTAAAGTAACAGCTGAAGTTGTTACACACGGTCGTGGCGATAAAATTAAAGTCGTTAAGTTCCGTCGCCGTAAGCATTCTCGTAAGCAAATGGGCCACCGTCAGTGGTTCACTGAAGTCAAAATTACTGGCATCAGCGCTTAATAACAGGAGAATAAAAAATGGCACATAAAAAAGCTGGCGGTTCTACTAATAACGGCCGTGATTCAGAAAGCAAACGCCTAGGTGTTAAGCGTTTCGGTGGCGAATCTGTACTTGCAGGTAACATCATCGTACGTCAACGTGGTACTAAATTCCACGCTGGTAACAACGTAGGTTGCGGTAAAGACCACACTCTATTCGCTCTATCTGACGGTAAAGTGAAGTTCGAAGTTAAAGGTCCTAAAAACCGTAAATTCATTTCTATCGAAGCTGAATAATTTAGCCTCGTAATGAATATCAAAGCCCTGCCAATTGGCGGGGCTTTTTATTATGTCGGTGTTTATTTTGATGCGTGAGCTTGGCTCTGCTGATGATAAATACATGATATAAGTCACATTGAGGGGTCTGTATGTCGAGTAAAAACACGACAATAGGCATCGCTTTGGCGCTAACCACCGCTGTATTTTGGGGGGCGCTACCTATTGCGATGAAGCAGGCTGTCGAAGTGATGTCACCTTTTACTATCGTTTGGTATCGCTTTCTTACGGCCTCTATTGGGCTTGGGTTGATATTAGGCTTTCGTAAACAACTACCTACGCGGTTAGTAGGTGGCAAAAGCAGTGCCGTTATTCTCATATTAGCGAGCATTGGCCTTGCTGGAAACTTTGTTCTTTTCAATAGTGCGCTAGAATATTTACATCCCCCCGTTGTTCAAGTGATCATCCAATTGGCACCCGTGATCTTGTTGATCTCCAGTGCTTGGGTGTTTAAAGAAAAACTTGGGGTCCACCAGATTTTAGGGGTGGGGTGCTTACTTCTTGGTTTGCTATTGTTCTTTAATGAACGCTTGTTAGAACTGTTCACTAGTTTTACTGGTTATACAGTTGGCGTATCATTAGCAGTGTTAGCCGCCTTAGTTTGGGTGGTGTATGGGCTTGCCCAAAAGCAGTTGTTAAAGCACTACAGTTCTGCACAGATCTTATTAATGATCTACGTTATTTGTGCCGTCATGCTGACACCGATGGCAGAGCCAGAGCAACTGTTACTAATGGATTCGAGACAGCTAGGCATGTTGATGTTTTGCTGTATAAATACGCTTGTCGGTTACGGTGCATTTGCAGAAGCAATGGCACGCTGGCAGGCATCGCAAGTGAGCGCAGTGATAACTTTAGCTCCCTTGTTTACGATCATATTTGTTGATTTAGCTAGCCTTGTTTGGCCGCAATTTTTTGTGGCTGCACCTTTGAATATTCTTGGGTATCTAGGCGCCTTGGTTGTCGTGAGCGGTGCTATGTTTTGTGCTATTGGGCATAAATTCATCCGACAGCGTAATGTGTAACGGCTATTTGCAATAGTTAATACAGGTAGTGATAGCGATAGGTTGTCGTTGCCTTGTAATTAAACGCCACAGCGCGGAGAGAAAAATGAAATTTGTAGATGAAGCGGTAATCCGCGTTGATGCGGGTGATGGCGGTAATGGTACCGTTAGTTTCCGTACTGAAAAGTATGTTCCTCGTGGTGGTCCTGACGGTGGTGATGGCGGCGATGGCGGCGATGTATACCTACTGGCTGACGAAAACCTGAATACTTTGATCGATTTCCGTTTTGAGCGTTTTCATGCTGCGGTACGTGGTGAGAATGGTCGCGGTGGTAACTGTACGGGTAAACGTGGTGAAGATAGTGTGTTATCTGTGCCTGTTGGTACACGTGCTGTTGATGAAGAAACGGGTGAAGTGATTGCCGATCTTACCGAGCATGGTATGAAAATCATGGTGGCTAAAGGTGGCTTCCACGGTTTAGGTAACACACGTTTTAAATCATCGGTTAACCGTGCTCCACGTCAAAAGACCATGGGTACAAAAGGTGAAATTCGTCACTTACGTTTAGAGCTACTGTTGTTGGCTGACGTGGGCATGCTTGGTTTACCAAATGCGGGTAAATCAACTTTCATTCGTTCTGTATCTGCGGCAAAACCTAAAGTTGCTGATTACCCGTTTACGACACTAGTACCAAGCCTTGGTGTTGTTCGTGTGGGTGATGATCGTAGCTTCGTGGTTGCTGACATTCCTGGCCTTATCGAAGGTGCAGCGGATGGTGCTGGTTTAGGTATTCGTTTCTTGAAGCACTTAGAGCGTTGTCGTGTGTTACTGCACATGATCGACATTTTACCTGCTGATGGTTCAGATCCGATTGAAAATGCATTTACGATTATTAACGAGCTTGAACAGTACAGTGACAAACTGTCGAATAAGCCACGTTGGTTAATTTTCAATAAAGTAGATCTTCTTTCTGACGAAGATGCACAAGCGAAGATCGAAGAGATCTTAGAAGCATTAGCGTGGGAAGATAAGCACTACAGCATCTCAGCGATCAATCGCATGGGTCTTCAGCAACTGTCTTACGATTTGATGGAACTTATCGAAACGATGCCTGCTGAAGCACTTGTTGAAGAAGCGCCTGAAGATAAAGTGGACTTCAAATGGGATGATTACCATACCCAGAAAATGAAAGAAGCTGAAGACAGCGATGACGACGATGATGATTGGGATAATTGGAATGAAGATGATTACGATGTTGAAATCATCTACAAACCTTAATCTTTTATCTTGTCGATAAAATAATAAACGAAAGCCGCTCAGAGATGAGCGGCTTTTTTTGTGCCTAATCAACACTGAGGATCTCGCTTTGTATGATAATTTGCAAGTGATACTAGATTGAGGGAACAGGATGTCATCACCAGAACAATCATTAACAGAGCCTCAGCAGCGTGAAATTTCACGTTTAGCCGTTGGTGCGGGTCAAAAGTTGTTACAGCACGGGGCGGAAAGTACCTTAGTGATGGAAGTAACGCGACGTTTAGGGTTAGCGTTAGGTGTGGATAGCGTAGAGGTGTCGTTATCTGCAAGCTCAATGGTGATCACCACATTACATCAAGGGCGCTGTATAACGACCACAAGACGTTGCCAAGATCGTGGGATCAATATGCAGGTCGTCACCGATATTCAACGTATTTGTATTATGGCTGAACGGGGTTTGTTGGATCTTGAGTCGGTCCATGATCGGCTCGAAGAAGTGCAGCCGATGCGCTATAACCGTTTTTTAGTCATTGTGATGATCGGCCTATCTTGCGCTTCTTTCAGTCGTTTAGCGGGAGGAGATTGGCCTGTATTTGCGCTTACCTTTGTCGCGTCTGCGGTTGGCATGTTCGTTCGACAAGAAATTGCACATGCACATTTTAACCCTTTAGTTAACTTTGGGGTGTCTGCATTTGTGACGACCTTGATTGCTGGCTTTGGGCAGGTATATCACATTGGCGAGACTCCATTTCTTGCTATGGCATCATCAGTGCTGATGTTTGTACCCGGCTTTCCTTTGATTAATGCGGTATCAGATATGGTGAAAGGCTACGCCAATATGGGCATTGCTCGCTGGACGATGGCCACCTTACTGACGTTATCGACCAGTTTAGGTATCGTGGTTGCGATGAATGTGCTCGGTGTTTGGGGGTGGTTATAATGGATTCGTCATCGTTACTGCTTGCCTTGTTGAATGACATGTTCTTCGCATCTATTCCTGCTGTAGGGTTCGCGCTTGTATTTAACGTGCCACAAAAGGCATTGAAATATTGCGCAATTGGTGGCGCACTTGGTCACGGTTGTCGCTTTTTACTGATGCATTATGGCGTGCCGATTGAGTGGGCGACATTATGTGCTGCGACCTTAGTGGGCATGATTGGTGTGCATTGGTCTCACCGTTTTCTGGCCCACCCTAAAGTGTTTACTGTCGCGGCGATGATCCCAATGGTACCGGGAGTGTTTGCTTTTAAAGCCATGATTGCGATTGTTGAAATTAACCACAAAGGTTATAACCCTCAGTTATTAGCTGCATTGATGGATAATGGTGTGAAGGCGGTGTTTATCGTCGCAGCACTGGCAATAGGGCTGGCAATGCCAGGGCTATTGTTTTATCGTCGCCGACCAGTAGTGTAATGCTTCTTAAGATCGGGAAGCGCTGTGATGGATGATAAAACCAGAGGATTTTAGATGAAAATCAGTATGATTGCCGCGATGGCGAATAACCGAATTATTGGTAAAGACAATGCAATGCCATGGCATTTACCTGCTGATTTTGCCTGGTTTAAACGCTCAACACTCGGTAAACCGATTGTGATGGGCCGCAAGACGTTTGAGTCGATAGGTCGTCCATTACCTGGCCGTCAAAATATTGTAATTAGTCGCAATGCGGACTATCAAGCGGAAGGGGTCACGGTTGTTGCTGATATTGATGCTGCGATTATCGCGGCTGGCGATATTGAAGAGTTGATGATTATCGGCGGTGGTAGCATTTATCAAGCTTGCTTGCCGATGGCAAACGCTCTGTATTTAACCTTCATTGACGCTGACCTTGATGGCGACACCTGCTTTCCCGATTGGGGGCAAGGTTGGTCTGTTAGCCAAGAAGAAGGTTATCAAGCTGATGATAAAAATGCCTATGACATGCGGTTTGTGATACTTGAACGTGTATAAAGTATAGCGACTCTAGATTCAGTCAAGGTGAGCGATTACTAATAGCCTGAAGGGTGAGCTCTCTGATCTCACCCTTTTCTTTTATATTGTTTTATACCGCAAGTATTGAAGACAAACAGACCGTCATTACGCATAAAGTGGACATTCTTTGACGAAGCGCTGTCCATCCTCCCAACGTAGTAGCGTCATACTGTTGCCCCATACACATCCTGTATCCAATCCGATAACGTGCTCATCTTCATGTCCCATCAGCGCAGCCCAATGACCAAAAATAATTTTCTTATTTAGCTGCTTTGCTCGCGGTAGTTGAAACCATGGCACTAATTCACCGATGTCAGCCTCTCCCGGTGAAAGTTTACAATCCATATCGAGCTTGCCATCGGGGTAACAAAATCGCATACGCGTTAAAGCATTGATGGTGAAACGAAGCTGTTCCAATTCTGTCAGTGATGCAGACCATTGATTTGGCCCGTCGCCGTACATGTTTTTAAGTAGCCATAGGTAGCGATCCGATTGAAGTACGGCTTCAACACGTCGAGCTTGCTGCTGTACTTGCTCTAAATCCCACTGTACGGGAATACCTGCATGCACCATGACAAAAGAATACTTAGGGTGCTCTGCAAGTAAAGGTTGCTGACGTAGCCATTCAAGCAGCTCTTGGCTGTCATCGGCATCGAGTATGGCTTGGGTTTTATCTTTCGCTTTACACTTGGCAATGCCTTCAGCAACGGCCAATAGATGTAAATCATGATTGCCTAGTACTGTGGTTGCACTCTTGCCGAGATTTTTGACAAAGCGTAGCGTTTCCAAAGATTGAGGGCCACGGGCGACCAGATCGCCCGCTAGCCATAATTCATCATTCAGTGGGTTAAATTGCGCTTGATCTAACAGATAACGCAAATCATCAAGGCAACCTTGAATATCGCCAACGAGGTAGGTGGCCATAAGGCTCCTTAATGCAAAATATTGGGAATAGCGAGTCGGAAAGGAGGGACTTCAGCGTCGAATGTTTCCCCATCGTCTGTTTGCATGGAATAGCGACCTTGCATGACGGCAACTGGTGTTTCAATAATGGTGCCGCTGGTATAGGTATATTCTTCGTGCGCAATGATATGAGGTTGCTCGCCAACCACTCCATCCCCTTCAATCACGAGTTGCTTGCCATTGGCGTCAGTAATTAACCAATAACGGGTGAGTAGTTTGGCATTGCCTCGACCTAAATTGGCGATGGTGACTGTATAGGAAAAGACGAAGCGTTGATTTTCAGGTTCGGAACGATCGGCAAGATAGTGAGTGGCGACGTGGCATTTGATAGTCGGATACTGTGTTTTCATTGGCTTGCTTCCTTTCTCTTTGTATTTCATCTATGGATCGAGGAAATACACGGATACCAAGAGGGTAAGCCGACAGCCTCTATGAAGAGGCTGTCGAATCCGTTATTTAGCGTTTTGGGCATCCAGCCAATTAGCCATAGCAACAAATTGCTCTAACGTGATGTTTTCAGGACGATGGCCTGGGTTCACGCCAAGTGCTTCTAACTGTTCAACAGTAAATAGCGCTTTGTAACAGTTACGAATTGTTTTACGGCGTTGGTTGAAGCCTTCACGGCATACACGGTCTAACCACTTAAGGTTAGTACATGGATGCGGTAGTGTTTCATATGGCGTTAGGCGAACAACTGCAGAATCTACCTTTGGTGCCGGTGTGAAAGACTCTGGCGGTACTTCTAACACAGGGGTTACTTTAGCGTAGTACTGTGCCATCACCGTCAAGCGGCCATACGCTTTACTACCAGGACCCGCTGCAAGACGGTTAACCACTTCTTTTTGTAGCATGAAGTGCATGTCTTGTACGTGTTGGTGGAACGTAAATAAATGGAACATTAGCGGCGTTGAAATGTTGTACGGCAAGTTACCGAAAATACGCAGCTTGTTGTTTTCTTTTATTAGTTGAGTAAAGTCAAAACGCATCGCATCACCTTCATAGATCGTTAGCTTATCAGCTAAATCTGGGTGATTGCGTAGGCGTGCTGCTAAGTCTCTATCAAGTTCAATAACAGAGAATTTATCAACTAATCTGCCCACAGGTTCGGTGATAGCACCAAGACCTGGGCCGATTTCTACCAAGTTTTGACCTGGAAGAGGATTGATCGAAGATACAATACCATCAATGATAAAAGGGTCGTTCAAAAAGTTCTGGCCAAAGCGCTTACGCGCGCGGTGACCTAGGTGGACTTGATCGCTGCTCATGCTTGTTTTTCTACCAATTCGAGGGCGTGTGATAGCGCTGTCCAAAGGCTACCCGTGTCCGCCTGTCCAGTACCTGCGAGTTCCAGTGCGGTACCATGATCTACTGAAGTTCTGATAAAGGGCAGGCCTAACGTAATGTTAACCGAATTGCCGAAGCCTTTGTATTTCAGCACCGGTAGCCCTTGATCGTGATACATCGCTAATACCGCATCGGCATCAGCTAAATATTTTTCTTGGAAAATGGTATCTGCTGGCAATGGGCCAATCAGATTCATATTTTCTTGGTGACGAAGCTGTTCAAGTGCAGGGGTGATCACTTCGATTTCTTCCATCCCTAAACACCCTTCTTCACCTGCGTGTGGGTTTAAGCCACAAACATAAATGTTCGGTTGTTCAATACCAAACTTTGTCACTAAGTCGTGATGCAAAATTCGAATCACATCTTTTAGACGCTCCTCAGTAATTGCTTTTGACACATAAGCTAAAGGAATATGGGTTGTCACTAGTGCGACTCGTAACCCTTCCGTTGCTAGCATCATCACCACTTGTGCGGTATCTGACTGTTGCGCAAAAAACTCAGTATGGCCACTGAATGAAACCCCTGCACGGTTAATAACGCCTTTGTGCACAGGGCCTGTAACAACAGCGGCAAACTCACCTTGCATACATCCTTGTGCTGCTCGCTCCAAGGTTGCTAACACATAGTGGCCGTTCTTCTCATCGAGAGTGCCTGGCGTCACCTCTGCGGCTAATGCGCAGTTAGCCACGACCAAGGTACCTGCTTGGTGTGGCTGAGCAGGCAGAGCTGAGTTGTAATCCCTAATGGTGATGTCGAGACCCAATAGGGCTGCACGTTCTACCATAAGCTGAGCGTTAGCACAAATAACAAGCTCATGTGGCCAATTTTGTTGTGCCATTGCGAGCACTAAATCAGGGCCAATTCCCGCTGGTTCACCAGGGGTAATGGCAAGGCGCTTAACTTCGCTCATTATTGTCACCATTGTTATTGTTGTTTAGCTGTTCAATATACGCACCAGCCCGAAGTTCTTGCAGCCATGCTTGTGCTTCTTCATTGAACTTACGGCTAAATAGAATTTGGTATGCGCGGTTTTTAACTGCGGCATCAGTACGGTCAACATTACGGCGATCCATTACTTCAACAATGTGCCAACCATGCACTGTTTTGAATGGTTCACTGATAACGCCTTCGCTGATGGTTTCAACCTTATCTTTAAATTCAGGAACATAAATATCGGGTGTGTGCCAACCAAGCTCACCACCATTAGCCGCAGAGCCTGGATCTGCACTTAATGCTTCAGCGGCTGCTGCAAAACTTTGATCGCCGGCAATGATCGCATTGCGTGCTTGTTCAAGCTGATGTTTAGCGGCCTCATCGCTTAGGATGACCGAGGTTTTGATTAAAATATGGCGCGCTTTAACTTCGGTGACAGAAACGGTTTCTAAGCCTTTTACATCATTAATTTTGATGATGTGGTAACCAATACCACTGCGGAAAGGACCAATGATTGCGCCTTTACCATGAGATTTGATTTCATCAGCAAAGATAGTTGGCATTTCTTCTTGGCGCATCCAACCCCATTCACCACCCTGAAGGGCCTTAGGGCCTTTTGAGTAGCTATAGGCTAGGTTGGCAAAATCAGCGCCGTTATTGAGCTCTTTAACCAAGGTTTTTGCTTGTTGTTCTGCATCGTCACGTTCTGCTTTATCCGCGTCATCTTCTACACGAATTTGGATGTGACTAACATTGTATTGCACGCCTTGTAAGTTCTGAGCGTTAAGCTGTTCAGCTAACGTGTCGACTTCTTGAGGAAGAATGTTAATGCGACGACGCACCTGAATTGTACGAGCTTCACTTGCCGTAATATCACGACGCATTTGCTCGCGGAACATCGCGTAACTGATACCATTGTCTGCTAGCTTTTTCTGAAGCTGAGGCAACGTCATTTGCTGTTGCTTAAGCATCTGCTGGATTGATTGATCTAACTTATTGTCGTCAATACGAATACCAAATTGCTCAGCTTGCTGAATTTGCAGTGCTTCAATGATCAACTTTTCTTTGACCTGCTCAGTAAGCACGTCTGTTGCAGGCAATGCTTGATTTTGATCGGCAGCATTAAGACGCACCGTTTTTAGCATTGCGTCGATATCACTTTGCAAAATCACGCTGTCATTCACTATTGTGACAACTTTATCCATTTCAGTTGGAGCGGCGAAGCTACTTGCAGCTGCACCCCATATCATTAGACCTAGTAGTGAGGACTTCCACTTCTTCATACTGATTTCCATATTGCGCTGTGCGCGTAAATTTATCGTGATGTACAAATCGCTATCGCGTTAGACATCAGGATACGTAATTAGTTGTTTAGATTGAAAGGTTGACCATAACCGATTGCATTACCACTGGCGGTTGATGCGGAAAAACCGCTCACCCCTGCTAATCCTAATAGGCTGAATGAGATGCTAATATTGCTATCATAGGTTGGGCTTTCAAAGCGTACATCACCGCGAGATATAAGGTATTTGTTATAACCTACACTTATCAGCCAACAAGAAGTTTGATAGTCAAGAGTAATCTGGCTTTCGATCATCTGACTTTCGGTTAGGTCGTGGTAATAGTCACCACGGACGCTAAGGTTACCGTAAATGGGGAAGCCGGTAGCAATGCCAGCTTGTGATATACCGTCGTTAGTATATTTATCTATGTCATTGTTATCTTTCAAGCTGCTCTTGATATATTCTTTCGACACATAGCGATAATTCACTTGCGTAAAGAAACTTGATTCACGATATTCCAAGGTCGAGTTGGCAAATTGGATATCGCTGTTACCAGCGTCAAATTGTAAGCCGCCGTGGAAAAATAACCAATCATCATAGTTAAAATCTGACTCCAAAGCGGTTGCTGAATAATTTGGCGAGGCTTCGTCACTGCTGCCATCAATGTCTGCAGCTCCCGGATTCAAGTAGAAAATTTGGCCAATCGAAAGGTTAAATCGTTCCACGTATTGATTATCAAAGTAACGTGTTGATGCACCTACAGTAAATTGATTCGCGGCAGCAATGCGATCAACACTGGAATAACGTGTATCACGGAATAATCCGTAATAGTCGGTTTGCAACAATGTGGTGTCGTAGGCATCATAAATATTTTTCTGATCGACACTTTGGACATACAGGTATTGAACTTGAGGCTCTAGGCTTTGGGTATATGCGTCACCCCAAATACTGGTGTTTCGCTCTAAATATAAGCCAGAGTGTACACGTGCGCTTGGGATCATGCGCGAGACACTTTCTTCTAAATGCTCATTGGCAGACACATTTTTATCAAATTGTTGGTTATAGTAGCTGTACATTAACTTGGCTTCTGAAGTCACAGACCACCAAGGCGTTGAGTAAGGCAGCGTTAATGTTGGCTCTAGGTGCAAACGATCTGCCGATGGCTTATTAGGGTCATCATTTTCAAATCGACTGATGTGGCTGTTCATTGAAAAATCGAGGCCATACGGTAAGTCAGGACGATAATAGTTCGCCTCGACTTGTGGCATTAAGCGGTAGTTCGAAGATACCCCTGTTGTGAGAGGCTGGAAATCACGCACCCGTAACGTAGCATCCCAATTTTGTTCTCGATAGGAAGCTTCCGCTGTTTGCAGTAGGTTGTTGTCTTCACGTTTACCGATGTTGGAGTCGATGTCGTTGAAATAAGCGACATCACTCACTTTGCTGTAATCAACTTCAAATAACCAGTGACTTTGAAAGAGCCCAGTATGATCAATATTGAACGCCCAGCGTTGACCTGAATCTGGAGACTTTTTATCATTATTCAAATATTCACTTTTGATACTGCCTGAGCCAAAGACGGTTAAATAACGGAATTCTGTATTTAACTGCAAACCACGATTGGTCATGTACTTAGGTGTTATTGTCATATCGTAGTTAGGGGCGATATTCCAATAGAACGGGGTTTCAAGTGTAAAACCATCTCTTGAATTTAGTTTCATACTTGGATAGAGGAAGCCGGTTAAGCGTTCATTGCCAACGGGAACTCGTAGGTATGGTAAATAGAAAATAGGCACATCAGCGACTTCAAAGCGCGCATTGTATAAGTTAGCAAATGGTGAATCTGTTTCACGTTCAATACTGGTTGCTGAAAAGCGCCAACTTTGATCGCCTGCTGGACAGGTCGTATAAGTACCGTTTTTTAAACGATAATATTCCAGTCCGTCTTTAATGACTTTTTCAGCTTCGCCACGGCCTGGTTCACAAGTCATGCTATACACTGCGTTTTCCATTTCGGAATCTTCGGTGTCTAGATCACTTTCTAGTCGTTCGGAATACACTTCCATCCCACCATCATGAAAATAGACATTGCCTTCAGCTGTGACACTGTTATCTGGCTGATGATACGTAGCAGTGTCTGCAGCTATAGTGCGGTGGCCTTGTTTAACGACAACATCACCAGTATAAGTGATGGCTATTGCATTTTCGGCATCAGCTTGATCTGAGCTGATACGAATGGGTTCGTTGTTAATATTTTGTGAGCGATCTTTAGGGGCTATACAGGTGCCTTTAACGACCTCTATCCCTGATAATCCCTCATCAGAAACTTCAAGCATAGGCAATTGCTTTGCTTGGGGTACTTGTGGGGTGGTATTGTTAGTGATGTTATTAGCTGCTTGTGGATTGTCATCTGCCATCGCCGGTCCATAAAGGGCAAGGCTGATCATGGTTGCAAGTATGCTGCGGGAGGTTAATGACATCTAATTTCACATTCCTGTATTGAATTTTTGTCGCGTCGTGAATTGGTGGCGCTTTTTACAAGCATTCCCGATAAATGACAGCTATCATAATGCAAATTCTACTCGACAGCACGTTTTCGACAATGTTGTCGAGCAAAATATATTTTAAATTTAGCAAATTACCAGAGAGTATCGAATGCAGGTGTGGGGCAAAATACTTGGCGCATTTTTTGGTTTCCTTCTTGGTGGCCCTTTTGGTTTGTTCTTAGGTCTATTTTTAGGCCATAAGTTCGATAAAGCGCGACGAAATGTTTATGTTGGCGGATTCGGTGGTTTTGGTGGCAATCGTGCTAACCAAGCTGAACGTCAGGCTGACTTCTTCCATGCTGGTTTTGCTGTTATGGGGCATATGGCCAAAGCGAAAGGGCGAGTAACACAAGAAGAGATTCGCGTCGCAACAGCGATCATGGAACGCATGGGGTTACAGGGCGAATCACGTCGTCAGGCTCAAAATGCATTTCGTGAAGGAAAAAACGATGATTTCCCGTTAGAAGAAACGCTACAACGCGTTCGCCAAAATTGTGCTGGTCGGGCTGATTTACTGCAATTCTTCCTCGAATTACAAATCCAAGCGGCGTTTGCTGATGGGTCGCTTCATCCCAATGAACGTCAACTATTGCATGTTATTGCACGCTACCTCGGTTTCTCTGAGCAGCAATTGGAACAGCGCCTTCACATGCAAGAAGCGGCGTTTCGTTTTCAGCAAGGGGGCTTTCATCAGCAGCAGGGCGCTGGAGGCTTCAAAGCACCGCCAAGTAAAGATCAGTTGGCAGCAGCTTATGACGTGTTAGGCGTCAGTCCAACGGCTTCTTCGCAAGAGCTAAAGCGAGCTTATCGTAAACAAATGAATGAACATCATCCCGATAAGCTTGCAGCTAAAGGTCTACCGCCTGAAATGATGGAAATTGCGAAGCAAAAAACGCAAGAACTACAAGCGGCTTATGATCTGATTCGTAAAGAAAAAAACGATAAGTGATAATCGCATTAAACGTAAAACGGGCGCCTTAGTTAGGGCGCCCGTTTTTTTTATGTCGAGTAGGAATTAGTTACTGTCTGATCCCGCTTGGTTACGGGCCAACAATGCGCGTGCCACTAGTGCTTCATGGACTTTACGTTTTTCTGCGCGCTTAGCTCGGCGTGATTGGCGCTCTGGTTCTTCTTGGCGCGGCTCATTAAGTGGCAACGTTTGGCTTGGTGCATCAGGGTAAAAATCGCAAGGCGCAAATAAATGGATCGGTTGGTTGGTGGTTGGGTGATACAGACACAGCTCTGTTGCATGCAGGTTCAGCCGTGGTGACATCGCTTTGGCTTCATCATTGGCATAAAACTCATCACCAAGAATCGGATGTCCTAATGCCATCATGTGTAAGCGTAGCTGATGTGATCGGCCAGTGATCGGCAATAAGCGTACTAGCGTCGTATTATCTTGGTTACGGCACACGACCTTGTAATGTGTCAGTGATGGTTTGCCATCGGTGTGGCAGATTTTTTGACGAGGACGGTTATGCCAGTCACAAATCAAGGGTAAATCCACCGAACCTTCATCTTGCTCGATATGTCCCCAAACCAGTGCATAATAAACCTTATGGGTTAAGCGTTCGCGAAACTGGGCATGTAAATCACGCTCAGACGCTTTATTTAAGGCCATAATAATTAAGCCAGAGGTTCCCATATCAAGGCGATGCACAATATGTGAATCTGGGTAGTCACGGCGTACTCGGCTATAGATACTGTCGTTATGCTCTGGCAATCTACCGGGGTTAGACAGCAGCCCTGCAGGCTTGTTTAGCGCGATAATGTCATCGTCTTGGTATAAAACATCAAGCCAAGGGTCGATAGGAGGGTGATAGTCCAGTACTGGTAATGGGTTCATAGCATGCTCGATCTGATTATCCAGATTGGAATTGGTTTTTACTGTATCGGTCGTCATAGTGATAAGGAAAGACCGCATCATGTTTGCATGATACGGTCCTGGCTTATCTGTTGACTAGGGTGTGAAACCTAGAGCCGTTTTAGTTATGACTGACGGCGATTAAGCGTAGTGAATCTAGCTGTACTTGCGCTTTACTGATATAAGTCGTGAGATCTTGGATCTGCGATTCAATCAGTTCTAACTCATCATCACGAATGTTCGGGTTAACCGCTTTCAAGGCTTGTAGTCGATCTAGTTCAGCACGTAAGGTGCTTTCCATCTCTGCTTGTGCATTTTCGCGAATGCTTACCGCTTCTTTAGTGATCACTTGCTCTGCGTGTTCAATCAGCACGTGCACTTCTTTTTGCACCGAATTTACCAGCTTACTCGCAAGGTGGCGGTTAACTGGGCTGAGCTGGCGGTTAAAGCTTTCAAATTCCACTTGAGCAGATAAATTATTGCCTTTTGCATCAAGCAAGATACGAATAGGTGTTTGCGGTAAGAAACGTCCAATACCTGATTGCTTAGGTGCTTGAGCATCAACCACGTATACCAATTCTAATAGCAGTGTGCCAGCTGGTAGTGCTTTGTTCTTCAGCAGTGAAACCGCAGTGGTACCTACTCCTTCAGACAGCAGTAAGTCGATACCACCTTGGATCATTGGGTGCTCCCAGCTCAGGAAGTGCAGATCTTCACGTGATAGTGCTGTGTCGCGATCAAAGGTGATAGTACAACCGTCGTAAGGTAAGCCAGGGTAGCTCGCGACCATCATGTGCTCAGATGGTGAAACTACAATCGCATTTTCGCCTTTGTCATCTTGGTTTAAACCTATGGTATCAAACAGGCCCAGTGCAAATGTGACTAAATTGGTGTCGCCATCTTTGGCTGAAATACGGGTTACTAAATCGTTCGCAGCATCACCACCGTTAGAGTGAATTTCTAATAGACGGTCACGGCCTTGCTCTAGTTTAGATTTTAGCTCGTTGTGCATAGTTGCACTTTGCTCAATCAAGGCTTCTAAAGCCTCACTATCATGCCCGTTGCTGGTTAGTAGGGTAATTAAATCGCTACGAACGTGCTCATAAACGGCACGGCCTGTTGGGCAGGTTTCTTCAAAAGCGTTTAGACCCTCGTTAAACCAACGTGCTAATAGAGCTTGTGAGGTGCCTTCTAGGAAAGGAACATGAATTTCGATATCGCGTTTTTGACCGATACGATCTAAGCGACCAATACGTTGCTCCAGCAGGTCTGGGTTGTTTGGTAGATCAAACATCACCAACTGATTAGCGAATTGGAAGTTACGGCCTTCTGAACCAATTTCAGAACACAGCAGCACTTGTGCGCCGTCTTCTTCTTGGGCGAAGTAAGCGGCCGCTTTATCACGTTCAATGATCGACATGCCTTCGTGGAAGACGGTTGAGCGAATACCTTCGCGTTCACGCAATGCTTGTTCTAGCGTTAATGCGGTTTGAGCGCGAGAGCAGATAACCAACACTTTTTCGTTGCGGTTTGCTTTTAGCGTATCCAGTAACCAGTTAACACGCGGATCGAAGTTCCACCATGTTGCTGATTCACCTTCAAATTCTTGGAAGATGTCTTCTGGGTAAAGTAACTTCAGTACTTTCTCTTCGTCGCTTACTTTGCCCATCATCATGCTTGCTACACGCATTGCCGTGGTGTATTGCGTTGGCATCGCAAGTGGGTAAAGGTTTAAGTGACGTGTTGGAAAACCTTTAATCGCAGATCGAGTATTACGGAACAGGACACGACCCGTACCGTGGCGATCCATGAGGTTATCGATCAGTTCATGGCGTACGGTTTGGCTTGCTTCATCGTCGATATCACCCGATTCGATAATGCGTAGCATAGGTTCGATATCTTGCTCTGAAAGCAGCTCGACGAGCGTATTTTTAGCATCGTTATCGAGTTTCTCGCCGGAAAGTAAGCGTGAGACTGCGTCGGCAACTGGCGCGTATTGGCGCTCTTCTTCAACAAATGCTTGGTAATCGTAGAAACGATCTGGGTCGAGCAAACGTAGACGGGCAAAGTGACTTTCGTGCCCCAGTTGCTCTGGTGTTGCCGTTAGCAGCAGTACCGCAGGTGTTTTTTCAGCAATGGCTTCTACTACTTGGTATTGACGGCTTGGCTTGTCTTCACTCCACTCAAGGTGGTGGGCTTCGTCGACAACCAATAGATCCCAGTCTGCATCTAGCGCTTGTTCAAAGCGACGACGACTCTTGCGTAGGAAGTCTAACGAACATAAAACGTATTGTGCGGTATCAAATGGGTTTGCTGAATCGGCATAAGCTTCAACACAGCGCTCTTCATCAAAGATAGAGAAGTGCAGGTTAAAGCGACGCATCATTTCGACTAGCCACTGATGTTGTAGCGTTTCAGGTACTAAGATCAAAATACGTTCAGCTCGGCCTGAAAGCACTTGCTGGTGGATGATCATACCGGCTTCGATAGTTTTACCTAGACCCACTTCATCTGCCAGTAAAACGCGCGGAGCGTAACGGCGACCGACTTCGTGAGCAATGAATAGCTGGTGTGGAATCAAACCTGCACGCATACCACACAGCCCACGTAGCGGGCTCTTGTGCTGTTCGTATTGATTTTTTAGCGCACGGTAGCGCAGCGCAAAGCGATCCATACGATCAATTTGACCTGCGAATAGCTTGTCTTGAGGTTTGTTGAAGCGGATTTGGTGGTTTAGAAAAATCTCGCGTAATGTTACGTCTTCTTCACCTGTGTCTGCGCGTGTACCCACATAGGTAAGTACACCGCCGTCTTCGTCAACGCGTTCAACGTTTAAAGACCAACCTTCATGGCTTTCAACCACATCACCCACGTTGAACATCACGCGGGTTACAGGGGCTTCGTTTCGGGAATACAGGCGGCTCTCCTCACTCGCGGAGAACATTAGGCTGACAGTACGTGCGTCACAGGCGACAACTGTACCTAATCCTAAATCACTTTCAGTATCACTGATCCAACGTTGACCCAAAGCAAATGGCATAGTGGCTAAAACCTTCTAAATTCATTGAAATTGAAAATGCGTTATCTGGTATTGGTGCTTTGGCTAAGCACTGAACACTCAAAGTGTCATGCGAAGCTAAAAAAGCACAGCTATTAAGTGTAAGCCAGAATTCGTACCAGAAAAAAGGGAAGTCATGTTACTGCATGATGTGAAAGAGGTCACGGTGAAAGTGTTTTGAATGCGACAAAGTAGTTTTGTCACATTTATTTAAAAATGTCCGGTCTTTAATAGAGTCAGAGGAGCGATAGTTTAGTGAAAATGCAGCAAATGCCAATAACTGTCATACGCTTAAAGAGTGGTGGTAGATGTAATATCACCTGAATGTTACCAAGGAGGTGCCTATGGGCGATTCAGATCGGAAAGTCTTTGTTCTCGATACTAATATCTTGCTACACGAGCCTCTCGCGATTTATTCCTTCCAAGAACATGACGTCGTCATACCGATGACTGTCCTCGAAGAACTTGATCGCATTAAGGATAGTAAGCGTGATGTTGCCCGCGATGCCCGAGTCGCGATTCGAGCGCTAGAAGATATTTTCCACGACGCTACCCCAGAGCAGATATCTGCGGGGATCCCTTTCTCAAAACAAACCGCACACAATGGCACCATTGCTATCTTTGCGGATTATGAAATCACAGAAACAGTACATGCATTTACTGACAAAGCGGGTGACAACCGCATTTTGAATGGGGTGCTGTACTTACAGCAACATTATGCACCGCGCGATGTGGTGTTGATCACCAAAGACATCAACATGCGTTTACGTGCGAAAGGCGCGGGTGTTTATTTTGTTGATGATTACCGTTCGGATCAGTTAATTGATGATGTGAGCTTACTGACCAAAGGTTTCATTAAATACCCTGGCCGTTTCTGGGATCTGGTTGGTGAGTGCCAATCGGAAAGCCGAGGTCGTGCCACGTTACATACACTCCCGGTTAATTTGTTTGATCAACCGTTCGTTAATCAATACCTGATTGATGAAGAACAAGAGTTTGCTGGGCGTATCAAGCAAATTGATAATGACACCGTGACATTAAAAGATATTGGTCATGAGCGGTTAATGCACCGTAAGGCGTGGGGTATTCACCCTAAAAATGTCTATCAAGGTATGGCACTTGATGCCATGCTCGACCCTGACATCGACTTAGTGATTTTAACGGGGCCAGCGGGCTGTGGTAAAACCATTTTGGCGATGGCAGCAGCGTTAGAGCAAGTGATTGAAAAGGGCATGTACGATAAGATTATTGTGACTCGTAATACCCCTGAAATCGCAGAGTCGATTGGTTTTTTACCCGGAACAGAAGAAGAAAAAATGATGCCATGGCTAGCGGCTGTCACCGATACCATGGAAGCGTTACACAAAAACGATGTCTGTACTGATGGATCAATGCGGTACATTTTTGATAAAGCCAATATTCAATTTAAATCGATTAACTTCATGCGGGGGCGTTCTATCCAAAATGCGTTTGTACTCTTGGATGAATGTCAGAACCTCACTGCGTCACAAATCAAAACCATCATCACCCGTTGCGGTGAAGGCACTAAACTGGTCTGTTCGGGTAACCTTGCTCAGATTGACTCGAGTTATTTATCGCCCGTAACGTCAGGGCTTACTTATATCGTTGAGCGCTTTAAAAACTTTGAAGGTAGCGCCAATATTTATCTCAATGGCGTTGTGCGTAGCCGCTTGGCGGAATTTGCAGAAGAAAATCTCTAACTTTCTGATTGATTAAATGTGTGAACATTAAAAAGGGAGAACCATTATCGTGTTCTCCCTTTCTCATTTTTAGCTTATGGCCCTGTTAACAATTAAAGACCAAGGTAATGCTTGAGTTCAGCATCTTGAGGCTGCGTTAGCATCGGCTGAGTATCACCAAAGACGGTGATGCTACCATTTGTGATAAATGCACATTTGTTGGCGATCTTGAGGGCATCTTCTGGACTATGAGTGACCATAAGGACGGTAATTTGATGCTCACGGGCCAGACTTCTCACTAACTCCAGCATCTCTTTACGTAGCGCGGGATCTAATGCTGAGAAGGGCTCATCTAACAGTAACAGTGGACGGTGTCGTACTAAACAACGGGCGAGCGCAACGCGCTGCTTTTGACCACCCGATAATTGTTCAGGGAGGCGGCCGAGGTATTGCTGGATGCCGACACGTGCCGCGGCAACCACGATCGATTCTTTATCTGCTTGGCTCAGTTTTAAGCCCGGGTGAATACCCAGCCCAATATTTTCTGACACTGTGAGATGTGGAAATAGATTATGTTCTTGAAATAGCATAGATAGCGGACGCTCAGCCGGAGCCTGCTGAAAAATAGATTGATTCGCGATGGTTAACTTACCGTTATCAGGTCTAAGGAACCCTGCAATTAACGCCAGTAAGGTACTTTTCCCTGCGCCGCTTGGACCTATTAATGCCACAATATCGCCTTGTTGCGCCTCAAGTGAAAAAGACAAATTCATTGGCTGGGTATGAGCGGTGTGAGATTGGTAGCTGTGGCTAAGCTGATCGAGTTTCAACATGTCATTTTTTCCTAAGTAGCACAGTTTCAACCAAGGTAAATAACCCTAAGCTCATCAGTAGTAGGATGAGTGCTGCGACGGCGGCGGCATCCATTTGATAGCTACCTAATAATTCAAATAAATACAGCGGTAAGGTTTTAAAGTCTTGGCTGCCAAATAAGGCAATCGCACTTAAATCCCCCAGTGACAGAACAAAGCCCATCGCGAAGGCTTGGGCAAGCGGTTTGCGCAGTGCTCGCCATTCCAACAATCGCAGGCGTGATAAGCCTGTCATGCCTAAACTGGCACAGAGTGGATTAAATTGCTGCGCGACGTGCAGCATTGGTTGGCTGAGCGTTTTGAGCACGTAAGGAAGCGCCATTAAAGCATTAACCGTCACCACAACCCAAAAAGCCATCGCAAAGGCATCGGTATATTGGCGTAGTAATAAAAATAACCCAGTACTAAGCACTAAGCCTGGGGTAACCAGAATGATTGCGCCGATTAATTCAATGCCATCGGCTGCCCACTTTTTGCGTTGTAGACGCCATTGGCGGCTTGTGAGCAAAATGGCGATGCCACTGATGACTGCAATGAAACAAGACATTGTCGCAATCTGTAATGAATGACTGATGGCTTGCCATAGTGCAGGTGAGCTTAGTTGGCTAATGAACTGTTGATTAATGCCTGAAATGATCACCGACAGTAAGGGGGGAGCAACCAGTAAGATCCCGCCGCCAATCCATAAGCCGTCCCAAAGTTTACTATGCCACGTATCTTGGTAGTTGTGAGGCTCTTGATTTACTGTACCGCTAAGGGTGGCTAACGGTTTAGCAAAACGTTGTGATGCTAATACTAACGAGCAACACAGTAGCATTTGCCACAATGCTAATAAGGCCCCCGCTGCTAGGTCAAAGTCGTAACGTAGGGCTTGGTAAATCGCAAGCTCGATGGTGGTGGCTTTTGGTCCGCCACCGAGCGACATGATCACCGCAAAACTAGTGAAACACAGCATAAAGATTAAGCCGATCACGTGCGGTAATTGCTGCTGTAATCGAGGCCATGCTACTAAGCGAAATTTGTCCCACCCAGTAATACCTAAATGTGCGGCGAGCTGATGTTGCTCGTGAGGGATCCCTTCTAAACTTTGCAGTAACAAACGCACGGCAAGGGGGAGGTTTAAAAAGATGTGGGCCAGTAAGATCCCGCTTAAACCATAAATATTGAGCTGGATATCTACACCAATAGCGGCAAGCCATTGATTAATTAAGCCACTTTTACCGTATATCGACAGTAAACCAAACACCGCGACCAAGACGGGTAGTACCAGCGTCATGGCAAAGATGCGCAGTAATAGAGCTCGTCCAATAAATTGGCGGCGAGAAAGTGCATAGGCGACGGGAATCGCGGGAACAACACTTAATAGGGTTGATAGGAATGCTTGGTAGAAACTAAACCCAGTAACGTGGCGTAAATAGGGGTCGTGCCATAAAGTGAGAGGTGATAATTCGTCGGCTTGGCCGAGTAGGGCGCTAATGGCTAATACCATTAACGCCAAGATGCACCCAGCAGCGGTAATGCCGGGTAGTAACGAGGTAAAGCGAGTGTTCAAACGAGATATGCCTTTATTGCGTTAACGCATGTTGCCATTCGCGGATCCAGCTACGGCGCTGTTTAGCAACCTCAGTAGCATCAAACTCCAGTGCTTTTTCAGGTACAGTTAATTGGTTGAAACCATCAGGAAGCGGCTGGGATGTCACTGGATACATCCAATTACCTGTTGCCATATTGGATTGGAAGCCATCACTAACAATGAAATCCATAAATTGATCGGCTAACTTGGGGTGTGGGCTATTTTTGAGCTTGGCGGCCACTTCTACTTGCATGTAATGCCCTTCACTGAAATCTGCGGCGATATATTGATTCTTCTGTTCAGCGATGATGTGGTAAGCCGGAGAGGTGGTATATGACAACACCATGTCAGCTTCGCCTTTGAGGAACATGCTATATGCTTCAGACCAGCCTTTGGTGACGGTCACTGTTTTCTTTGCCATTTGCTGCCATGCATTGGTGGATTGATCGCCATACACTGACTTCATCCATAGCATCAAACCTTGTCCAGGGGTAGAAGTACGAGGATCTTGGTAAAGGATCGATAGATCGTCACGTTCCACTAATTCTTTTAAGCTCTTTGGTGGGTTTTTCAGTTTAGTGCTGTCGTAAACAAACGCAAAGTAACCGTAATCGTAAGGTACAAAGGTGTTGTCGTTCCAGCCATTAGGTAAGATAACCTTGCTGGTATCGACCTTGTGCTGCGCTAATAAACCGGTTTTTTTTGCTTCTTCGATAAGGTTGTTATCGAGCCCCAATAGAATATCGGCTTTGCTGTTTCGGCCTTCAAGGCGAACACGATTTAAAATTGAGACGCCATCATCTAGCGCGACTAAATTCAACGTACAGTCACACTCGGCTTCAAATGCTTTTTTAATCGCAGGACCGGGGCCCCAATCAGAGGCAAATGAGCTATAGGTGTATACAGTTAATGTGGCTTTTGCGTCTTGTTCGGCGGCAAATACACTGCTGGTCGCAAGCGTTAAAGTCAGTAGAGGTAGTAGTTTTTTCACAAAGCGCTCCTGATGCCGTTGCATCCTGCTGGCAATAAATCAAATGAGCGAGGGTTGAGAAAAAGGTGGCTTAAGGGAGTATCTGGCTAGATAAACAGTACTTAGCGACTTCTCAATTCCTACGCCAGTATTAGCTGGTTCAGGTTCTGTGGGTTCTGCGTGTGCAATCTCAGCTGAAGAAAGCGTAAGCCTTCTTGTTAGCTCCCCAATGAGAACGTCGTCATTGTAATGGTGCAAGCGTGGTGTTGCTAGGGGACGGGGACAATGATTGGCATTATTTTGCCTCGTTCAGTGCCCAGTCGTAATCATAATCGATATTTTTCAGTGTCACTGGAGTGGTGCGGTATTGATTCAGGTGTCGCTGGAGCTGCGCCGTATTGCCGAAGTCAGCTTGATACCAATCGTATATAGACGACAGTTGGGTCTTGTTATTCGTGCTGATAACGCCTTTTTTACTATTGATGAATTGCTTGGCGGCGAGATCAAGTAAGTGGTCACTATTGCTGGCAGTGAAGGCATGTACTTGTAGATTAGGGCAACCTAGGCTAGCGCAGTTCACCGCATAATGAATACGGTTGTCTTGCCAAATCGGACGTAAGATTCGGTGCTCAATATCATTTAAAGTGAGCTTTTTACCGTTCACGGTCACGACGTCATCATCCCACGGCCCAAAGCTAAACAACCCACCGATCTTCGTTATCGACTTGATTGGGTAATTATCAACAATGAGTTGTACTGTGAGAGCATTGTAGAGGTTGACCCAATAGGCAAATTGCTCCGCCTTACGGTATTTTAAAGGATTGATTTTACTCATTTCGCGAACGTAGCGATCGAGCTGCCATTTTCCCTCTTGATCGACTTGGTTATAGCTAAATAGCGTTTGATCGCCCTGCTGCACTATGTGGCGGTTGAGCGTCTGTTGCCATAATTGATGGTTGATTGGCATGCTGTTGGCTTCATTACTGCTTTGCCAATATGACCATAAATCCGCTTTGGGAGCTGCGAACACAGTGCTACTGACGAGCAAAATGAATGCCGCAAAAACAAGATGAAAGGTAAGTAAAAGACGAGACTGCATAATCAACCTTTTTAATCAGTAATAACCTAACAACTATAGACCGAGGTGACGGGCTTTTTATTGCAGGTTTTACAATCGGTTGAATGAGAGTGTTGGGTAAAGCGTTAAATAGAACAACACCCCACTAACGCAGGGTGTTGTGACACTGATGTAATTGAGTCAGTAAATACTAACAAACGTAATATTTACTTTAAAAATTCAGGAATATTATCTTCGTAAGCCGCAATTTTATCTTCATGTTGCAGCGTTAGCCCGATGTTATCTAAGCCGTTCAATAAGCAGTGACGGCGGAACTCATCAATCTCGAAATGGTATTGTTTGTTGTTAGCAATCACTAACATTTTTTCCAAATCAACGTTGATCTCTGCGCCTTCGGTACTTTCAACAAATTGAAAAATCTCATCAACTTCGTGCTCGGTTAAGCGTACTGGCACCATTTGATTGTTGATGGAGTTACCGTAAAAAATGTCGGCAAAGCTTGGCGCGATCATCACTTGAATACCGTAATCTGCTAGCGCCCAAGGTGCATGTTCACGCGAAGAGCCGCAACCGAAGTTCTCACGTGCAAGTAAAATACTTGCACCTTGGTAGCGAGGCGCATTCATCACAAACTCAGGGTTCGCTTGCTTACCTGCATCATCAAGAAAACGCCAGTCATGGAACAAGTGTTTACCAAAGCCTGTGCGCGTCACTTTTTGTAGAAATTGCTTAGGAATGATTGCGTCGGTATCGATATTCGCGGTATCTAGCGGCACGACCAAGCCTGTATGTTGTTTAAAACCTGCCATTGTTATCTTCCTCTCGATTATGCCGTTGCGCTGTCTAAGTCGCGAATATCTACAAAATGGCCAGCACACGCTGCCGCCGCTGCCATTGCAGGGCTGACAAGGTGGGTACGGCCATCACGGCCTTGGCGACCTTCAAAGTTACGGTTGCTGGTGGAGGCGCAGCGCTCTTTTGGCCCTAGGCGGTCGTTGTTCATCGCTAGACACATCGAGCAGCCTGGTAGGCGCCATTCAAAGCCGGCATCGATGAAAATTTTATCCAACCCTTCTTGTTCTGCTTGGGCTTTGACTTGCTCAGATCCCGGAACAACGAGTGCTTGAACATTGGCGGCGACTTTGCGCCCTTTCGCGATAGCAGCAGCGGCGCGCATATCTTCAATACGTGAGTTGGTACAAGAGCCAATAAAGACTTTATCAATCGAAAAGTCCGACAGCGTCTTGCCCGCTTCTAGCCCCATATAGGCCAAGGCTTTTTCCGCTGAGGCTTTTTCGACTGGGTCGGCAAAGTCAGCTGGGCTCGGGATAGGTGTATCAATTGCAATCACTTGGCCTGGGTTAGTCCCCCAAGTCACTTGCGGTTTTATATCGGTAGCCGCTAACGTCACCGTCGCATCGAATACTGCATCCTCATCGGTTTTTAGAGTATTCCAGTATTCAACCGCGGCATCAAAGTTAGCATCGGTTGGTGAGAATTTACGGTTCTTAATGTAATCGTAGGTGGTTTGGTCTGGGGCGATTAAACCGGCTTTGGCGCCTAGTTCGATCGCCATGTTGCAGACTGTCATACGCCCTTCCATCGACAAGTCTGTTATTGCTTCACCACAAAATTCAACCACATAGCCCGTACCGCCAGCAGCGGTGGTTTTGCCTATGATGGCTAGCACGATATCTTTGGCGGTAATGCCCTCTGCGACTTTACCTTTGACTTCGATTTTCATCGTTTTAGCACGCGACTGTTTGAGGGTTTGGGTCGCTAATACATGTTCAACTTCTGAAGTGCCAATCCCAAAGGCTAGCGAGCCAAATGCGCCGTGTGTTGCGGTGTGTGAATCCCCACAAACAATTGTCATGCCAGGTAGGGTAATGCCCAGTTCAGGGCCCATAACATGGACAATACCTTGGTATTTGTGGTTCAGATCGTAAAGTGTTACGCCAAATTCTTCACAGTTTTTGGCGAGCGTTTCCATTTGGATACGGGCCATTTCACCAGAGGCATTAATGTCTTTGGTTTGGGTTGATACGTTGTGATCCATAGTGGCAAACGTTTTGCCAACTTGGCGAACCTGACGGCCTTTTTCACGCAAGCCATCAAACGCCTGAGGTGATGTGACTTCGTGGACCAGATGACGGTCGATATATAAGATTGGGTTCTCGCCTTGTGCGGCAACCGCAACATGGGCATCGTAAACTTTTTCGTATAGCGTCTTAGGCGCTTTATTTTCTGTATTTTGTGCTGACATTGATCGGTGCTCCTTGCCTATGTTGCTTATGCTTGGCGGATGTAGTCGGCGATCTTATCGCCCATAGCGCTGGTCGTTAGTGCTTGGTCTTCTCCCGCAAGATCTGCGGTTAGCTCTCCCGCTTCTAGCGCTTGCGAAACCGCTTGTTCAATCGCGCGGGCAGCGTCTTCTTCATCAAGGCTATAACGTAGCATTAGCGCGGCTGACAGAATTTGTGCGACAGGATTCGCGATGTTTTTACCTGCAATATCAGGAGCCGAACCACCAGCGGGTTCGTACATGCCGAACTTTTCTTGGTTTAAGCTAGCCGACGGTAACATGCCCATTGAGCCTGTGATCATCGCGCACTCATCGGAAATAATGTCGCCGAAAATGTTTGAGCACAGCATTACATCAAACTGAGACGGGTCTTTGATCAGCTGCATGGTCGCGTTATCAATGTACATGTGATTAAGCGTGACTTCAGGGTAATCTTTCGCGACTTCTTCGACGACTTCACGCCATAGGATCGAGCTTTGTAGAACATTGGCTTTATCTATCGAGTAGACGTTTTTATTACGTAGCATCGCTGATTCAAACGCGATACGGGCAATTCGCTCTATCTCGTAGCGATGATAAATCTCGGTGTCATACGCTTTTTCTTGTGGGCCTTCACCATCACGGCCTTTAGGTTGGCCAAAGTAGATCCCACCTGTTAGCTCGCGTACCACTACAATATCGAAACCACGTTCAGAAATATCTGCGCGCAGTGGTGAGAACTTTTCTAGCCCGCTATGAATTTGCGCAGGACGCAAGTTACAAAAAAGCTGAAAATGTTTACGCAATGGCAGTAGTGCCCCTCGTTCTGGTTGATCATTTGGGGCGAGGTGCTCCCATTTAGGGCCACCTACAGAGCCAAACAATACCGCATCAGAATCTTCACAGCCTTTTAGAGTCGAATCGGGTAGCGGGCAACCATGGTTATCAATGGCGATACCGCCAACATCAAACTCGGCGCGCTCTAGGGTAAAACCAAATTTGGCTTCAACAGCATCTAGCACTTTATGGGCTTGCTGCATCACTTCTGGGCCAATACCGTCACCCGGTAGAACTGCAATTTTGTATGTACCTGCCATGGTTATTTGTCTCCGTAACTTGTCGTGATTCGTTATAAATTGGGTTGGCGTAGCGCGTATTCATTTTGCTGATTAACGGCTACGCCTAAATATGATGGGCGGTGTTATACCGTCGCGGTACGCTCTTTAATTTCTGCAATTTGATCGGCGCGGTGGATGCTATTGATAACGTGCAGTAGTGCTTGGCCTGATGCTTCAACAATATCAGTCGCAAGGCCCGTACCGTGGTATTTACGGCCTTTGTAGTTGGCAATGATGTCAGCTTGGCCCAAACCGTCTTCCCCTTCACCTTTGGCGGTTAGGTCGAATTTATCCAGTACGATTTCGTAGCCAGTTAGGCGGTAGATACATTGGTATAGCGCATCAACAGGGCCGTTACCGACCGCGGCTTCGCATTTTTCTTCATCACCACATTGCAGTTTGATACTGGTGGTTGCCATGATGCTACCTGACTGCACGCTTAGGTAATTCAGCTTAAAGAAATCATCTTCTTCACGTAGGTTGGCGAAGTGCATTAGGGCTTCTAGATCGTAGTCGAACACTTGGCCTTTGCGATCGGCCAGTTTTAGGAAATCGGCGTATAGCGCATCTAGGCTGTATTCATTTTCGGTGTAGCCAAGGGTATCCATATGACTTTTAACGGCAGCGCGACCAGATCGACTAGTTAGGTTCAGTGCTTGGTTTTTAAGCCCGATAGACTCAGGGGTCATGATCTCGTAGGTGTTCTTGTTCTTTAGCATCCCATCTTGGTGGATACCCGATGAGTGGCTAAAGGCATTGGCACCGACAATGGCTTTATTTGCTTGGATTGGTGAGTTACAAAGTTGGCTGACCATCTTGCTGGTACGGTGAATTTCATCGTGTTTGATGTTGGTGTGAACACCTAAGAAGTCAGCGCGGGTTTTGATGATCATCGCAATTTCTTCTAGTGAACAGTTACCAGCACGTTCACCCAGACCATTAATGGTGGCTTCAACTTGGCGAGCCCCCGCTTGGACTGCTGCCATCGAGTTAGCTACCGACATGCCTAGGTCGTCATGGCAGTGCACCGAGATAATGGCTTTATTGATATTAGGCACGCGATCAAATAGTTGCGCCACGATACCGCCAAACTCGTTGGGTAGGGTGTAACCCACGGTATCAGGAATATTGATGGTGTTGGCGCCCGCATTGATCGCGGCTTCCACCATGCGACATAGGTTATCGATCGGTGTACGACCTGCATCTTCACAGGAAAATTCCACATCATCCGTGTAATTACGTGCGCGTTTTACCGCAGCAACGCCCATCTCGATAACATCATCGTAGCTACGACGTAGTTTATCTTGTACGTGTACTGTCGAGGTGGAGATAAAGGTATGAATACGGAAGGCTTCGGCAACTTTTAACGATTCAGCCGCCACATCAATGTCTTTCGCAACCGCCCGTGATAGGGCGCACACACGGCTATTTTTAATGTGTTTAGCAATGGTTTGCACTGATTCAAAGTCGCCAGGCGAAGAAACTGGAAAACCCGCTTCTATTACATCGACCCCTAGGCGTTCCAGCGCGTAAGCGATTTGTAGCTTTTCTTTTACCGTTAGGCTTGCTGATAGTGCCTGTTCACCATCACGAAGCGTGGTATCGAAAATAATGACTTGATCTTTCATTGCTACTTCCTTTTATTGGCCTGCCTAATAGTGCGTTCATTGGTATTAGGCTTAGTCTGCATCCGCTTGCGCTGGCTCTGATATAAAAAACCCGCGCTATCTGCGCGGGCTTATTCAATGCTTAGTGGCGTTTCCTACTCATAAGCTACCCGCGCGAATTATTCACGATAAGGAGGAGGCTTAAGAGGATAAAGAAACGGTTAGTCATATTTACATGTCTTCCACAAAGTTGATAACAAATGAATACCAAATAGACAGGTTAAAGGTCAACCACTATTTGGTGTTTAATTTTGTTTGTGTTGCTATCATCATGATATTTAAGTTTTTATTTCTTTTTGTGAGTGCGCGGTGGTCTCTGGTTAAGTTATTGATACAAGAGATGAAGCGACGAGTGATTATTCACTTTGTTGTTACAGACGTTAAATAAGTGAAATGCATTTTCTATCGAATAATCTGCTGTATTTAAGGTTTGTCACGGGTTGTTTACTTGGTTCACAGTATTAATTAATCAATTGGTTAAATTAAGATGAATAATAGAGTGAACCTTTTACTGGTTCAGTTAGTACAATTATTAATCGTATGATTAATTTGGTAGAGATGTAAGTTAATGGCAGGAAAAGCAGGTCGTCCAGTAGGTGATTCCGATGCGCGTGAACGTCTAATTATAGAAGCGCGTAAGTTGTTTGTCGTTTTACCTTATAGCAAGGTTTCGACCCGCATGATTGCATCAAGGGCCGATGTGAACGTCGCGCTGATTCGCTACTACTTTGAAAATAAGGCCGGCTTATACCAAACCATGATGCATGAAACCATGGAGCCCATCCAAGCCCAGATGAGAGTGGTAATGGATAAAGGGGATTTCGATTCTATTGGCGAATTCATGCGTACTTACTACCGTATTATGGCGCCAAACCCAGATATGCCGAAGCTAATGTCACGCGCCATGATGCTTGCGCCTGATGATCCTCAGCGTCAAATGATGGAAAAAATGGTGAGAGATATTGCCCGTCCCGCGACCGACATGATGTTTACCAAATTGCAGCAGAATGGACAACTCAACCCTGGCATGGATCCGAAAAAGGCTCGGATGACATTCATTAGTATGATGGTTTTCCCATTTTTAATCCCGCCTGCCATGCTTGAGATTCATGGGATAGAAATGACGGAAGAGTATTTATTTGAGCTAGCGGAGCACAATGTAAAAGTGCTTACACAAGGAATTTTCAATCAAAAAGGAGAGGGTAAATGATTGATCGTAATCGAAAGCTATTATTTATTCCCGCTCTGATGGCTGGCATTTTGATTTTAGTGTTAGCTGTTAAGTTACGCCCTTCACCTAGCAGTAAGCCCGCCTTGGAACGCAGTCGGGCGGTGGATGTTATTACCTTGCACCAGCAACCGTTAGCCCCTCAAGTAACAGGCTTTGGCCGCGTAAAACCCAAGGTAGAGTGGAAGGCGATTTCAGAAGTCAGCGGTAAAGTGATTTTTCGCCATCCTGAGTTAGAAAAAGGACGAGTGTTAGATGCCGGCACAGTGATCTTGAAAATAGATCCTTTGGATTATCAGTTAACCTTAGCGAAAGCGGAAGCCGATATTAGCTCAAGCGAGGCGCAATTAGCTAAGTTGGACTTGGAAGAAAAAAACCTTAAAAGCACACTTAAAATAGAAAAAAATCGTTTAGCGATCAGTAAAAAAGAAGTGACGCGCAAAGAAGAGTTACGTCGTAAAGGGCTGACGTCGCAATCGGCATTAGATTTAGAGAAGCAATCCTACCTGGCAAGCCAAAAGGTGGTACAGGATTTAGAAAGCCAACTCCAAGTCTTACCGAAAGAGCGTCGTGTCAGTGAAGCGCAGCTGCAAGTGAATCAATCGAAAGTAGAAGAAGCCCAACGATCGCTAAGTAAGACCGAGATTGTATTGCCGATTGATGCACGTATTTCGAGTGTAGATATTGAGCAAAACCAAGTCGTTAATATGCAACAAACCATGTTAGTGGCTCATGGTATTGCTGAGATTGAAGTCGATGCTCAAGTGGCGCTGCATGACATGCAAGCATTGGCATCAAGCCTGAATCACTATACAGCCCACGCCGACGGACGCCCACGTGCCGATCAGTTGGCGCTGCAAGCGAGTATTCAATTGGCAAGTGGCCAGTTTGTGCAGCAATGGACCGCCAAAGTTGCGCGGATCAGCGATACCGTCAGTGCTAATCAAGCGACTGTCGGGGTGATCCTTGAAGTAGCGCAAGATTACAGTCAACTGTCGCCTGAAACCGCGCCGCCGTTAGTGAATGGGATGTTTGTTCAAGCGACTTTGGAAGGCCAAGCGAATCCACACTGGGTGATCCCTGAACGTGCATTACACGGTGATAAAGTGTACTTACTGAGTGATGACAACACCTTAAGCATTAAACCTGTCACTGTGTTATTCCGCCGTGAAGGTTTGGTCGCGGTACAGGGGAATTTTATTGCTGAGCAACAACTAGTGGTTAACGATCTTTTGCCTGCGGTTGAAGGTATGGCACTAAGAGTGGTGAGCAAGGATGGCCAAGCCGTTGCTAAACCACCCAAAGGTGAAGGGGCGTCACAATCATGATTCGCTTTTTCTCTCGTCATCCAACAGCCGCAAACTTGATGATGTTTGCGTTGTTATTGTTGGGTTTTGTGTCGTTACCGCAAATAAAACGGGAAACCTTTCCTGAGTTTTCACCACCATACATTATTGCCTCTGTGGTCTATCCAGGGGCGTCGCCACAAGAAGTGGAACAAAGCATATGTATGAGAATGGAAGACGCAGTTGATGGTCTTGCCAATATCGAAGAAACCCGTTGTGAAGCCGTAGAGGGCTCAGCCTCATTGGTTTTGAAACTCACCAGTAGTGATGTGGTTTCTCGCATGCTGGTGGATGTACAAACCCAAATCAATGCGATCAATGACTTCCCTGCAGAAATTGAATCCCCAATCGTGCGTGAATTGGATTGGAATGAACCTGTGGTTGATGTCGCAATTAGCGCAGATACCAACTGGCCACATTTGAAAGCGTATGCCGAAGAATTAAAGCGTAAGCTCAAAATTGACTATGGCGTCTCTTTGGTTGCTGTGAGTGGCTTTTCTGACCATCAATTACGAGTGGAATTAAAAGAAACGGCGCTGCGTCAATTAGGGCTGAGTGTTGGGGATATTGCGGATCGCTTATCACGGCAAAACATAAAACTGCCAAGCGGCAATATTGAATTAGCAGATAAAAACCTATTGATCCGCTTTGATGAGCAAAAGATCACGCCAGATACATTGGCACAAACGGTGATTGGTGCTGATCCCGAAGGGGCTGTATTACGCCTCGGTGATATTGCGACGATTACCGATCGCTTTGAACTTGATGAACAAAAAATTCTGTTTGATGGCAAGCCCTCCGCCATTTTGAAAATCAGTAAAAATAAAGCTGATGATGCTTTGCGGATCAAAGAGCGGGTACAGGCGTTTGTTGAAGCTGAAAGCCAAATTGCCCCAACGGGTGTCACACTTAGCCTGACCAATGATATTTCATCGGTACTGTGGGATCGTTTAACCATGATGGTCGATAACGGTTTGCAAGGGGTGGTGTTGGTGTTCTTCACTATGTGGCTGTTCTTTACCTTCCGCTATTCGTTTTGGGTTGCCGCTGGTTTACCTGTTGCCTTTATGGGGAGCCTGTTCTTGATGGCGGGGTTGGGGTTATCCATCAACATTATGTCGCTGGTCGCTTTGCTGATGGCGATTGGTATTATGATGGATGATGCTATCGTGATAGCCGAATCTATTGCCGCACATTTAGAGCGTGGTCAATCAGTGCCTGATGCGGTCTTTAACGGGGTTAAAAAAGTCTTTCCCGGAGTCTTGTCTTCTTATCTCACCACTGTCTGTATCTTTGGTAGCTTGTTATTCCTTGATGGTGAAATGGGGGCTGTACTCAAGGTTGTACCGCAGGTGCTGATATTAGTGCTAACCATCAGTTTAATTGAAGCTTTCTTTATTTTACCGCACCACTTAAGCCATTCATTACAAAAGCAGCGTAGCAAAGAAGAAAAGCCTGATATCAAGTTCAAGCGGGTGTTTTTGGCTAAATTTGAGCATTTTCGTCAAAACCAATTAGTCACCGCTGTTGATGCCGTCGTGCGCTGGCGTTATTTGTTTTTAGGTGCAGTGGTTGCCATGTTGTTTGCTTCAGCGGCGTTATTGGCGGGGGGCGCTCTGAAATTTGTTGGTTTTCCTGATCTTGATGGTGATATTGCAGAAGCGCGCATTATTTTAGCCCCTGGAGCTTCATTGTCTCAGACGGAAAAAGTGGTGGCTCATATTGTTCAGGCTGCTGAGCGCTTGAATGTTGAATGGAGCCGTGATGTAGAAGGCGGTAATACGCTAGTAGAACACATTACAGAGCAATATAACGCCAATGCTGATGCTGACGAAAAAGGCCCACACGTCGCGACAGTGCGACTCGATTTACGTGGCGCTGAGTCACGCAATACAGTGATTGATGAGTTTGTTGCGGCTTGGCGAGAAGAAGTCGGGACGCTGGCTGACCCTATTTCGCTGGTGTTTAAGCAGCCAATCATGGGGCCGGGTGGGCGAGCGGTTGAAATTCGGATGCAGCACGATGAACTCACGGCGTTAAAAGCAGCGTCGCTGGAAGTACAGGCCTTCTTGAATGAGTTTGACGGCGTGTACGGGGTGTTGGATGACATGCGGATGGGGAAGCAAGAAGTCTTAGTGACTCTGCGTCCTGGGGCGGAAAGCTTTGGTGTTGATGGCCAGATGATAGCGTCGCAATTGCGGGCAGCTTACTTTGGTCAAAAGGCGGATGATATCCAGCTCGGCCCTGAAAACATCGAAGTTGAAGTTCGATTTGATAAAGCGGAAGCTGGCAATCTGCAAACCTTGGCTAGTTTCCCTATTATTCTTAGCGACGGTAGCCAAATTCCATTAGCATCAATAACCGAGCTCAGTTATCAACGTAACTATGTCCGTATCCAGCGAATTGATGGCTTGCGGACCTTAAGTGTTTATGCCGACCTTGAGCATAGTAAAATCAGCTCGACCGAGATCCTGACATTGTTTCGCCAGCAAGAGATCCCTAACCTGAAAATGAAGTACCCAGGGTTACGTTTCAACTTTGAAGGTGAAGCTAAAGATACGGCTGAAACTGGTCAGTCGATGGCGATTGGTTTTGCGCTTGGGGTCTTTGGCGTGTTTGTGATTTTGAGTTTCCAATTCCGCAGTTACCTTGAGCCTTTTGTGGTATTGCTTGCCATTCCATTGGCGTTGATTGGGGTGTTTTGGGGACATTGGTTGTTAGGGCATGCGTTGAGTATGCCAAGTATAATGGGCTTTGTGTCTCTAGCTGGGGTCGTGGTCAATGACTCTATATTGTTAGTGCAATATATTCGACACCACGTGGATGATGGCGACAGCGTGCACGATGCGGTAGTGAAAGCGAGCCGAGAGCGTTTTCGTGCTGTGTTCTTAACGTCTCTCACAACTGCTGCGGGTTTATTACCGTTACTATTAGAGACGAGCCTACAAGCCCAAGTCATTCAGCCGTTGGTGATTTCTATCGTATTTGGTATTTTCACTTCCACCTTGCTGGTACTGTTTATGATCCCGGCAGCCTATGCGATTTTGGCTGATTTTGGGTTAGTTAAAAAACATGAACCGCTTGCTGCGTAAAGTAACGCTATTACGCTGAAACCCGCTTATTAATTGATAGTCTTATCGATATATAAAATGACAAAGCAGACCGTTATTTGCTTTGTCATTATCTCTTCTTATTAACGCGACTCACTTATTATCCCCACCTCTATCTGCAACTAATGCTCTAATACTCACCATGATGGGATTCGTACAACCAGTAACGTTGATGGACCTTTTGATTATACCGTGTTGGTTTTGTGTAGAGCCTATGGTTGAGGTACATTCTCCTGACCTTGCTTTGGTTGGTATGCATGGATGTTGAATTTGAATAAATATCAGTTTGATGAATTGTGATTTCACCTGCGATCACCGGTGAAATTCTTTGAGCCTTTCACTGAGAGATAACTTGTTTTTTAAAGGGAAAACGCTCATTTTTCGGCGGTTGATTTGATAACTGGGGTTTATTGATTCGATTTTTTCTCGGCGGGAACGGTGTTTCATTAGGCCGACGATGTCAAAAAGCAATCGATTAATTTGCTTATAAT
>NZ_NOIF01000011.1 GCF_002265265.1 Photobacterium sanguinicancri
AGCCTCCTTTTTTAAGGGGGCTTTTTTTTGTCTGCTTTTTACTAAAAAGAGAGCAGACAGTGTTTCGTTCGTATATTGAATCAACAGAAGGGAAGAGAGCCATGGCGAATTCGCTGTTCCAAAAGCACATCATTTCCATACCGGAATTAAACCGCAGTGAACTAGAACTGATTGTTGAAACCGCAGGTAAATTGAAGGCAGAACCAAATCCAGAGCTACTGAAAAATAAAGTAGTCGCAAGCTGCTTCTTCGAGCCTTCAACCCGTACTCGCTTATCATTTGAAACCGCAGTACAGCGTCTTGGTGGTACAGTCATTGGCTTCGATAACGGTGGTAACACATCGCTAGCGAAAAAAGGGGAGACACTGGCTGACTCAGTGCAGGTTATTTCTTCATACGTTGATGCATTTGTTATGCGTCACCCACAAGAAGGGGCAGCACGCCTAGCCTCTGAATTCTCTAACGGTGTGCCTATCGTTAATGGTGGTGACGGTGCAAACCAACACCCAACACAAACCCTACTAGACTTGTTCTCTATCTTTGAAACACAAGGTCGCCTAGACAATCTTAATGTCGCCTTCGTCGGTGATTTAAAATACGGCCGTACAGTGCACTCGTTAACACAGGCATTATCGAAGTTCGATAACATCAACTTCTTCTTCGTCGCGCCAGAAATTCTAGCGATGCCAGATTACATCTGTGAAGAATTAGATGAAGCCGGTATCAACTACAGCCTGCACGCCACCATGGAAGAAGTGATTCCTGAGCTTGATGTGTTGTACATGACTCGCGTTCAAAAAGAGCGTTTCGACGAATCTGAATACGCACACATGAAAGCCGCGTACATCCTAACGGCAGAAATGCTGAAAGAAGCGCGCGACAACCTGAAAGTGCTGCACCCACTACCACGTGTGGATGAAATCACGGTTGATGTTGATAAAACCAAACACGCTTATTACTTCCAGCAAGCAGAAAACGGTGTGTACGCCCGTGAAGCCTTACTGGCACTTGTACTAAACGAACAACTTTAAGCAGGAGAGCGCAGTCATGACTAAAGAAACTCAACTACAAGTTGAAGCAATCAAGAACGGTACTGTTATCGACCACATCCCTGCGAATGTTGGCATTAAAGTACTGAAACTGTTCAAAATGCACAAAACAAACCAACGCGTTACCATTGGTTTAAATCTGCCGTCTTCAGCGCAGGGTGCAAAAGATTTGATTAAAATCGAAAACGTCTTCATCAGTGAAGACCAAGCTAACCAGCTTGCGATGTACGCCCCTAAAGCGACCGTTAACCAAATCGAAAACTACGAAGTGGCGAAGAAGCTACACCTAACGCTACCAGAGCAAATCAATGGCATTTTTGAATGTCCAAACAGCAACTGTATTAGCCACGGTGAACCCGTAGACAGTAGCTTTAAAGTGATAACCAAAAAAGAAGACATTCAGCTCAAGTGTAAATACTGTGAGAAAGTATTCTCACGTGAAATCATGACTGAACGTCGCTAAGACATTTTTGCAACGCTAAGCCTTGTATTAACTCTGGGCTTTGCTGCTTAAATACTAAGAAAGCCTGCTCACTTATGAGCAGGCTTTTTTATTCTCATTTCTACCGCACTGTCCCTTTACGCCTATAGCTAGCTTGTTAAAAGCAGCCTGTGATTATTTGAACCACAACGCCTAAGTATTAATAAGCGTTGATACACCGGCTGCCCATAATAATTATTAATAGGCAGACAGCAATGGCACAATTTACATCACCAACAATCAGGCACATTGCCAGGGTCGCTCTTGGTACACTCATCACACTCTCACTGACTCAGTGTATTGCGAGCAATGGCAAGATTGAACATACCGCCTCGCACGAGGCCAACAATATGGTCATTATTGGTGTCCCCATGCTACTCGGGGGGTTCGGTTCTTCCGTCCCCATTAACGAGCAATATCATATTACTGCGAGGCATGTCGCGCAGTTGTCATGGGATCTCGATGTTATTCATCACCCCTATTGTGACTTATCTTTAGTGCGTTCTCGTACCCCTCAAGAATCGATTCCACAATGGGGCTTGATCTACCCAGATCAAGCCGTCAGCCATCAAGGACACTCGCTGCTTGGCACGACAATAAAAGGCGAAGGGAAATACTTACAAGACGTACTGGATACCAATAGTAAATGCTTATACTCCCTGAGCGATGCGCCCAGTATGTCAGGGATGAGCGGCGGCCCGGTCTTTAATGCGCAAGGACAAATCGTTGGGATCACTGTCGCGATACTCGATAACCCTGAAGATATTCAAAATTTACGACAAGCAGATCGGTATACCCAATTTGTTCCTGCCACGTTAATCTTTGATTGGTTAACCCAATTAGGGGTTAGTACCTCATACGCCAGCCCCGAATTAGCGAACATCCGAGTCGCCCCTTACATCGAGAACATTAACACCCCTCATTACCGACTAGGTGTCCAATCACAACCAGCCTCACCGCAAAATGCCTCAGCATTTCAGCTAAGCTCTCAGCCACAAACAACACGTCAGCGTGTGATAGGCCAAACGAATAACCGTGAAGAAAACACCAGCGCGACCATCTCTATTTTCAATCACTACGCCGTCGTACAACATCCTTTATCGTCATCATTAACATCGTCGTCAATCAAACCATTATCTCCCCAAAAAACACCGTATACAGGCACGCATGAAGCAATCATCAATTCACAACAAAAACAAGGAGATAAAGCACAAAAAAGACAAACAAAAACACAACAAGAGAAAAACAGCAATCTCATAAATGAAATAGGGTATAGACCTTCATATTGGTAATGCAACCAGTTCATTATTTTGGTGACTAGCGTCAAACAAACGATGTTATCTAACTGGTATGATTCGTATGCAAGATTATGCAAGGCTTGAATAATCTCGCACACAAAACCTCATAACAAATAAAAGTAACGATTCAGCTCGCTAATGCTGTTGAACTTGCTACACCAACAGAATAACGCTCTGCGCTGAATAGCTACAAGATACGATCTTTGTACCTACTAAAATAATAAGGAGTTGCCCGTGAATGGATACGAATTACACGGCGCGCTAGAGTTGAGTGCATCTGACGAAGACATCATCACAGCATGTAAACGTCTACTGCAACAGCAAAGCTTTTCTACCCAAGATGATATTCGCCAAAGTTTAATCGACATGGGCTATACCGATGTCAGCCAATCAACCGTTTCACGCCTGCTTTCTCGCATGGGTGTAGCAAAAGTACCGAATGCCTACGGCAAGAAAGTCTATTGCTTAACGGTTGAAAACGAACCCGTTCAAGTGGGATCTTCAATCGCATCACAGATTGAATTTATCACCCATAACCAACTGGTCGTGGTCGTAAAAACACACCCAGGTGGCGCGCAGTTAGTCGCACGTTTAATTGATGTTCAACCGCATGCTGAAATTCTTGGCACTGTGGGGGGCAACGATACCGTAATGGTGGCGCCAAAAGATATCAACCGCATAGATGAATGTGAGAAAGTCGTTAAAACACGTTTAGGTATTCCTGCTTAAATTCTCTTTCTCGATTGAAAATCTTTGACCTCAAGCAGTGAGAGTTGCTAGCCTCTAGACTCTCAACTGCTCAATACCAAGTTGATCACACACCAGCTCTGCTGCAATGACATTTCGCTTGGTATTACTTTGATATTTATTTAAGGATTTTCAATGACTCAAGTTCTACATACCGAACAAGCACCAGCAGCAATTGGCCCTTACGTACAAGGTGTTGACCTAGGTAATATGGTGCTAACCTCTGGCCAAATTCCAGTAAACCCAGAAACAGGCGAAGTGGCAGATGGCATTGCAGAGCAAGCACGCCAGTCACTAGACAACGTCAAAGCAGTCGTTGAATCATCTGGCCTGAAAGTCGCTGACATTGTAAAAATGACAGTCTTTGTAAAAGACCTCAATGACTTTGCAGCAGTAAATGACGTGTACGGTGCGTTCTTTGATGAGCACAATGCACCATACCCAGCGCGTTCTTGTGTAGAAGTTGCACGTCTGCCAAAAGATGTGAAAATCGAAATTGAAGCAATTGCGGTTCGTAAATAATTACGACTTCAGCATTCAATAAAAAAAGCTGCCAATGGCATAATGCCGATCAGTTAAGGATCAGTTGAACGATCCTATGAGGCTGACATAATCCGGAATCAGTTACTGATTCCGGATTTTTTTATGCAACTTTCAGACGCTCTTGCTTCCGTTTCCCTTAACAGCCGAACTGACTTTCAAAGTCTTGCTGACGTTCTCGATCCAGCTCTAATCGAACAAGGGTTGAATCAAGCTGGAGTTGCAACTATTCGTAGACGAAAGCTACCGATGGAGTCCATGGTTTGGGCTGTAATCGGCATGGCTCTCTTTCGTAAATTTCCTATGCGTCAGCTACTTAATCAACTAGATATTATCCTTCCTGATGGTAAACCTTATGTTGCTTCAAGTGCCGTAACTCAAGCGAGACACAAGCTTGGCAGTGATGCTATCAGATATACTTTTGACCTAACTCAGTCTCATTGGCACGCCCAAGTTAATCACCCAACATGGTGTGGGTTGACATTACTTGGAGTTGATGGAGTGGTATGGCGAACTCAAGATACAGAAGATAATACTCAAAGCTTTAGCCGCACCTCAAACCAGTCCGGGAAAGCTACATATCCGCAAGTTCGTATGGTGTGTCAGATGGAGCTGACAAGCCACCTTCTTACTGCTTCTTCATTTGATAGTGTTTCAGTTAGCGAAATGGTCTTGGCTGAAGATTTGATTGAGAAAACACCAGACCATAGCTTAACTTTGTTTGATAAGGGTTTTTACTCATTAGGACTATTATCCCGATGGAGAAATACAGGTACAGAACGACACTGGCTGTTGCCTTTAAAGAAAGGAACTCAATACCAAGTTATTCGCAAGTTGGGTCGACAAGATGCATTGATTGAGTTGACTCCTAGCCGACAAGCTCAGAAGAAGTTTCCAGATTTAGAAGAAACGGTTCAGGCTCGTTTAGTAACAAGAACAGTCAAAGGGAAAAAAGTCGAAATATTAACGTCTATGACTGACCCTTTACGCTTTCCATCATCAGATTTAGTTGATTTATATAGCCATCGGTGGGAAATCGAACTTGGCTACAGAGAGATGAAGCAATACATGTTAGACAATAAGTTCACGCTACGAAGCTTGCAGCCGGAATTAGTAAGACAGGAACTTTGGGGGATCCTTCTAGCGTATAACCTCCTGAGATATAAGATGGTATTGATGGCTAGTAGTTTAAAAGGAGTCTTCCCCAATCAACTCAGTTTTCATGGAGCGGCATTGCATATTGTTCATGAGTTAACACAGCTGCCATTTGTGACACCTGGGAACATACCGAAACAAGTAATGGTACTAGAAAAGATCGCGAAGCAGTTTATTTTACCTGCAAGAAGGGAACGAAGTTACCCCTAGAGTACTGAAGTGCTCAAAAAATCGATATCCCGTTAGAAAAAACAATGCCGCTCACGTTAAGTGAACGGCATTAGCCAATGGCAGCTTTTTTATTATTCTGAATAACGGTACCTTCAGCACCACTAAGCGGCATGCGCTAAGGTTAATTGCCATACTTGCGAAAACCATGCAGTGAAGATCGAAGGCGTATTATCTAATGCCGCAATCACATCCGACTCAGGCCACCAGCGATATGCCATGACTTCATCCTCACTGGGATCAAGTTGGATTTGGCCACACTTCGCAATCAAGACATGATCCAATTCATGCTCGACCAATCCATTATCAAGCTCGGCACGGTATAAAAACGTCGCCACATCTTGCAATGGGATCGACCCTACCACTCCCATCTCTTCCCGAAGACGGCGAAGGCCCGCATCGATGAAGGGCTCATTTTGGCGTGGGTGAGAACAACAGGTATTGGTCCATAGCCCGCCGCTATGATACTTCCCCATGGCTCGCTGGTGCAGTAGGTATTCTCGCCCTTGCTCACCATCACGATACAACAGAACAGAGAAAGCTAAATGTAATTGGCCATCATAGTGGGCCTGCATTTTCTCTTGCAGCCCTATTGGTTCACCTTCAGGCGTTACAAGTACCACTCGCTCTTTCTTCATTCTATAGCCTTAGCAAATCTTTACGTTTCTTTCTTATTTTAAGACAAAATAAAAAGGACAAGCCGAAGGCTCATCCTTTTAATTGTTTGTATGCGCTGAAAATTACGCTGAACGTTGTGCGATCTCTGCATTCAACTGTTCAATTTTATCTTTCATTTGATTACGGCTGGTCTCAGAGAGATCACGTACATCTTCTTTCGACAGACCGTCTGTGGAAATAGGAGGCATGACTTCAACAATCACAACACCGTTATTCCAACGATTCAACTTAATGCTTTCCGTCGAACTACACACAACGGGCACAACAGGCACATTCGCACCTATCGCGGCATGAAAAGCACCAGTTTTAAATGGCAGCAAACCACGGCCACGAGAGCGAGTTCCTTCTGGGAACATCCAAATTGAAACATTTCTCTGTTTGATCTTTTCAACGATCTGACCAATGGTGCCCACCGCCTTGCTGCGGTTTGCGCGATCAATCAGAATATTACCGGTGATCCAGTAAAGCTGACCAAACAATGGCATCCACACTAAGCTCTTTTTACCCACAGTCACGGTGCGCGGCATAATCGCGCCAGACACAGTAAAAAGATCATAGTTATTTTGGTGGTTAGCAATATATACGCTGGATCCTACATTTTGAGCACCGTCAGCATAACGGATCTCAAGTTTAATCCCTAAGATACGTGCCATTTTGCTAAATTGGCGGCCACAGGTATATACGTGTGTTGGATTACGAGGGCTTAATAGGCAGTAGCCACAGCCAAATACAAACATGAATACGGCAAAAAGTGCCATGGCGATCATGCGGAACAACAATATCATTGATATCTCCTCAGCGTACAAGCGTTCGCTAGTATACTTAGGCAACAGGAAATTACACCCCTTTTCAGCACCAATCAGAAAAAACAAAGCCCTCATCACTGAGGGCTTTATTGTCATTGCAAAACGCGTATCGATATTACATCGCGGACACGATTACTCGCCGTTATTATTGGTTTCTGGCGCAGAGATTTCCATCTCAGTCACGCGCTGTAAACCACGTGGTAGCATCGCACCACGACGACCACGTTCACCACGGAAGTTATCTAGATCCGCGGGCTTCAAGCCAAGCTTACGCTTACCTGCATGCAACGTAATATGGCTATTCGCAGGTAAGATAATCATGTGTGCCACCATTTCCTCACGTGCTTTCGAACGCGCAGCTGGAATGTTGATGATCTTATTACCTTTACCCTTGCTAAGCTGTGGTAAATCTTTCACTGGGAACATCAACATGCGCCCTTCATTGGTAATCACCAATACATCGTCGCTATCAAGATCTGTGACGGGCTGTGGCGGTAACACCAGTGAATTCTCAGGCACAGTCAGTAGCGCTTTACCATTACGGTTCTTCGATACCATGTCGCTGCCTTTACAGATAAAGCCGTAGCCTGCATCTGAACTCATCAGCCACATCTGATCATCTTCCGACATCAAGACTTGGCGCACATGGCTACCCGCTGTCAGGTTCAAACGTCCGGTGATCGGCTCACCTTGACTACGTGCCGATGGCAATGAATGCGATTCCAGTGCGTAGCTTCGACCGTCAGTCCCCATAAAGATCGCTGGCTGGTTACTCTTACCACGTGTATGTGCGAGGTAATTATCACCCGATTTATAGCTTAATGTTGATGGGTCAACATCGTGGCCTTTCGCGTGACGGATCCAACCTTTTTCAGACAGCACTACAGTGATGATTTCACTTGGGATCAAATCACGTTCGGTCAGTGCTTTTGCTTCTTCACGCTCAACCAATGGCGAGCGACGATCATCACCGTAATGCTCTGCATCGGCAATAATTTCTTTTTTAATCAGGGTGTTTAAACGGCGTTCTGAACCTAGCAGTTTTTCTAAGTAATCACGCTCTGTCGCTAATTCGTCTTGCTCAGCCCGAATTTTGATTTCTTCTAACTTCGCCAATTGACGCAGTTTAATTTCTAAAATCGCATCCGCTTGGATTGCTGACAAATCAAAGCGCGACATAAATTCCGCTTTGGGATTATCTTCGGTACGGATAATCTCAATCACTTCGTCAATATTAAGGTAAGCGGCTAATAAGCCTTCCAGAATATGTAGGCGAGCGAGTACCTTATCTAGACGGTACTGTAAACGACGGCGTACTGTCGAGCGACGGAACTCCAGCCACTCACCCAGAATCGTCACTAACCCTTTCACGCGTGGACGACCATCAAGACCCAGCATGTTCAAGTTCACACGGAAACTTTTCTCAAGATCGGTCGAGGCAAACAAGTGATTCATCAACTGCTCACAATCGATACGGTTAGAGCGTGGAACAATCACGATACGCGTTGGGTTTTCATGGTCAGACTCATCACGTAAGTCTTCAACCATAGGGAGTTTCTTAGCTCGCATCTGGTTTGCAATCTGCTCTAGCAGTTTTGCGCCAGAGGTTTGATGCGGCAATGCGGTGATCACAATGTCACTGCTTTCTTTATGCCATACCGCACGCATCTTGATGCTACCACGGCCAGTACGGTACACCTTTTCCAGATCGCTCTGGGGGGTGATAATTTCCGCTTCGGTTGGGTAATCAGGGCCTTTCACAAACCCCATTAGCGCATCCAGTTCCGCTTTTGGATTATCAATCAAATGCACCACAGCATTCGCCACTTCACGGGCATTATGCGGTGGAATATCGGTCGCCATACCCACGGCAATCCCCGTCACACCATTCAGTAAGATATGAGGTAAACGTGCAGGCAGCATTTTAGGCTCGTTCATGGTGCCATCAAAGTTAGGCACCCAATCGGCTGTGCCTTGGCCTAATTCAGCCAATAGCACTTCAGAAAAACGAGAAAGGCGTGATTCGGTATAACGCATTGCAGCGAAAGATTTCGGATCATCCGGCGCACCCCAGTTACCTTGGCCGTCAACCAGCGGGTAGCGGTATGAGAATGGCTGCGCCATCAATACCATCGCTTCGTAACATGCCGAGTCACCATGTGGGTGGTATTTACCTAATACATCACCGACAGTACGTGCCGATTTTTTATATTTAGCGGTCGCTGACAAACCAAGCTCAGACATCGCATAAATAATACGGCGCTGTACGGGTTTAAGGCCATCACCAATGAAAGGTAAAGCACGATCCATGATTACGTACATGGAGTAATTAAGGTAAGCGTCTTCAGTAAACTTCCTAAGTGGAAGCTGTTCAACGCCATCCATTGAGACATCAGTCATCGTCGGTAATCCGTTTAAATCTTACTTTGAAGGCCAGTAAGCACAATGCCACCAGCCTCCATAAATCGTTATTGTGGGTAACCCCATCTGAAAGCAACGCTATCCGTTACACTTCAGCCATATCGCCTTTGTCTTGCAACCAGTGACGACGGTCTTCTGCACGCTTTTTGCCCAGCAGCATATCCATCATTTCATTGGTTTGGGTATCGTCATCAATGGTTAATTGCACCAAGCGACGGGTATTTGGATCCATGGTGGTTTCACGCAACTGCAATGGGTTCATTTCGCCCAGACCTTTAAATCGCTGGACGTTAACCTTGCCGCGCTTACTGCTCAGACGCTCTAGAATGCCGTTCTTCTCGCCTTCATCAAGGGCGTAATACACTTCCTTGCCTAAATCGATACGGTACAGTGGCGGCATCGCTATGAAGACGTGACCAGCACGTACTAGCGCTTCAAAGTGCTTCATAAACAAGGCACACAACAAGGTCGCAATGTGAAGACCATCGGAATCCGCATCGGCAAGAACACAGATCTTACCGTAGCGTAAGCCACTTAAATCATCGCTATCTGGGTCGATACCCAGCGCAACAGAAATGTCGTGCACTTCTTGCGACGCCAAGACTTGGTCAGCAGAGACTTCCCAAGTATTCAGAATTTTACCACGCAGCGGCATGATCGCTTGGAACATACGGTCACGGGCTTGTTTCGCAGAACCGCCCGCCGAGTCACCTTCCACTAAGAAAAGTTCGGTGCGGTTTAAATCTTGCTGCGAACAATCGGCAAGCTTACCCGGCAAGGCAGGACCTGATGCGATTTTTTTACGGACCACTTTCTTGCTGGCACGCATGCGGCGGTGAGCATTAGCAATACACACTTCCGCTAACTGTTCTGCAATTTGCGGACACTCGTTCAACCAAAGGCTAAAGGCATCTTTGACCACACCCGATACAAACGCGGCACATTGGCGTGACGACAAGCGTTCTTTGGTTTGACCGGCAAACTGTGGGTCTTGCATTTTTACCGACAGTACGTAAGCACAACGTTCCCAAATATCATCGGCTGTCAGTTTTACACCACGCGGTAGCAAGTTACGGAATTCACAAAACTCACGCATGGCATCAAGCAAGCCTTGGCGTAAACCATTTACGTGCGTACCGCCTTGAGCCGTTGGGATCAAGTTGACGTAACTTTCGGTGATCAGTTCACCACCTTCAGGTAACCATAATAGCGCCCAATCAGCCGCTTCTGTTTGTGCACTGAACACACCAGTAAACGGTTCTTCTGGCAATAAAGTGTAACCTTTTACACCTTCTGCTAAGTAATCTTTTAGGCCATCTTCGTAACACCAACGAATGGTCTCGTCGGTATTTTTATCGGTGAAAACAATCTCCAGCCCTGGGCACAAAACGGCCTTGGCTTTTAAATTGCTTTTTAAGCGAGTGGCTGAGAATTTAGGGCTATCAAAGTAGCTGCCATCAGGCCAAAAGTGGACACTTGTCCCTTTTGCGCGGCGGCCACAAGTACCAATGACTTCCAGCTCTGAAACTTTATCACCATTTTCAAAGGCAATTTGATACACCTGACCATCACGTTTAACCGTGACTTCCACGCGCTTCGATAAGGCGTTTACTACCGAGATACCTACCCCGTGCAAACCACCTGAGAACTGATAGTTCTTGCCAGAGAATTTACCACCGGCATGGAGCTTACAGAGGATTAACTCAACCCCTGACACCCCTTCTTCAGGGTGAATATCGACAGGCATACCACGCCCATCATCGGTAACTTCTAAGGATTGGTCCGCATGGAGAATGACTTCAACTTTGCGGGCATGGCCGGCTAATGCTTCATCGACACTGTTATCGATAACCTCTTGACCAAGATGGTTAGGGCGTACCGTATCAGTGTACATGCCGGGACGGCGGCGTACTGGCTCAAGGCCATTTAGAACCTCTATGGCTCCAGCGTTATAGCTTTGATCTGTCATATCACGGAAGTTTACGAGAAAATTTTGGCAACAATAGTCAGTAACCCCAGCTCAGTTGTCAAGCTGAGGTCGTTATAATCGGCTCAAAGGCCAAGAAATTGAATGATGTCGGCAGGAAAGCGTTCAAATCCAACGAAGCTATGATCTCCGTCAGGTTCAATCGTTTGTTTACAGTCGGCATATTTAGTCACGGCTTGGCGATAATCAAGTACTTCATCGCCTTCTTGCTGTAGCAACCACAATTGTTGTGGCTGTACTACACGCGCAACGTCTATCAAGCGTAGTTCATCCATATGATGAGGCTCTAAGTAATAGCGCTCATCGGTGTACGGGTTCACTTGCTCACCTAAAAAGTCAGCTAATAAATCATACGGGGTCACCGCAGGGTTCACCAACACCGCGGGGTATTGGTAACGATCATTCAACCAAGTGGAAATATAACCCCCCAATGAACTACCCACCAAACCAATACGATAGTCTTTCGCTAACGCTTGCACCGTATTATCGATGAACTCAGCGGCTTGCGCGGGGTAACACGGCACCTGAGGGATCTCTACTCGAATATCAGGACGATACTGACGGCAGTAATCCAGCATTTGCTGTGCTTTCAACGATTTTGGTGAACTGTTAAAGCCATGGATATACAGCAACAACGGCTTTTTTTGTGGTGTTTCCATCATTAGTATCCTGCTTCGTCGAATTGTGGCGCAAACTGCGGCCCCTGCACGCGAGACACTTCTGTACGAATATCACCGTTAGCGTAAAGCTCTAAATAACGCCAACCTGGGTTGACTTGGTCAAGCGCAAAGTCATTCGAATCTGGCAAAAATTGAATACACGTAGATGGCGTTGCGAGCACGCGTACATTGCGATACATACGATCAAGTTCTTGATGAATATGACCACACAACACCGCTTTCACTTGTGGGTACTGATCTAATACATACCACAGCGCTTCGTTATTATGTAATTGATGTTGATCCAACCAGTAACTTCCCGCTTCTAACGGGTGGTGGTGCAATAATACCAACGCATGACGCTCTGGGTGGGCACTTAATGCGCTGTCTAGCATTTCAAGTTGTGCCGAGCTCAAGGCGCCATGTGGTACACCTGGTACTTGGCTATCGAGTAAAATAACTTGCCAATACTCGCCCGCAAGTACCTGCTCGCAAGGTTTAATCTGCGGCGAAGGCAACACGGAGCGCATGGTCGGTTGGTAATCATGATTACCTGGAAGCCAAAAACAAGGTTGTGTCCAACGGCTAATGCCGTCAGCAAAGCGTTGGTAGGAGTTTTCGCTGTGATCTTGAGAGATATCTCCCGTTGCTATAATCGCATCAAATGGACGCGCAGCATCGTCTACAGCATCTAACACTGCATGAAAACTTTTCTTTGTTTCTATGCCTAATAAGCTTCCTGATATGTCATTAAATAAATGCGTATCAGTAATTTGAAGCAAGACAACCTTATCTGGACCTTGCTGAGGCAACGTATACGTCTGCAAAATCGTTTAAATCCTGTAATGTCTCAATGTATGTACGGGTAACCACGAGAGGAGCTGCCACTCATTGTCCCAATCTAATTTTTTAATGGTAGCAACCAATAGAATATCAACAAACCGATCGTTTGCTGATGCCGTTTTTCAGGCAATAAGCTAACCAATCCCCAAGAAAGCGGTTAACTTGATGTTTTTCATCTTGTTGATGCATTCGCATATTGGGGTAATCATACCTTGGCTTCAAGCGCGAAATCTGCTGCGCTGAACACACTTCTGCGACTCGCGCATCGTGATATAAACGAATAATTAGGTGCGGATGCATATAAACAGGAAGGGATGCTTCGTCGTGTTGAAGCAGCTCAATCACCGTGGTATAGCGCGTTGACTCAGTAATGGTTATCGAATATTCATGACCAAACACGCGGTACACACAGCAGTCCCCTACCTCATCAGATTTTGGTAGTAATGGAAGCAGCTTCGCATAGTTGGTTTCATACAAGCGCATGATACCCGCGAGATCAACGGTATAACGGTTCTTCAAACTTAATCCTTGCACCATTGCTGTTGGAGACGTAAATGATTCAGCTGCAACCATTGTAGCGCAATGATAGAAGCTGCATTTTCTATTTTACCAGATTCTACCCATTGATAGGCTTGCTCACGCGAAACAACGTGGACACGAATATCTTCACCCTCTTCAGGTAAACCATGAATACCCGATGCAAGCTGGCTTTCAACGCGGCCAACAAAGACATCAAGAGTTTCAGAACAACCACCAGAACTGGCAAGATAGCGGGTGATTTTCTCCACCTCATGTACCTCGATGCCTGCCTCTTCGTGGGCTTCACGACGGGCAACGTCTTCTGATATTTCGTTTTCTTCAATCATGCCTGCAACCATTTCAAGTTGCCATGGTTCACAATCAGCGGCTAATGCACCAATACGAAACTGTTCGACAAGCACAACCTGATCATGTTTCGGATCATACGGTAATAGCACCGCAGCATGACCGCGTTCAAACATTTCACGATTGAGTTCTTCACTCCAACCGCCAGAAAAGAGTTTATGTTTGAAGGTGTAAGACACCATTTTGAAGAAGCCCTGATAAAGCGGCTTTGTTGACAAAATTTCGACATCATCCTTGGTATACACTACCTGCGCTGACACTTTTGTGGAATCTTTGCTCATGTTTGTGTTCTCCTTTAGCACTATTTTTCCACTCAAGTTGAATATCAGCAATGATTTTATTCAACATTTTTGATAATTATTGTGATTTTATTTAAGTCGTATAAATTTTTATATCGCTTACAATCTTATACAGTAATATCAATGATGTGATTCAAGCTTTAAACCAGCAGTTTCACACTAAAATAATGATTCTAAGTAAAATAGCGAATTGATCAGTTTACTGTCAGCATTCTTTCGTTACACTGATCGCTTGCACTATTTTGACTGTCAGGACCAGGAAAGGCATCCATGAAAAAATTGCTCCCACTCTTTATGAGCGTAGCCCTAGGTAGCATCAGCCACTCTGTATTGGCCGATGACCTTGCTGAAATTTACCAACAAGCAAAACAAAATGATCCGCAACTATTAAAAGCAGCGGCGGATAAAGACGCATCATTTGAAGCAATCAATTCATCGCGTAGTTCTTTACTGCCACAGATCAATTTGAATGCGGGTTACAATGCGACTGAACTTTCAGATAATAGCGCGTCAAATGATAACGGCTTTAATGCGGGTGTAACCCTTAGCCAATCCATTTACAACCGTGCTAGCTGGGTAAACCTCGACATTGCTGAAAAGCGTGCGCGTCAAAGTGATGCATCGCTAGCCGCAACACAACAAGGTTTAATCCTGCGTGTTAGCCAAGCATACTTTGATGTGCTTAAAGCTATGGACGATCTAGAATTTGTTCGAGCTGAAAAAGCAGCCGTTGGCCGCCAGCTAGAACAAACAAAACAACGTTTTGAAGTAGGCCTTTCTGCTATTACTGATGTACACGATGCGCAAGCACAGTACGATACAGTACTTGCCGATGAGATCTTGAAAGAAAACGCGTTAACCAACAGTTATGAAGGTTTACGTGAAATCACAGGTCAAGAGCACACTAACCTTAATATTTTGGATACTGCACGCTTCTCAGCTAGCCGTCCACAATCTAAAGTGCTGCAATTGATCCAAGACGCTGAAAAAGAAAACCTATCACTACTTACTGCGCGTATCTCACAAGATATCGCACGTGATAGCATTTCATTAGCTGAATCTGGTCACCTACCAACGCTTGGTTTTGATGCAGGTTACAACTACAACGAACTTGATCCGTCTTCATCTGATAACGGTAAATTAACGGCGGGTATTCGCCTTGATCTACCGGTGTACAGCGGTGGCAAAACAAGTTCTGATGTGAAACAAGCACAATTCTCGTACGTGTCAGCAAGTGAGCAACTTGAAGGCTCTTACCGCAGCGTTGTTAAAGATGTTCGTGCATTCTACAACAACATCAATGCCTCTATTGGTGCACTTCGTGCTTACCAACAATCTGTTATTTCAGCGCAATCTGCACTGGAAGCAACAGAAGCAGGTTTTGAAGTCGGTACCCGTACCATTGTTGATGTACTTGATTCAACACGTCGTCTATACGATGCGAACCGCCAACTAGCGAACGCTCGTTACGATTACATCCTAAGCCAACTTCAGCTAAAACAAGCTGTCGGTTCGCTTAACGAGCAAGACGTGACTGATATCAACACAGGTTTGATCAAAGCAAAGAAGTAATTCTGAGCTTATAGCCGCCACTTTTTGGCAGCGATATCGAGATACAAAAAAAGCGCCCATCGGCGCTTTTTTATTCCCCGCAAATCAGCCTATCTCAATAGGCCAGCGGCGATTAACCTCGACCACCACGGATCGCTTCAATAATTTCAGTGGTTGAACAACCATCTTCGAAGTTCAGCACTAGCACTTCACCACCTGCCGCAATCACTTCTTGACCACCCGCAATTTCTTCAGGTTTGTAATCGCCACCTTTCACTAAGCGTGTCGGTAGGATTTCACTGATTAAACGCTGTGGGGTTTCTTCGGTAAAAGGAACCACCCAATCAACCGCACCTAAACCCGCCAGAACAGCCATACGACGATCTTCTGGGTTGACTGGACGACCTGGGCCTTTCAGCGCTTGTACCGAAGAGTCTGAATTCACCGCTACAATTAGGCGATCGCCCAATTTTGCCGCTTCGTTCAAGTAAGCAACATGGCCGGCATGAAGAATATCGAAACAACCATTGGTCATTACCACTTTCTCGCCACGTGCACGTGCAGTCAGTACCGCTTGTTTTAGCTGATCTTCTGCAATCACACCAAAACCGCTATCTTGGCTTCCATGGATTGCATCGGTAAGCTCAATCGTCGACAACGTAGATGTGCCTAGCTTAGCAACCACAACACCTGCCGCTGCGTTAGCAAGCTTACATGCATCAGACAATGATTTCCCTGCGGCAAGCGAAGACGCTAGTACCGAGATAACGGTATCACCAGCACCTGTCACATCATAAACTTCTTGCGCTTGGGTTGGCATATGCAGCGGCTCTTGGCCACGCTGTAGCAAGGTCATACCGTGCTCACTACGCGTTACCAGTAGCGCTTCAAAATCGAATTGCTCCATCAAGGCAAAGCCTTTCTCAACGATATCGGCATCGCCATTTACTTTACCGACAACCGTTTCAAACTCAGATAAGTTTGGTGTCAGTAGTGTTGCACCGCGGTAACGTTCAAAATCAGCCCCTTTCGGATCGATAAGAACAGGTACACCCGCTTTACGTGCCATTTGGATCATGGTTTGCACATGCTCCAGGGCGCCTTTGGCATAATCAGACAAAATCACTGCTTTCACTTGCGACAGTGATTGTTCAAGGCGTGGCATAATCAAATCAGGGTCCACATCATGGAAGCCTTCTTCGAAGTCTAAACGGATCAGCTGTTGACCACGGCTCATCACTCGTAGTTTGGTGATGGTTGGGTAATCTGGTAGCGAAACAAAGTCACAACGTACTTTGAGTGACGATAACTTTTCAGTTAGCGCTTTCGCTTGCTCATCGATCCCGGTTAAACCCACTAAACGTGCGTGACCACCCAGTGCTGCAATATTCATAGCAACGTTAGCTGCGCCACCTGGACGTTCTTCAATCTGATCGACTTTTACCACTGGTACTGGCGCTTCTGGCGAAATACGCCCTGTAGGCCCATACCAGTAACGATCTAGCATGACATCACCAACAACGAGCACATCTGCTTGATCATAATCAGGAAGAGTCAATTTCATTTTTATCTCCGGGAAAGTGAAAACTGCGAAATAGTATCACAAAGCAAAAAAAGCAAACACTCACCCAGTGCTTGCTGATCATTAAATTATTCGGCTAACGTATCCGATCCATCGCTGTTCGCCAAGTATTGTTGCCATACTTGGCGAACTATCGCTCTTTCAGCACTAAATTGCTGCTCATCAACATACGCGGATTGCCCCAATAAGTTTAAACGATGAATGGCATCACGCATCGCACAATAAGCTGATTTTATGGCCGTCACTTGTTCTGGCGACATTTGTTCATGTTCAGCCATCGTATCAAATATACGTACATTATCAGACCACCGCGCTAACGCAGGATTATCATAAGCATGTTGTAAGACTAAATATTGGGCAATAAATTCAATATCCGTAATACCACCTTCATCTTGCTTCAGATCGAACAACCCGATTTTTTTACTGCCTAGGTGATCACGCATCTTATGACGCATTTCAATCACCTTCTGCCGTAATGTTGCTTCTTCACGCTCTTGCGTCAAAGTATGTTGGCGTACTAAGGCAAAGCCTTGCTGTAACTGTGCATCACCGTAAATTAAACGGGCCCTTACCAGTGCTTGATGCTCCCATGTCCACGCTTCTTGTTGCTGGTACTCATCAAATGCTTCTAAGGTACTCACCAACAAACCGGATGCGCCCGATGGACGTAATCGTATGTCTACTTCGTACAACACACCTGAGGCGGTTCGAGTCGAGAACAAATGCACAATACGCTGGGCTAGTCGCAAGTAAAACTGACGACCATCGATCTCTTTCTTACCCGTGGTGTTCACATTGGCAGGGCAATCGTGCAGGAAGACTAAGTCTAAATCCGATCCATAACCGATTTCCCAGCCCCCTACTTTGCCATAACCGATAACACCAAAGCCTTTACCATCGCGCCCTTCTAAGTGGCTTGGGATTCCATATTTTTCGGCCATCTGCAGCCATGCTTGATTAACGACGGCTTCGACAATCGCTTCCGCTAAGAAAGTTAAGTGATCACTCACTTTCATTAATGGCAATGCACCTGCGATGTCAGCCGCAGCAATCCGCAATAATTGGGCTTGCTTAAACTGGCGGATCGCTTCCATCTGTTGCTCCATATCCTCTTCTGGAATACGGGCAAGGTACTCGCGCAACTCTTCGCGATACTGATGGAGTGGCGTTGGGTTATATAAGTGCTGCGGATCAAGCAGCTCATCTAACAAAATCGGATACTGTGCTAATTGCTCCGCCACCATAGGGCTGGCTGCACATAAGCGTACCAGTTGATCGAGCGCCGCGGGATGCTCACTTAATAATTCAAGATAAGTGGTACGTGTCGCGATGCGGACAATCAGCTTGGTTACTCGCCCCAAGACTTGCGCGGCATCGGGACGATTAACAATACGGCTGAGTACGCACGGCATTAGAGTCGCTAAGACTTCACGTCCTCGCGGCCCTAGGGTGCGTTTTGATAATTCGGCTTTCATCCCCAGCAAGGTACTGGTTTGTTGGGCAGGATCATGCACATCAAGTTCTGCAAAGATAGACAGTAACACCTCTTCATCTTTACTCATCGCCCACAGCTCTTGATATTGTGGGCCGGCAACACAAGCGCTGTCACTGTCATCCTCATCGCTACCTACGATCGCGTCAAAGACATGGTGAACATCAGCCATGTGCTGCTCAGTGCTGGCTAATAACTGTTGCCAACCCTCAAACCCCATCGCAATCGCGAGGCGCACTTGATCCAGTGGCTTATCGGGCAAAGTTTGGGTTTGCTTGTCGTCTATTGCCTGCAGTAGGTTTTCAAGCTTGCGTAAGAAACAGTAACCGCGTTCTAAATCATCAACTTGCTCAGGCGGTAAGAAGCCTTGCTGCTTAATGGCTTCCAGCGTTTCGAGCAAACCTCGACCACGTAAACTGGGTTCACGTCCACCACGAATAAGCTGAAAAGACTGAGCGATAAACTCCACTTCGCGGATCCCACCAGCCCCGAGCTTGATATTGTTACTGAGGCCACGACGGCGCACTTCACTACTGATCATCGACTTCATTCGACGCAAAGCTTGAATCGCACTGAAATCAATATAACGACGGAACACAAACGGGCGCAGCATCTGACGCAATTCTTGATACTGGCTAAAACTTTCACGCCCCATCACCCGCGCTTTAATCATCGCGTAGCGTTCCCAATCACGCCCTTGTTCTTGGTAGTAATCTTCTAATGCTGCATAGCTCATGACCAGTGGACCACTGTCACCAAATGGCCGTAAACGCATGTCGACCCGATAGCAAAAGCCATCGAAAGTGGGTTGATCTAGCGCTTTTATTAAACGTTGGCCTAAGCGAGTGAAAAATTGGGCATTGGCGATACTACGACGCCCGCCCTGTGTTTCACCGTTTTCAGGATACGTAAAGATCAGATCGATATCAGATGAGAAGTTCAGTTCGCCACCACCCAGCTTCCCCATCCCCAGTATCAACATCGGCTGCGCTTCACCTTCAGCGTTGGTTGGCGTGCCCCATTCCGCGCAACATTGTTGATACAGCCAATGGTAAGCTTGCATGATTAACGCTTCCGCCAGCATGGACAAGTGATTCAAGCTATCGGGCAGGGTTGATTTTCCCATGAAATCGCGCCAAGCAATCCACACCATTTCTTGGCAACGAAAAGCGCGAAGTACTCGCATGAGTCCCGCTTCATCATTGACACGGTTTAATTGTTCAGCCAGTTGGTCACGGTAATTGTCACAACGAGATTCATCATCAATGTGCTCAGCAAGCCAAGGTAGCAGACGGGCATCACGCACCATAGATGTACTGATAAAATCGCTAAAACCAAGCGCTTGCATCAGTTCCGTTTTACGTGACGCCGGCCACTGTGCTAGCGCATCAGGGTGAGCATTGTGGAGTTTGTCCCACGCTTGGGTTGATGCGGTTTGCAAAAGCTCATTGTGATTCATGACTCGTCCTCGCCCTGTTCCTTGTGAAATTTCGATGAAGCCTCTTGGTATCGCTACTCGTCATATGTCAGCGAAAAACGATACCAAGCAGGATTCAGTTACTTCGTTAGCTTGGTATAAAATACCACAGCTATTCGCCTGAGAATAAGATAACAAAACGCCCGCAATGGCGGGCGTTAAATCAGAGTTTCTATCTGTTTTTTGAGCAAGCGTTAAACATGGAACGCCTGAATTTTTTTCTCTAATTCTGTCGCTTGCTCTTGCATGATATCAGAGGTTTCCGACAACTCAGTCACAACCAACACCGAGGCTTCTACCAATTCACGCACATTACTCAGGTTTTGGCTCATCTCTTCCGCGACAGAGCTTTGCTGCTCGGCTGCTGAAGCAATATGGAAATTCATGTCATTGATGTTAGTGACTTGCTCGACTATTTTATCCAACTCACCCCCAGCATTCGTTACCAACTCAACACCTTCTGCAGCTTCAACCACACTTTGTTCCATCAGCGAAACCGCTTGTTGGGCACTGTTTTGCAGCTGAGTGATCATATCTTGAATTTCAACGGTCGCCGTTTGAGTTCGCTGTGCAAGGTTACGTACCTCATCGGCAACCACGGCAAAACCACGGCCCGCATCACCAGCACGTGCCGCTTCAATCGCAGCGTTCAATGCCAGCAAGTTGGTTTGTTCAGAAATACCTTGAATAGTCACGATCACGCTACTGATTTGTTCAACACGGCTTTCAACTTGATTCACCGCACCAGCGGATTGACTGATATCTTGTGATAATTGGTTAATCGTACCGATAGTTTCTGAAACAAAGCGCTGGCCTTGCTCCGCTTGTTCAGACGTACCTTCCGTCGCATTCGAGGCTTGGCGTGCATTATCTGCCACCGTTTGAACGGTAGAAGTCATCTCACTCATGGCAGATGCCAGTTGATCAATTTCCGCAAATTCTTCTTGTGATGATTCTTTGGTCTCCACCATGCTGATCGACATCACTTCCGCCAAGCCTGACAGCTCAGAAGATGCTTCGCGTTGATTACAGATCACATCACGCAGTTGTACTCGCGTTTGCTCAAGTTCACGCGCTAAATCACCATATTCATCTTTACATTCCATGATGATAGGTTGTGATAAATCACGCTGAGCTAAACGCTTAATGCTCTCTGCAAGGTAGTTGATTTGGCGAAGCATAATGCTAGAGCCACCCAATAGAATGACCATAAAGGAAACAATCATCAGGCCGGTTTGCCATGCCACTTGAAGTAAATAATCGCTGTAGTAGTGATCAGCTTCAGAAGAAGGTTGCGACGCGACTAAAACCCAATCCTGATTAGGCATAGTGACCGCATGTTCAAATCGCTCCCCCTTACTCAATACAATATCACCCGAGCCTTGTAGCTGTGATAAGTAACCAGACAGCGCTCCGCCTTGGTCCATTTGGCTATTCAATTGATTTATAGCTCGAGCCGTAGGGTGACCAAATACCGTACCGGTATCACGCTCGACCAAATACAAGTAAGCCCCTTCTCCCCAGCTATTTTCTTGTGAGAGAATGGCGGTTTCAGCCAGTTTTTTTCCGTTATCTCCCTGCGCAAGCAGCGATGTTAATAACGCAACATTGGCACTGGCGACCTCTTTTGAGCGCTCTTGCTGGATCTTGACCACACTTTGATAAAACGTATTGGCATCCCACAATTGCTTACCAATCAATAAGACGGTACTGAATACCATCAGTAGTACTAACTTAGGGACTAAACGGATATTAGTGATCCCTTTTTCCCATGGCTTAAAAACCAACGTTGCCATTCTTAATCTCCCTATTTAATAAGCTCGCGAAACCCGGCTACTGATGCGTTATAATATTGTTCACAATAAGAAATCACGCTGGGTATTCACTCAAATGCCGTGACTATACTTTCACAAGCTAGAATATTGCGACCATCTTATATGTCGGCAGCTAATAGGGAAAATTGAATGTCTAAAAAAGTCGATGTCATCAAACATGAACTCAATCCTATGAGTTTGATGTCACTGGTATTATCGATTGTGTCGTTGGCCATAGTCACGAGTCTTATCTTTATTCCAAAGACAGATGATGTTTATACGCTGCTATTTGGTATTGATACCTTCATTTGCCTGTTCTTTTGGTTCCAACTACTTACTGATTTATTCAGAAGCAAGCAAAAATGGGCCTACCTCAAAGTGCACTGGATCGACTTTGTCGCCAGCTTACCCATTATTGAACAAGTCCGTTTTGCGCGGGTGATTCAAGTTTTCCGGGTGATGCGCTTGATCCGATCGAGTAATCAGATCCTCCATTACATTCGCAGTAACCGCCGTGAAGCCACCGTCGCCTCGATCTTTTTACTGTTAACCTTATTAGTAACGGTTGGTTCGGCGCTAATGCTCATGATTGAAGGGGATATTCCTGAATCCAACATTCACAATGCCAGCGACGCGCTGTGGTGGGTCTTTGTCACTATTTCGACGGTAGGCTACGGCGACCACTACCCTGTGACCACGCTGGGCAAGATTTTAGCGGCAGTGATTATTGTTTGTGGTGTGGGGCTATTTGGTATGGTGGCAGGTTTGGTCAGTTCGATGATTTCCGATCCTGGCAAACTGAAACATGAAAAAGAACAAGAGCACTTACATCAGCAAGAATGGAAGCAAATGCTAGACATACAGCAGCAATTACTCATGCGATTAGAACAATTGGAAAATCGGCTCCCCCCCCATCAAAATACTGCAGATACAGAAATGCCCAAAACAGTAACGGATGTAAGGCATCCGAAGGAAAGTTAATAAGTAGAGCTACATTTGCAGCCAAAACAAAAACGCCGCCAGTGTCATTGCACTGGCGGCGTTCTATTAACTATTTCACTCGTATTTGGTGTTAAATACGCTGTCAGCGCTAAGGCCAATACGGTGATAGTTCAATCCCAATTTGACGCGTTTGGTCCATGGCATGCAATAACGACTCTTCGTGACGCTCTAGCCATTTCTCCATTTGTACCAAATCATCACCTTGGTGTTCAGCCAACAAGATACGGATAGGTTCAAGCTGGCGTAAATCTTCTATGCCACTCAATAGATCAAGCCAAGGCATTCTAAAGCCTGCACGTTTGTCTTCATCGTACAGGCTGGCAAAACACAAACCGCTCATCAAATTACGAATCAAGCGAGGTTGTTGATCGCAATACTCGATACGACCTAATTGACGTTTCGCTGGGAAGACATCTTGCAGCTCTTGCCAAGAACGCGTAAGCGTTGCATCAGCGTATTGCTTAACACTGCCTGACAACTTAACTCGCCCCTTATCATCAAGGAACGGCTGCCAGCCTCGACTTAAAATCCAACGACTTAAATCAAGTAGCAAGTTGCAATAACGTGATGACTCCATCAGAGCCAGCATAGCTTCTTCATTGGGTAATGTTTCTTGCTGCTCGCACAGTTGCTTCATCAGCACTTTCTGCGCATTCAGTTTACGCAGTGCGTACCCTTTATCCGCCAGCAGTTGTTCAATACTGGCCGCTTCTTCTAGCCACTCTAGCTCGCCTTCAAGCCATTGCAGTTCTTGACGCAGTAATGCACTTGCCCGACGCGGGATCATGCCACCAAATAACACGAATACCTGACGAATCAAACCTAGTGCTTGCTTGATTTGAATTAATGCGTTGGCATCTTGGCGTTCAGCATAAATCTGCTCATGGCGATGCCAATGTTCTAGCGCATACTCAAGCGTATGGATAAATACCGTTTCAACCGATTCATCAGCACGTAATGGCATGAAGTCCATCGTGGTGATTTCATCCCCTTGATAGCCTGCCGCTAATCGATAGCCGCGGGCGGCTTTGCTCAAACTACCCAGGCGCATTCCACCTTCAGTGCACAGTTCACGCGCTAACGTAAACAAGGCATCGGTTTGACCCGACTTCAGTTCTAGCTCTACTTCACAAATAGGATCGCTTAAACCATTTGTGCTGACATCACCTTGATCAAAAGCCAATTCAATTTGGCTGCCATCAGGCATTGCAATCAGCCATTGCTGACGCTCAAAGTCAGTTGAAAAAAGAGGAGAAAGCTGTTGCTGAACATCAGCAACGACAAAAGACTCAGGCCATGCATCAGCGGGATGCAAAGTGAGATCAGGATCAGTGCCATTGGTTTCAGCATTGTATTCTGGGCGTTGGTGCAAACCTGCTACCACGCGTCCTGCTGTCTTCAATGTCTGAACAAACACATCATCAATACGACGGACCCGAAGGCCAATATCATGCTGGCGAAGAATTTGGTCTGGGGTGTCGAAGTAAATGTTCCCTAACATTCGACTACTTTGTTGCAGAATTTTCGCTTGTGATATTTTGCTCAACAATTGACTCGAAAATTCTGGTGAGACGAAAAACTTCAGTTCTATCTCGGTTTCCATATGGGTACCTATAAACAGTGGCAAACCAAGGATATTTCCTTATCCGCTCGGGGGCAAGTGAGAAATATCAACAAAACCTTGATCAAAATGGGTTCCCCTGCCGAAACTTATACGTTACCATTCGCGCCTCTGTGACCATCGCTCAAGATTTAGCCATATCGTAGGCACTCTTTAGGTTGATCGGCTATGCCAGTAAATACAATTATGGGGCTCTTTGCTAAATCCCCAATCAAACCACTGCAACGTCACGTTACTCGCGTAAATGAATGTTGCGAACTGCTTGTTCCATTCTTCGAGGCATGTAATGCCGGAGACTGGGAAAAGGCATCGATTACACGTGAGCAAATCTCGCAACTTGAAAAAGAAGCGGATGTGCTGAAGCGTGAAATTCGCCTTAAGCTTCCTCGTGGGCTTTTCATGCCAGTAGATCGTACTGATATGTTAGGTCTTCTTACCCAACAAGATAAACTTGCTAATTTGTCCAAAGATATCGCTGGTCGTGTCTTAGGGCGTCAGTTACAAGTTCCTTCTACAATGTACCCTGATTTTCTCGCGTACGTTCAACGTTGTTTAGACGCTGCCGAACAAGCACGTCGTGTGATCAACGAACTGGACGAACTTCTTGAAACAGGTTTCAAAGGCAGAGAAGTGACTTTAGTTGCGGAAATGATTAATCAGCTTGATGTTATTGAAGATGACACCGACAGCATGCAGATCAAATTACGACAACAACTAATGGCCATCGAAGACCAATACAGTCCGGTGGATATCATGTTCCTGTATAAGATTCTCGAGTGGGTTGGCGGTATCGCTGATCAGGCACAACGTGTCGGCTCGCGACTAGAAATCATGCTATCGCGTTCATAAGCGAAGAGAATTAACAAAAACAAGGTTTTACAATGGAAATCCTGGCTAATTACGGCACCATTCTTATTTTGGTGGCGGCTATCTTTGGTTTTATGATGGCAATCGGTATTGGTGCAAATGACGTTGCCAATGCAATGGGTACATCTGTCGGTTCAAAAGCGCTTACTGTTAAACAAGCAATCATTATTGCAATGATCTTCGAGTTTGCAGGTGCATACCTTGCCGGCGGTGAAGTTACCGATACGATTCGTAAAGGGGTTATTGAAACATCTCTCTATGCTGCTCAACCTGAAGTGTTGGTATACGGCATGATGTCAGCGCTACTTGCTGCTGGTACATGGCTATTACTTGCGTCTTACATGGGTTGGCCGGTATCGACAACTCACTCAATCATCGGTGCTATCATCGGTTTTGCGTGTGTGTCTGTTGGTACTGAAGCTGTAGATTGGGCTTCTGTTCAAGGCATTGTAGGCAGTTGGTTGATCACTCCGCTGATCTCTGGCTTGTTTGCTTACATGATTTTTATCAGTGCTCAGCGTTTGATCTTTGATACCGATAATCCACTCGTAAACGCTAAACGTTTTGTACCTGTTTACATGTTTATCACTGCACTTGTTATTGCATTGGTAACCATCAAAAAAGGTCTTAAACACGTTGGCCTTCACCTTTCAAGTGGTGAAGCTTGGATGGCTTCTATTGCCGTTTCAGCTGTCGTTATGTTTTTAGGCTATGTCTACATTGGCCGTAAATATACCGACGATGGTAGTTCAGTGGACAGCAATGGCTATGCCGGCGTTGAACGTGTATTCAGCTTACTAATGGTTGTAACCGCTTGTGCGATGGCGTTTGCACACGGCTCAAACGACGTAGCTAATGCGATTGGTCCTCTATCTGCTGTTGTTTCCACCGTGGAAAACATGGGCGAAATCACAACGAAAAGTTCGATTGCATGGTGGATCCTTCCACTAGGCGGTATCGGTATCGTTGTCGGCCTTGCGACCATGGGCCACAAAGTAATGGCAACTGTTGGTACAGGTATTACTGAACTAACACCAAGCCGTGGCTTTGCCGCTCAGCTAGCAACAGCGTCAACTGTTGTATTGGCTTCTGGTACTGGCTTACCAATCTCAACCACACAAACACTTGTTGGTGCGGTATTGGGTGTTGGTTTTGCGCGTGGTATCGCGGCACTTAACCTAGGTGTAGTACGTAACATCGTTGCATCTTGGGTTATTACCCTCCCAGCAGGGGCATTACTTGCAGTCATTTTCTTCTACGTAATGCAAGCCATCTTCGGTTAATTAGTGGCACAGGTTCAAAAGAGGGAGGCTTTGCCTCCCTCTTTTCTTGCACCTTGCGCGTAAAATTTTTAGTATCGGAACCAATATTGTATTCAGGCTCCTCAAGGATCAAATCGTGAAGCAACTAATCAGCTTATTATTACTCGCTTGCGCTGTGGTGACTGCCCCAGCACATGCGGAACAAGTACGTTATATCTCTGACGACTTGTTTACTTACATGCACAAAGGCCCAAGCACACAATTCCGTATTATCGGCAGTGTGAATGCTGGCACTAAGGTTTCACTACTGGAAACCAATAAAGACACAGGCTATAGCCGTGTTACTGATAGCCGCGGCCGTACAGGCTGGGTGAGCAGCAAATTTATTTCACGCCAAGTTGGCTTGAAAGACCGTGTACCTGCCCTAGAGAAAGAGCTGACAAAAGTGAAAGCCGCTCTAGCAGAAGCAGTGAAATCAAGTGACGAGCAAAATGCGGGTCTGAAAAATTCACTGACACTACGTAACGACCAAATCACCGAGCTTGAAACACAAAATACCAACCTGAATGATCAGCTAATGACGTCTCAGGCTGAAATTCGTGAGCTTCGTGCCAAGATCGATACCCAAAAAGATGACCTGCTAATGCGCTGGTTCACTTACGGTGGCATGGTTGCTGGTGTTGGTCTGTTACTTGGTTTAGTACTGCCACATTTAATCCCTCGTCGTCGTAAGAGCAACAACGGCTGGGCATAATACTGACGAGCTTCAGTAAACAAGACAAAAAAGGGTAGCCATTGGCTACCCTTTTTTTTCACTCAGCCTGCATCACTCGCTTAGAACACGTCATGCATGACCTTCATTCGATTACCATTCCGATAACGCAGGCATCGCAATATGGTATTTTTCAAAATCCAATACGACTTGGCGTGGCTCGATACTGTGCAATGTCACCCCCGGTGCAACTACATCCCCTTCAAACACCTCGCGTCCATTCACTTTCACCCAGCGGCTTTTCGCACTCGACGAGTAAATATGCGTCTGTAAATTCATGGTCGGTAAACGCTGCTGCACATCTGCTGGTAAATCACCAATCGCCATAACCACTTTTGCAGCCTGCTGACTTGGTGGCGGCGTTGTAGCTCGCTCCGAGGTAGCACGTAAGGTCGAGCTATCTACTGAAGGTGAAGGTGAAGCAGTATCAAAACCTTGATGTGCATCTGTTGCCGCAATCGCAGATTGCAGCTGTTCGGCAAGTTCAGGCGACAAACCTGATAAGTCTAAGCTCTCCAGCCCCCAGCCGTCGCGGTTAGGGTCACGAGGCTCTGCCGAAATAACTCTTGGCTCACTCAGCGCTGCACGTGCCTCAGACTCACTCGGCAAGTGGCTCTTATTGCTGACAGCGACAGACTGCGGACGATTCCAGTTAGGATCGGGTAAGGCTTCGGTGATCAATTCTGGATAAGGTAGAAAAGTAACATCAGACAACACATCATGCTGAGTGTTCGTCGTAGCAAGGTGAACGTCCACAACCGCTTTATGCTCTGACTCTTTAGCCTTGCTAGCAACAAAGAGACCTGAGGCTGTTAAGTGGGGCCACAACACAGTGTATCCGAGCACAGCGACGATAGGTAGAGCAAACAATGCCATACTTCCCCATCCTCGGTGTGACGTCAGCACGGCCTTCTCTGGCGCATAGGCAAGCGTGTTAGGGGCTGATTGCGCCTGATAGCTCTGTTCAGACTGAGCTATCGCGGTAAATAACTTCGACATTAGCTTTCTCTCGGCTGTAATGTTGGCCCTGGTAAATTTAAGGCGGCATCAATCATCATCAATGTTTTTGGCCCGGCAATACCATCCGCAGAAAGACTTTGAGACTGCTGGAAACGGCGTAATTTATCCAGCACGCTCTGATCAAAGCGATTATGCGTCGCGCTCGGCTCCCCCAATAAGAGGCTTAATTGTTGATTGAGCCATTCCACTCGTTCACCGCGCTGTCCAAAGCGAATGCTGGTCTTATCCCCCAGTGGAGGGCGCCATAACAAGGTATAGCCACCTTGCCAGTGACGAGCAAACCACGCATGGCTCACCGCTATACGCTGACCGCCAACCAGTAACTCAACCTGCTCACGCGAATAACGATAAAGTACCGCGAAATAGCGTCCAAATTCCTCGCTGTTCATGCTGATTAGCGCAGGACGATTGATCAGGGTTAATCCACTGATACTCGCCGTTATATTTGTCGACTTGTCTTGATAGCAAGATAAATACAAACGCTGACTCGTCGTGCAATTAGCTTGGCTTGGTGATGTATCGTAACCCCATAGTCGATATAAGGTTTGCATGGCATCCCGCTCGCTCCTACTTTGTGCAATTGCTTGCTCGAGCAGCGTGGCTTCTGACTTGATCTGAATATTCGCTAAAGGCTGAGCTGTCGATGGTAAAACTTGCGCCGTCGTGACGGTATCATCCGCCACCGTCAGCCAACCTTGTTGCTGAGCAAACCAATAGCCCCCCAGCGCAACGGCAATGCCTAACGTTAATACCGTTAGACTCTGCGTTATTGTATTGGGTGCAGGGTGACCCGGATCCTTACGCACTTGTTGCGTTGTAGGCGCCGCTCCCGTCGATGCCCCCACAGGAAGGTGCCAACTTAATACATCGTCACAAGCACGACTCATTAATGCTTTAGACACCTGCTGAGTGCTTTGTTGGTGCGCCAACTGCATCGCCTTATCACACACCAAGTTAATTAAACGTGGTATCCCTTGCGTTCGCTTAACGATCACAGCAATAGCTTGATCATCAAATACGGCAAACAAACAATTAACTGCACGCAATCGATAATGCACATACTCACAAACCTCTTGTTCTGTTAACGCTAACAAGTGATAACGTGAGGTGATCCGCTGTGCTAACTGACGCAAGCGTTCTTGCTGCAACAGTTGTTGTAATTCTGGCTGCCCAATCAATACCACTTTAAGCAGTTTACGGCTTTCAGTTTCAAGATTAGTCAACAAGCGCAGTTGCTCGAGCACCTCTGGCATTAAGTGCTGTGCTTCATCGATCAATAGCAGTGTTTGACGGCCTTCACTGTGATTACTCAATAAATGCTTATAGATGGTATCTGTCAGCACTTTGTAACTGGCTTCCACTGGGTAGGTTAACCCTAGTTCATCACAAATGGAGGCTAACAACTCCTGCGCCGAAAGCGCAGGATTTAAAATCACGGCAACTTGAGTATCTTGTGTCAAACGAGCGATAAGGCCACGTAATACTGTCGTTTTACCTGTGCCGACTTCCCCTGTTAGCAGCCCAAAACCACCACCGTCAGTTAAACTATTGAGCAAATGTGTAAGCGCTTCTCGGTGACGATCACTAAGGTAAAGAAATCGTGCGCTAGGCACAATTGAGAAAGGCGCCTCAGTTATACCGAAAAAATCCTTATACATGCTTTATACTCTGATACCGATAACAAAAATGATTCTATAACGATAAATCGCATAGTTACATGATAGGAGCTAGATTTGCAGACATATCTTGTTGGAGGTGCGGTACGTGACGCACTTCTCGGTCTAACAGTCATAGACAAAGACTGGGTTGTCGTCGGAGCAACCCCAGAACAAATGATCGCCCAAGGCTATAGCCAAGTCGGCAGTGACTTTCCCGTTTTTCTGCACCCGAAAAATAAACAAGAATATGCGTTAGCGCGTACCGAGCGCAAGTCTGGCCAAGGCTATACTGGCTTTGTCTGCCACGCGGCACCAGATGTGACTCTGGAACAAGATTTAATGCGCCGTGATCTTACTATCAATGCGATCGCTCAGGCGAATGATGGCACCTTGATTGATCCTTACAATGGCCAAGCTGATATCGCCAATAAATGGCTGCGTCATGTCTCGCCTGCTTTTATCGAAGACCCATTGCGTGTACTGCGTGTCGCGCGCTTTGCTGCTCGCTTTGCTCACCTTGGTTTTCACATTGCACCAGAAACCATGGCTCTCATGCAAGAAATGGTCGTGAACGGTGAACTCAATACACTAACCCCTGAGCGTGTCTGGAAAGAGTGGGAAAAATCGCTCGGTTACACCAATCCAGAAGTGTTTCTAACAGTACTGCGCCAGTGCGGTGCATTACACGTTATCATGCCTGAAATTGATGCCCTCTTTGGGGTTCCTCAGCCAGAGAAGTGGCACCCTGAAATTGACTGTGGTATTCACACGCTACTGGTGGCTAAGCAAGCCGCCTTACTCAGTGAAAGCCTTATTATTCGTTTTTGCGCCCAAGTACACGACTTAGGCAAAGCGCTAACACCCGAGAGCGAATGGCCAAGCCACAAAATGCACTGTCACACAGGGCTCAAAGCGATAAAGCAACTTTGTCAGCGCCTACGCGTACCCAACGATTACCGCGATACAGCCTTAATGGTGTGTGCGCAACACACCAAAATCCATCGCGCCGATGAGATGCGTCCTGATACCTTCATTAAGATCTTCGATCAAATCGATGCGTGGCGAAAACCAGAAAGAGTCATGCAATTGGGGCTATGTTGCCGTGCCGATGTCCGTGGCCGTACAGGCTTTGAGAACGATGCTTACCCTCAAGCCGATTTACTCATGCAATGCTTTGACGCCGCCGTTGCCGTGGCAGTTAAACCCATTGTAGACGCAGGTTTCAAAGGCAAAGAAATCAAAGAGCAATTAGCCATTCAACGCAGCCAAGCTGTTGACGTCGTGCTGACTCAATACCGCCAAGCAGCAAACTAACGACCTTTGATACTGTAATCTCTTTAATGCCTTTAATATCCGAAATATCGAAATAAAAAAGGCTCAAACCTTCGCAGGTTTGAGCCTTTTTTAGTGTCTCTGTTTGTGCATTTGCTATTGCATCAATAAAAATGCAAACAAGCCGGCACCCAGTAGAAGACGGTAAATTACAAACGGTAGCATGCCTAAACGTGTCACTAGCTTCAAGAACACATGAATACAGGCGTATGCACTGACAAACGATACCACCAGACCAATACCTAAACCGCCAAAATCAATCGGTGCACCGCTAGTCACTAACTTCAAAGTTAAGTAACTACCCGCCAGTAGAATAATCGGGATCGACATCAGGAACGAGAAACGGGCTGCCGCTTCACGGGTAAACCCTAAATGTAGCGCCGCTGTCATGGTTGCCCCTGAACGCGATGTGCCAGGAATAATGGCAGCCGCTTGCGCGAGACCAATAAACAAGGCTTGCTTCCAACCCGTTTGGTATTCATTCACTTGCTGAGTCGCACGCTTATCCACCCACCAAAGTAACAGGCCAAAAATAATCGTCGTGCACGCAATCACCCACGCGGAACGTAGGTACAGCTCAATGAAGTCTTTCATCAACAAACCGAAGAGACAGGCAGGGATCGTCGCCAATGCGATCATCCAAGCCAGTTTCGATTCAGCACTGCGATGACCTTTAAAAATCGACGCAACCCAAGCTGATAACAACGCGACCACTTCCTTACGGAAATACAAGATCACCGCAGCTAACGTACCAACATGGACGGCAACATCGAATGCAAGCCCCTGATCTGCCCAACCAAAAACTTGAGAAGGTAAAATTAAATGCGCCGAACTTGAAATCGGCAAAAACTCGGTTAACCCTTGAATAAGCGCTAACACAAAAGCTTCAAAGTGACTCATGAGATCCCTCAAAAATAACATCTACAGGCCATAAAGCCTGCTCAGTTCCAAACTCATTCCATAGCTGCAATATGGTGCGATCCTCCCCTGGAATTTTCATATCAGGAGCGATCTCAGCCATTGGCCATAAAACAAAAGCAAATTTATAGATATCTGCGCGAGGTAACGTCGGCAAGGAATTTTGTTGAACATTACCGTACAACAAAATATCTAAGTCTAACGTTCGGCTTTGATTTTTCTTCGCATCGGGTGCGCGACCATAATCCAGCTCTAGCTGCTTTAAAGTCTGCTGCAATACCGACAACGACAAAGACGTCTCTAACGCTACCACGCAATTATAAAAATTTGGGCCACTAAACCCAACAGGCTCCGCTTCAAAAATACGGGACACTTCAAAATGTACACCTAACTTTTTCAGCTCAGTCATCGCCACATGAATATGATGCTCACGCTCGATATTGGAACCTATGCTGATAAAAGTTCGTGTCACTTTGTGCCTCGTTCAATTTGAACGCCAACACCACCCGCATTGGCGACAGCGGTAGGTTTGGTCACACGAACACGCAACCATGGCACACCAAATTGCGTCATCAATAACGAGGCAACTTCTTCTGCCACACGCTCTACCAAGAGAAAACGACCGTTCTGAATGTGTGCTGTAACCGCTTCACTCACCGCCGCATAATTTAGGGCATAGGCGACATCATCACTATTGGCGGCAGGACGGTTATCGTGAGCCATCTCCAAATCCAATACCAATTTCTGTTTAATTTCCTGCTCCCAGTCATACACTCCAATAGTGGCGATAACTTCGAGTTGTTCGATAAATACTGAGTCCATGTTCAATCGCTAATTTTGTTAGAGGTCGGATACCCAATGTGAGCAAAAGCGCGTATTATCAGGTCGTAATCGTCAATAAAAATGACATTCACTCTCCACTTCGCTCATCGCTGAGCATATCAAGCACTTGCCGAGTAATAGCAGTGGTGTGAGAGGTGAAGAACTATATCACAGGAATGAGTCACTACGATGAAACTCAGTGATCATTATCATTCAACTAAAGTGACAATGAACATGTTGTTGGCTAGCAGGATGTAACCATGACGCCATTAATACTTTTGATCATTATTGGGGCCTATTTACTAGGGTCGATTTCTAGTGCGGTATTAATTTGTCGACTCTTTGGCTTGCCTGATCCTCGTGAATCCGGATCTGGAAATCCAGGAGCTACCAACGTTTACCGCCTTGGTGGACGCAAAGCTGCCGCGCTGGTATTGGTATGCGATATTCTTAAAGGCATGATCCCAGTTTGGATCAGCTATTTCCTTAACGTAAATCCCTTTTTACTGGGCGTTATCGGCATTGCCGCCTGTCTGGGCCACATCTATCCCATCTTCTTCCACTTTCGTGGGGGTAAAGGGGTGGCAACGGCACTAGGTGGACTCGCGCCAATTGGGTGGGATCTTAGCGGCATGTTAATTAGCTGCTGGCTGTTAGCTGTGTTGGTAACAGGCTATTCATCACTCGCTTCGCTATTTACTGCATTAGCTGCACCACTGTTTACATGGTGGGTAAAACCAGAATACACCATGCCTGTTGCCATGCTCTCGTGCTTAATTGTTTTGCGCCATCACGACAACGTGAAACGCTTACTTGATGGTAATGAGACCAAAATTTGGCAAAAAATCAGTCAAGGCAATAAAGCTGAAGCCGAGAAAAAAAACAAAGTATTGGATGACTAAATCACTTTTGTTGCTCAATAAAAAAACGGGCTGATTAGCCCGTTTTTTGGTATCTGCATATCTCTAAGATAGCGATTATTCAGTATCTGCACCAATAGGCTTTAACTGATCAATCGGCCAACGAGGGTACGCCTTCACAGCCAGATCCATCGTCTCTTGATTCTTCAAGCGCTGCATACCCGCGTAAGCAATCATTGCACCGTTATCAGTACAAAACTCGGTTCGTGGGTAGAAAACTTCACCTCGTAGGTTAGTCATCAGCACTTCAAGTTGTTCACGCAGATATTTATTCGCGCTCACACCACCAGCAATGACTAGACGCTTGTAACCCGTTTGCTTAAGCGCACGCTTACATTTGATCGCCAATGTATCAACAACGGCTTCTTGGAATGCAAAGGCAATATCTGCACGCGTTTGGTCATCATCATCGTTTGCGCGAACCGTATTGGCTGTAAACGTCTTCAAACCTGAAAAACTAAAATCTAATCCAGGGCGATCTGTCATCGGGCGTGGAAACTTAAAACGACCTTTTGTGCCGTTTTCTGCCAATTTCGCTAAACGTGGACCACCAGGGTAATCAAGTCCCATCAGCTTGGCGGTTTTATCAAACGCTTCACCGGCAGCATCATCGACAGACTCACCTAGAATTTGGTACTCACCAATGCCTTTTACATCCACCATCATGGTATGACCGCCAGACACTAATAACGCGACAAACGGAAATTCTGGTGGATTATCTTCTAGCATAGGCGCAAGTAAGTGCCCTTCCATATGGTGAACCGCCACCGCTGGAATTTCCCATGCGTAAGCTAGGCTACGGCCAATAGTAGCACCAACCAGTAACGCCCCCACAAGGCCAGGGCCTGCGGTGTATGCGATACCGTCTAGATCATCATGGGTAAGACCCGCACTAGCCAACGTTGCCTTGATCAATGGGATCGTTTTTTTCACGTGATCGCGTGATGCCAATTCAGGAACAACACCGCCATAATCAGCGTGTAATTTTACTTGGCTATACAGCTCATGAGCCAATAAGCCTTTTTCATCATCGAAAATTGCAATACCTGTTTCATCACAGGAGGTTTCGATGCCCAGTATACGCATAACAACCTCTATACTAGTTAGTAACTGGTGGTAATTATGGGCATGTTACCGCTGTTGACAAAAATTAACCAGTTCATGGTTGCAGAATGCTTTACAAATGCCCCTAGATCAGATTAGAATTTCGCACCATTTTTAATCAGCTGACTCATTACGATTGTCAGCGTTAAACCGAATCACTCAGAGGTGAGTATTACATGCCAGTAATCAAAGTACGTGAAAACGAACCGTTCGACGTAGCACTACGTCGTTTTAAACGCTCTTGTGAAAAAGCAGGCGTTCTTTCTGAAGTACGTCGTCGCGAGCACTTCGAAAAGCCAACGACAGTACGCAAGCGCGCTAAAGCAGCGGCAGTTAAGCGTCACCTGAAGAAATTGGCTCGCGAAAACGCGCGTCGCGTTCGTCTGTACTAATCTAACGATTATCAGAAGGAACGTGATATGACTCTGATTGAACGTCTAAAAGACGAACAAAAAACGGCAATGAAGGCGAAGAATAAACCTCGCCTTGGTGCCATCCGCCTTGTTATGGCAGCAATCAAACAACGTGAAGTTGACGAAAAGATCACTCTTTCCGAAGACGACGTGATTGGTGTACTAACCAAGATGGTGAAGCAACGCCGTGACTCTGTTGTTCAATATGAAGCAGCGGGCCGTCAAGACCTTGCTGATGTTGAGCATGCTGAAATTGCAGTCCTAGAGGAGTTTATGCCTCAGCCACTAAGCGACGACGAAGTTGCCGCTTTACTGGATGAAGCTATTGCTGCTACTGGTGCTGCAGGTATGCAAGACATGGGTAAAGTTATGGGCGTATTAAAGCCTCAAATTCAGGGTCGTACTGATATGGGGAAAGTTAGCCAATTAGTGAAAACTAAACTAGGTTAAAACTCCCCCAGCTCTGCAACAAGCCGTGCTATCCTTTTAGGAATGCGCGGCTTGTCTGTATTCTAACCCTGTATATTTCAAGTAAAAATAAAACACTCAATCACCATTTCCTGGTGGTATTTCACCCGAAGAAGTAGGTTTAACACGTTGTATGGCAGGAAAAATCCCTCGTTCGTTTATTGATGATCTCATCGCACGTCATGATATTGTCGACGTGATTGACGCACGAGTGAAGCTAAAGAAGAAAGGGAAAAACTTCGGTGCCTGCTGTCCTTTTCACAACGAAAAAACCCCTTCATTCTCTGTCAGCCAAGAAAAACAGTTTTATCATTGTTTTGGCTGTGGTGTGCACGGCAATGTGCTCGATTTCGTCATGGAATTCGATCGCTTAGATTTTGTTGATGCCATTGAAGAGCTTTCATCGCAACTTGGGTTAGAAGTACCACGAGAAAATGGTGGCGAACCATCCGGTCCACGTACCGCGGAAAAGCGCAACCTGTACGATTTAATGGGCCAGATTTCCCAGTTCTATCAATCTCAGCTTCGTGCTGGAGATGGCAAAATTGCGATCGATTATTTAAAAGATCGTGGTTTATCTGGCGATGTAGTCAAAAAGTTTGGTATTGGCTATATTCCCGACCAATGGGATTTAGTTCGTAGCCGTTTTGGCCGAGATAACAACGCACAAGAAGCGTTAGTGACAACAGGCATGTTGATCGAAAACGACAACGGCCGTCGTTACGACCGTTTTCGTGGTCGCGTCATGTTCCCGATTCACGATCGCCGTGGCCGCGTAATTGGCTTTGGTGGACGAGTATTAGGTGATGGTACACCTAAATATCTTAACTCACCCGAAACACCAATATTTCATAAAGGCCGTGAACTGTACGGCTTGTACGAAGTCATGCAAGCTTACCGTGAACCTGAGCGCCTGCTGGTTGTTGAAGGTTATATGGATGTGGTCGCGCTAGCTCAGTTTGGTGTGGACTACGCTGTTGCGTCCTTGGGAACAGCAACAACGGGTGAGCACATGCAAACCTTATTTCGCCAAACAGGCACGGTTGTTTGTTGCTACGATGGTGACCGCGCTGGCCGCGATGCTGCATGGCGCGCAATGGAACAAGCTCTGCCATTTCTTACCGATGGTCGCCAATTGAAGTTTATGTTTTTACCCGATGGTGAAGACCCTGACTCCTATATTCGTCAATACGGTAAAGAGGCGTTTGAACAAAGCGTTACCGATGCAATGACGTTGTCAGACTTCATGTTTAACTCGCTGATCCAGCAAGTCGACACCAGCGCACGTGAAGGTAAAGCTAAATTAAAAACACTCGCAGCCCCTTTGATTGAGAAAGTGGCAGGCGAAACATTACGTCAATACTTAATCAATACGCTAGGCTATAATTTAGGGTTACCACCCGATCAAATTCGCATTGAATTAAAACAAAATGTGGCCGATAAACCTAAAAAGCCGCAGCAAGAAATTAAACGCACACCAATGCGAGAAGTCATTGCACTGCTAGTTCAGAACCCAAATTTTGTTAACACGCTCGCATTTGATACCACGACATTTGAAGGTATTGATATCGCGGGACTAAATTTATTGTTGTCAATAGTTGATAAGTGTCGCGCGCGCCCCAATATAACTACAGGCCAGCTACTTGAAAACTGGCGAGGCAGTAAAAGTGAAGCCATGATGGCACGATTAGCCGCATGGGAACTGCCGTTGTTGGATAACGAAGACAACACACACGATGTATTTTTAGACGCATTGGATAAAGTTTTTGACCAGTGTGTCCGACAGCAAATAGAAAAGTTGCAGGCTAAATCGAATACTATCGGCTTATCAGTCGAAGAGAAGCGGGAATTGCAGTTGTTGTTGCTCAATCGTCCCGGCTAATATTTAGCCAACAGTTTAGAAGTTTGTTATAATTAACGGTTTGCATTTCTGCATTCTACTATTCTCACTCAGACCCGAAGTTGGATATCGTCTATGGAGCAAAATCCGCAGTCTCAGCTAAAGTTACTTGTCGCGAAAGGCAAAGAACAAGGCTATCTGACCTACGCCGAAGTAAATGACCACCTACCGGAAGACATCGTAGATTCCGATCAGGTTGAAGACATTATTCAGATGATCAATGACATGGGTATTAAGGTAGTTGAAACTGCCCCTGATGCCGATGAATTGATGATGACTGAAGATAATGCAGATGAAGACGCCATCGAAGCTGCGGCGCAAGCATTATCTAGCGTAGAAAGCGAGATCGGCCGTACAACTGACCCAGTGCGCATGTACATGCGTGAAATGGGTACAGTCGAGCTACTGACTCGTGAAGGTGAAATTGATATCGCCAAACGCATTGAAGATGGTATTAACCAAGTTCAGTGCTCTGTTGCCGAATACCCTTCTGCGATTGCTCACCTACTCGAGCAATTCGACAAAGTTGAAGCCGATGAACTTCGTCTTACTGACATCATTTCTGGTTTTGTTGACCCGAACGATGACGGTACAACAGCACCAACTGCAACCCACATTGGTTCAGAGCTAAGCGAAACTGAGTTAGAAGACGAAGATAAAGATCTTGAGAATTCTGACGACGACGAAGACGAAGAAGAAGAAGACACAGGTATCGACCCTGAGCTTGCTCGTGAAAAATTCATGGAGCTACGCACGTCTTACGAAAGAATGGCAACTGCGATTACGACCAATGGTCGTCATCATGCAGATACTGAAACTACCGTTCAAGAATTGTCTGAAGTCTTTAAGCAATTCCGTCTGATCCCAAAACAGTTCGATAAGCTTGTAAGCTCGCTACGTGCGTCAATGGATAAGGTACGCACTAACGAGCGTCTTATCATGCGTATGTGTGTTGATAACTCTAAAATGCCGAAGAAAACTTTCGTAAACCTATTTTCAGGTAACGAGTCTTCAGCTGAGTGGATCGACGAAGCACTGAATGCAGGTAAACCTTACTCTGAGCGCCTAAAAACGTACGAAGAAGATCTTCGCCGTGCCGTATCTAAGCTAAATATTCTTGAGAAAGAAACTGGCCTAACGATCGAGCGTATCAAAGACATCAGCCGTCGCATGTCTATCGGTGAAGCGAAAGCACGCCGTGCGAAGAAAGAGATGGTTGAAGCGAACTTACGTCTGGTTATTTCTATCGCGAAGAAATACACCAACCGTGGTCTACAATTCTTGGATCTTATTCAGGAAGGTAACATCGGTCTGATGAAAGCGGTTGATAAGTTTGAATACCGCCGTGGTTACAAGTTCTCGACTTACGCAACGTGGTGGATCCGCCAGGCAATCACTCGTTCAATCGCTGACCAAGCACGTACCATCCGTATTCCGGTTCACATGATCGAAACGATCAACAAACTGAACCGTATTTCACGTCAGATGCTACAAGAAATGGGTCGTGAACCGTTGCCGGAAGAATTGGCTGAACGCATGCAAATGCCGGAAGACAAGATCCGTAAAGTACTGAAGATTGCAAAAGAGCCAATCTCAATGGAAACCCCTATCGGTGATGACGAAGATTCACACCTAGGTGATTTCATTGAAGATACAACGCTTCAGCTACCGATGGATGCCGCAACAGCGACTAACCTACGTGGTGCTACAAACGAAGTGCTAGCTGGCCTAACACCTCGTGAAGCTAAAGTTCTGCGTATGCGCTTTGGTATCGACATGAACACTGACCACACGCTTGAAGAAGTAGGTAAGCAGTTTGACGTAACGCGTGAGCGTATTCGTCAAATCGAAGCGAAAGCGCTGCGTAAACTACGTCACCCAAGCCGCTCAGATGTTCTACGTAGCTTCCTAGACGAGTAAGTTCTACTTATTCATCGCTAGTTAGTTATTCAAAAAAGCGAGCTTATCAGCTCGCTTTTTTATTGCCTGTAATAACCTACCAATCAAGCCTCTACATCTTAAGTGTTGAAAAAGCACACAATTTAGCCAAGGAAAGCTATAGACAAGCGATCCTGCATCCCATATAATTTCTCGCACACTGGCCCCTTAGCTCAGTGGTTAGAGCAGGCGACTCATAATCGCTTGGTCCCCAGTTCAAGTCTGGGAGGGGCCACCAAATATAGAAAGGCCGAAGCGGTTAATAACCACTTCGGCCTTTTGCATTTCTGACATCTGTATTTCACATCTGTCGCTTGGTATACGCCTTAATCAACTCAGCCAAATCTTAGTCCAGAATGCTCTCTTCAAATAATAGAAGAGGGTAATCAACTTACCCTCAATAAGCCTTAAGCAAACATGAAGCGCTGTACTTAAATCTCTTTCATGGCTGAAACAACAGAAGGATCATTGATCAGATTAAACAACAGGCTCTTAGCTGAAGATCGCTGAGCATCAGATAAAACCTTCTTAGGGTTCTCTCTTGATTGCGTCAGTATGTTTTTGACAAACTTACTATTTGTACCGGAAAGCTCATACACAAATCTGAGTGTGTCTAGCAACTCCCCCTGAGGTAAACTATAAACCGCCATTTCACAGCTAAGGTTATCCATGGAAAGTAAGTTATTCACTATCTCTTTACGTTCCGCATTGAATTTTTCTTTTGCTATATAGGCATCAATTAAAGTCTGTACTCTCTCAGCGATAGCGACAGGTACTTCCATAGTTTTAGTTTCATGAGTCATTGCTGATTCTCCTGCTCTAGCTGACATTGAATCACTGGGTAATGCTGATGCTCATAGGCTTATTTACCCACAAGCCCAGCAATCTAGGGATATTTCACTCCAGACAACTTTAGACTAATCGCCCTCTACTTCTCAACCCCTTTCAGTGACCTAAGTGTACTTATTCACAACACTTAACCTGAAGCCACGAAAAACACCTAAACATAACAGCACTTTTCAATCGACGCATGGTTATCGCCTTACCTTCTAGCGACTCATTTTATTATCTTCGCGCCTATGAAGTGTCTTACCAGAACACAAAATAGAAAAAGGCCGAAGGGACTGTAATCCTTCAGCCTTGTTATTTTAGATGATTGTCTCTATTTACTGGTTTTTATACAACTCATTACTTATTGACGAAGAACCACTTATCCATAAAGTCATTTAGTGGTTTAAAGGCAGGACTAGCCCAGCTCACATCTGTCGCTTTACCTTCGCCCAGCTTGCCACTATTGGTAAAAGCAGCTCCCTTGGAACCTTTTAATTCACCAGCAGGCGTATTCTTTCCAGGCTCAACCTTGTACTCATAAACCGTCCCCAGCAGTGCACCAGGGTTAAGGTTCAGTTTAACGGTATGCACCATATCAGGCTTACCATTAGCAATATCATTACCTTCATCATCAATACTTGGTTTGGCGGGGTCGTCTGGGTGACTCAAAATGCATTTACTCGGTGTATCAACCGCACGATCTGCGCCTAACTGCTGATTCCCATAATTACACTCATTAAAGGTCAAGTATTCAGCTGCACCAGCTTCACTTTTTTTAGCTTTTAAAATACGCTTGAACTCCCCATAGGCAGAGGTCAATTCTGAGCCGACCGCAGAGTTACTATTACCATCAATGTAGTAATCATATACCTGCATCATCTTTTGGTAGGTTGTTGGGTATAGCGTTTCATCTTTACCTTGGTTGGTGTAAATCAACTCAATCCCTTCAATGGTGAGCCCTTTTACCTTCTGGCTGTTTAAAGCGAGAACAAACTCACCTAAAGGCCCGTTCAACTGCGCCTCACCTTCAACAATACCAATAACAGTACGTTTATTGGCAAACTGTTTACGTACCTCGTCATGTGCCCACTCCATCATGTTCTTCACTCGCTGAATAACACGTTGCTGCTGTGCATCTGTCGTCGCCTTATTGACTTTAAGAATATAAATCCCTTTCTCAAAGTGGCAATTAGGCACATCAGCTTTCACTGAGCAATTTTCCACCGAAGAATATACATTGACCTTAGTGGTGGTTGGTTTTGTTGGCGTTGGATTATTGTTGTTAGAATCGTTAGCACCACCACAACCAGAAAGGGCGGAAGCAATAACTACTGCTACTGTCGTACGGCTTAAATACATAAAAGTCCTTGTTATAAAAAGAGTGATACACCTATGGGTCATTTATCTTTTTTTTTGACCCATCACTTACAAGCAGAATATTACTACAATACAAACCCATAAAAAACACTGTTGTTTTGTGTGATGTATTACCGACTCCACCCAAAGATCCGAAGTAATAAGCAAGCATCCTTAAAGGCTTAAGAAAGATAAGTTTGAAAAAAAGCACCACAATTGATAAATGACAAAACTTTTTTGTTGGAGTTGGGCATAATCAGCCACCTCTTTGTGAAATGTTGATTAACGTCACAAGGTGTTAATAGAATGAAACCCTGCTATAATCCTCCACTTGTTTGAGTGCAGCTTTTATGATTGGGATGATTGAAAGTTAACCTATTTTTAACGCAGTTCTGTATTTTATGTTTCGTTACACAAGCAAGTACAATGCTTGTGTAACGCAATATTTTTGTAACACTTTTGCATTACTACAGTTTTTAACGATAGTAAGTTTCGTTTATTTGAACTGCCTCTCGTTTTGTAGTCATTTTTCAACATATTTGATCACTGACTTTCATGTATAACACTGTGGTTTTTTAAATTTCCCTTGGGTTTAAGTTTTTCCGGAGAGTATCCTCAATGAAAAAGACCAAAATCGTATGTACGATTGGACCAAAAACAGAATCAGTTGAAATGCTTACTAAACTAGCTAACGCTGGTATGAACGTAATGCGTCTTAACTTCTCACACGGTAATTTCGATGAGCACGGTCAGCGCATCCAAAACCTACGTGACGTTATGGCTGAGTCTGGTAAGCCTCTAGCTATTCTGTTAGATACTAAAGGTCCTGAGATTCGTACTATCAAACTAGAGAACGGTGAAGACTTCCCTCTAGTTGCTGGTCAAGAATTCACATTCACAACTGATATTACAGTTGTGGGCAACCAAGATCGCGTTGCTGTGACTTACCCTGGTTTTGCGAAAGACCTTCAAAAAGGCAACACTATCTTGGTTGACGATGGTCTAATCGAGATGGAAGTACTTGCAACAACTGAAACTGAAGTTAAGTGTAAAGTACTTAACAACGGTGACCTAGGTGAGAACAAAGGTGTTAACCTACCTGGCGTTTCTGTAAACCTTCCAGCACTATCTGAAAAAGATAAAGCTGACCTTAAGTTTGGTTGTGAGCAAAACGTTGATTTCGTTGCTGCATCTTTCATTCGTAAAGCATCTGATGTAATCGAAATTCGTGAGCTTCTAACAGCTAACGGCGGCGAAAACATCCAAATTATCTCGAAAATCGAGAACCAAGAAGGTGTTGATAACTTTGACGCTATTCTTGAAGCTTCTGACGGCATCATGGTTGCTCGTGGCGATCTAGGTGTTGAAATCCCAGTTGAAGAAGTTATCTTCGCGCAGAAGATGATGATCGAGAAGTGTAACCGTGCACGTAAAGTGGTTATCACTGCAACTCAAATGCTTGATTCAATGATCAAGAACCCACGTCCAACACGCGCAGAAGCGGGTGATGTTGCTAACGCAATCATGGATGGTACTGATGCAGTAATGCTTTCTGGTGAGTCAGCTAAGGGTAAATACCCTATCGAAGCTGTAACTATCATGGCTCAAATCTGTGCACGTACAGATTCAGCACTTAAAGCAGAGCTAGGTTCTCGCCTAGATAGCTCTCGTCTACGTATCACTGAAGCGGTATGTAAAGGCGCAGTTGATACTTCTGAGAAGCTAAGTGCTCCACTTATCGTTGTTGCAACTGAAGCGGGTAAATCTGCACGTTCAGTACGTAAGTACTTCCCAACTGCAAACATCCTAGCAGTAACAACAAACACTAAAACAGCTGCACAACTTGCACTGACTAAAGGTGTTACACCTGTTGTTGTTGATTCAATCGACAGCACTGATGCATTCTACGGTCGCGGTAAAGAGCTAGCGCTTGAAACTGGTCTAGGTGCTAAAGGTGATATCGTTGTTATGGTTTCTGGTGCTCTAGTACCATCAGGCACTACAAACACAGCATCTGTACACGTACTATAAGCCTAGCTTTTTGTACAATCAGATTTAAATGGGAGCCTTATGGCTCCCGTTTTTTTATCTGTTATCTTTGACGTTATCATCGCTGAACCCTCGCTCGTCCTCACATTTCAAATGTTTGCTTATCGCTCTAATTTCATATAAAACATATACTTTCAACTGCGCGCTTGATACCCAACAGGTATATACCGCCCTGTGATAGCCTAATTTGCCGTACAATGCATAATAATATCCCTTTGCTTGCCACTGGCATGACATAGAGGGAATATAAAACTCATAAGAGGAATTTTGTGTCTAGCCCAACTTTGACCAATCAAGTCACAGAGGTGATTCGACAAGACATCTTGCTCGGCGAACTAGCGCCCGGCCAAAAACTTGTTGTTGCCGATTTAAAGCAACGTTATAACGTTGGTGCATCTCCGATCCGAGAAGCTTTAGTCCAACTATCTTGGAAAAAGTTTGTCCGATTCGCTCCTCAAAAGGGATGCTGGGTTTCCCCTATTTCTTTAGCTGAACTCGAAGATTTATTTGAGACTAATTTGGTACTTTCTCGTGTGCTGATCGAGCGAGCAATCCAAAATGGTGATGAGGCATGGGAAATCAATATTTTGACAAGTTACCATAAACTCAGCCGGATCAACCCAGCTGAATCTGAAGTGGATTTTGTCGAGTGGGAACAACGCCACAGCCAATTTCATTTAGCACTGTTAGCGGGAAGTAACTCCCCTATCATGCTCGATTTATACCGTGAAGTGTATGACCAAATAGAGCGCTATCGTCATATTTGGGTATGCCGTTCTCGTGATTATCAAGAACGCTATCATGATAATGGTGAACATGAAGCTATGATGAAAGCAGTGCTGAATAAGGACACCGAGCAAGCATTAACCTTGCTCAATAGTCATTTCCAACGGGCCGTTGAAATGATTAAAGCCTATCTGTAGGTCTGATGTTATAGCTCGATCGGGCGATCGAGCTTCATCACCAACCAAAAATATCTCTGTGATGGGTATTTAGTAGCAGCACCACCAGCAAAAAATATATCGCACTGACATTAAACCCCAGCAATAAAGCGGTTAACGCCGTTAAGCGTACTAAGAATTTATTGATCATTGTTACTACTCCACCAGCGAGTATCCTTTCACTTTGATCGTACCGCATCCTAATAATTAACCTATCCGCGCTGCTCTATATCGAACCTACGACTTTAGTCGATATAAGCACTTTATCGCCCGTACAAAAAGAGACGCTAGTTTACGCCCTTTCTTGTGTTGTGCGAATTTTAACCTTCTACAACTTTAGTCTAATACTACCGTCATAAATTTGCTAAACAGAAATAGCACCCTCTCAATCGCTCAAAACCAACCAACAAAAAAAGCCACCATCGTTGGATGGTGGCTTCGTGAACGTCTTTTATAATTAAGCTTTTAGCGCACGCTCCCCTCGAGCTACGCCAACCACACCACTGCGGGCAACCTCAATAATCTCTGTCGCTTCACCAACGGCAGAAATAAACGCATCAAGCTTGTCACTCGTTCCTGCAAGTTGAATGGTGTAAATCTGAGTCGTCACATCAACAATCTGCCCACGGAAAATATCCGCGGTGCGTTTCACTTCAGCGCGAGCAAAACCACTGGCCTTTACCTTCACCAGCATCAGTTCTCGTTCGACATGTTCGCCTTCCGTCACATTGCTGACTTTCAGAATATCGATCAGTTTATGAAGCTGTTTCTCTATTTGTTCCAGCGCGGCATCATCTTCCACATTGGTGGTGATATTCAGTCGGGATAATGTTTTATCATCCGTCGGGGCTACGGTAAGTGATTCAATGTTATAACCACGCTGAGAGAACAAGCCAACAACACGTGATAATGCCCCAGATTCATTTTCTAATAATACTGATACTATCCTGCGCATTATGTTCTCTCCGTTTTACTTAACCACATTTCACTCATTGAGCCACCACGGATCAGCATCGGGTAAACGTGCTCAGTTTCATCCACACTGATATCAATGAAAACCAATTTATCTTTGAGCGCCAGTGCTTTTTCTAACTCACCTTCCAGTTCTTTCGGATCCGAGATCCTGACACCTACATGGCCATAAGCTTCAGCAATAGCAGCAAAATCAGGCACTGAGTCCATATAAGAATGTGAATGGCGCCCTTGGTAGATCATATCTTGCCACTGTTTTACCATCCCCAAGAAGCGATTATTCAAATTGATAATTTTCACTGGGATATCGTATTGCAGCGCTGTCGATAGTTCTTGGATATTCATTTGAATACTGCCATCACCTGTGACGCAAACCACTTCGGCATCAGGCAAGGCAAACTTAACGCCCATTGCTGCAGGTAGACCAAATCCCATGGTGCCTAAACCACCAGAATTAATCCAACGACGCGGTTTATCAAACGGATAATACAAGGCTGCAAACATCTGATGCTGGCCTACATCTGAGGTGACATAAGCATCACCATTGGTCAGGCGATAAAGAACATCAATCACTTGTTGTGGTTTGATACGATCACCCGAAGCATCGTAGTTTAAGCACTTACGGCTACGCCATGTTTCGATATCCGCCCACCAGCTTGCAGCCGCATCCTGATCATTCGTTGCCTCTTGATCGGACAATAGTTTAAGCATGCAATTAAGGATCGTATCAGCTGAACCTACAATTGGAATATCCACAGCAATTGTTTTCGATATTGAAGATGGATCGATATCGATATGCATGATCGTTGCATTAGGACAGTACTTTTCAACATTATTGGTCGTACGGTCATCGAAACGCACCCCAATCCCAAAAATAAGGTCGGCATTATGCATGGCCATATTGGCTTCATAAGTACCATGCATGCCTAGCATTCCTAAGCAGTTTTTATGAGTCCCCGGGAAGGCGCCTAGACCCATAAGGGTATTAACAACAGGAATGTTTAGCGATTCAGCAAGGCTCAGTAGTTGCTCACTACAGGCTGACATAATTGCACCACCACCCACATATAGCACGGGCTTTTTCGCCGCTAATAAGGCTTTAAGACCGCGCTTAATCTGCCCTTTATGACCTTGAGTGGTTGGGTTATATGAGCGTAGTGAGATATCTTCTGGGTACTGATATGGGTATGTTTCCGCTGGATTCAGCATGTCTTTAGGGATATCAATAACCACAGGCCCAGGACGGCCGCTCGCGGCAATATAAAAGGCTTTTTTGATGATCGCAGGAATATCTTCAGGCTTCTTAACTAAAAAGCTGTGTTTCACGACAGGACGAGAAATACCCACCATGTCACACTCTTGGAAGGCATCATTACCAATAAGATTACTCATCACCTGACCAGAAAAGACCACCATGGGAATGGAATCCATATACGCCGTTGCAATACCGGTAATCGCATTAGTAGCACCAGGGCCTGAAGTCACAAGGACAACCCCCACATCTCCAGTTGCACGGGCATAACCATCAGCCATATGAACCGCGGCTTGCTCATGACGTACGAGGACGTGCTCTATATCGCTTTTTTCATGCAGTGCATCGTAGATATCGAGCACCGAACCACCAGGGTATCCAAAGATGTGTTTTACGCCTTGATCGATCATTGAACGAACAATCATATCGGCGCCGGACAACATTTCCATATTTCTTGCCTCCAGGTCAGTGTGACCAGCCTATATAGCTAATTCTTCCAACTAAGCTGCGATTCTCACCACAAGACACTGGTATGAACATCATGTCTTCATACGCCTGCTTGATTTGCGATATATCGGCTCGCTGTGCATTACCCTGTGATTGATGACGTAATCCATTAACGACAAGACAAATACAGGGTGCCAAATAAATAATTAGCTATATGGGCTGATACAACATAGTTAGGGCTTACTTTTAGCCTAAAGTGAATTTTTCGCGCTATGTTTCCGCTTAATCTGATAACAGATAACGGACAACCGTAATAACTGTAACGTTTTATTAGCATTTAAGTCTATGCGCAAAAGTCACTATGCGTTATTGCTCTACCATTAATAAAAATTCATCGAAATCATCTGGGTGTGGCTGTGTTGAATGGTGTTTATCGCTAATAAATACGCCATACGCAGAGTATGCTAATTATAAAATAGCGGCGTTACGGGAAAGCGATGGCAGATCGTATTGCTGTAGCAAGATAAACAGCGGGGAGTGATAAGCAGAAAAATGGGGGGCAAGTAGAAAAAGAAAAGGAGCACAAGGCTCCTTTTCAATAGGGGATTTTCAGTTGCGTCTCCACTGGCATTAGCAGTATTGCAACCTACTGACTATTTAGCTTTTTTGTGACTCTCTTCGTACATGCGTTCAATTTCTTGATGGTAACGATCATGAATCACTTTACGACGCAGTTTCTGCGTTGGCGTCAGCTCACCTTTATCCATCGAGAAGGCTTTTGGCAACAAAGTAAACTTCTTCACTTGCTCAAAACGCGCTAAGTCTTTTTGTAGCTCAGCGATACGTTGATCAAGGAGTTCTTTAATTTCCGTTTTCTTCAGTAGGTCGATGCGGTCTTTATATTTAATATTCAGTTCGCGGGCATGCTCTTCCAGCGATTCAAAACACGGAACAATCAATGCAGACACAAATTTACGCGTATCAGCAATAACCGCAATTTGCTCGATAAAGTGGTCTTTACCAATTTTACCTTCAATCACTTGTGGTGCAATGTACTTACCACCCGATGTTTTCATCAGCTCTTTGATACGATCAGTAATATATAAATTACCCTCAGCGTCAAACTCACCAGCATCACCGGTTTTCAAGAAACCATCTTCAGTGAAGTTGTTTGCGGTCTCTTCCGGCATTTTGTAATAGCCGCGCATTACCATTGGACCACGGACTAAAATTTCGTTGTCTTTGCCAATTTTCACTTCAGCGCCTGGCATAATCACGCCGATAGAATCAGGATTAAAGTTATGATCACTCCAGCATGAAACAGTCGCTGTGGTTTCTGTCATGCCGTAGCCCAGCTTCACGTTAACACCGATAGCATGGAAGAAACGGCCAATGGTTGGATCCAGCTTCGCGCCACCACATGGCATGAATTTTATCTGACCACCAAGCACGTCACGGAGCTTAGACAGCACCATTTTATCTGCCAGCTTATGCGCACGCTTCAACATCGCTGAAGGTTTGCGATTCTCTTGATGGCATGCAGCCATACGCGCGCCCATGTTCACAGCCCAAGTAAAAATCAATTTACGGTGGAAAGGAGCTTTAGCGACTTTTTCATATACAGAAGAGTAAATTTTTTCATAAACACGCGGTACTGCCGCCATTACATTTGGCTTAACATCCGCTAGAGCTTCACGCACTTTATTGGTATCGCTTAAATAACAGTTCACCCCACCACGGTGCAATACAAAGAAAGTCCAAGCACGTTCAAAAACATGTGATAGCGGAAGAAAACAAAGCGAACTATCGCCTTCATCTAACGCTAAGTTCGTATCATGGCTCTCTAATTGCGAGGCAATATTGGTGTAATCCAGCATGACGCCTTTCGGTGTACCAGTCGTACCCGAGGTGTAAATGAGTGTCAGCAAATCGTCCATTGCGATGTTATCAAGACGCTCAGTTAATGCATTTTCTGCTTCAATTGAGTGTTCAGTAACAAACTCACTTAAACGGCTAACTAATGGGTGATCCGCTAATATAACGTCATCACACATCACAACAATGTGCTCTAGCTCAGGGCATTGTTCTGCAATTTGCACAGCAGCATCATGCTGAGCTTGCTCACCAACAAACAGGATACGCATATCTGCATTGTTAATGATGTACGCAGCCTGATCGGGCGTACTGGTTGGGTAAATCGGCACGGTTACCGCGCGACAGTACAAGGTTGCCATATCTGCAACTGTCCAGTTCGGCATATTATTGGAGAAAATACCGACCTTGTCTTGTACGTTTAGGCCTTTGGCCAACATTGAAATAGCAAGTTCTTGGATCTGAGCACCAAACTCAGACCACGTGATATCTTGCCATTCATCGGCAACCTGATGACGTAAAGCAGCACGGTCACCCAGACGAGCAATCTGTGTGCGGATACGATTTACTAAATGAAAGTCACGTTTACCCATAACAACCCTGATCTTTTAGCTTACACATGTAAGCTTAACTGAGGTGCGAAGTTTACCTTTGATGGTAAAAAAGGCAACCACTCGCCTTCAAAATTTACTGATTTTGTTGCATCTATCTCACTCTAACCCCTGACCACTACAGGGCTGATACGACTTTTTAATACATTTCATACAAATGTAAGAAAGTAAGACAGCTCAGCAAGCACGTTACTAAAAGAAAGCCCGTTTGTTCCATATAAAACAAAAGCCAGCAACGCTGGCTTTTATTCATCAATAAGCAAAGTGAGTACTTAGGCATGATTGCCACAGATAGACATCAGTTGATCACGCATCCAGATGTGACCTTTGTCTTTTTGTGAAGACTCGTGCCAGCTCAGGTAACCGCTAATGCTTGCCGCTTCAAATGGTAAATCCAGTATCTTTAATTCTAGATTATCAGCAACAGACTCCGCCAACCAACGTGGAGCCACGGCAATAAGATCAGATTGACCAACAACATACATAATGTTGCTCAAGCTCGCGCCTTGGTAAGCTTCTTGGTAAGAGTTATGTTTATTATAAATATGGTCAGCAAACATCTTCACACCAGGCATCGCTTTTAGCAGTGCGTGTTTTTCAGAGGCGAACTGAGATTCAGACACGCTGTCGCTCAAACGCGGGTGGTTTTGCGCGGCAATCACCACAAGCTCATCGCGGAATAACTCTGTACTGCAAAAACCCGCTTCGTCGAAACGTACGTAATCAATCACAAAATCGATTTCTTGGTAACGCATCTTTTGCGTTAGCTTCGCATCAAATTCAGCTTCAAGTTGCATGCGCAGATTCGGCGCTTGCTCAGTAACGGAGCGTAAGATATGCGGGGCAAAACGCATATCAGATGGGCTGCATAGAGCTAACTTAAAGGTACGCGTTGATGTTTCAGGCGAAAAGATTGATGAAGGTAGTTCGTTTTTTACCAACTGCAGTGCTTGGCGCATAGGGCCAAATAATTGCTTGGCACGTTGGGTCGGTTGAATGCCGCGACCATGGCGAATAAACAATTCATCATTAAACATCACTTTTAAACGCGCAACCGCATTACTAACTGCGGGCTGAGACATGCCTAAGTTATGTGCCGCTCGTGTGATGTTCTGTTCTTGCATTACGGCATCAAACACTGTGAGCAAATTAAGATCTACACTACGTAGGTTTGACTCCATTTTATAACCATCAACAGAGTGAATAGCTGAACTTCTGCGTGTCATTTTTTAGCCTCAATTTTGAATGAATATGAGCGTTATATTTGAGATGGTCATCAATACTAAAAAACAACCACACTTAAAAATCATTACATCCCATCGTTGGGATGCGCTCAGTATTGTCCAAACAGATTGATGAAACCAATAGGCTAACAACACGGTTAATCGCAATTAACCACACAAAACATAAAATCAGAATATAAATTATTTAA
>NZ_NOIF01000012.1 GCF_002265265.1 Photobacterium sanguinicancri
GGAAACAATAGATATTCGTACTTAATTGGCAATAGAGAGAACTCTCCCCATTTAAGATTTTGTAAACAAAGACCTGTACCATTTTTCGTAACTTTTCCGAACATCAAAAGTACACGTCCAAGTGAATCATCAGTAATACCGTGTTCTCGCTGTCGCCAATCAACCATTTTCAAACAAAAATCACCTACACCATTACCTGATGGATAATTAAAAAAAGTCATTCTACAATTTGTAGGTTTCTTATTTTCACCAAAATGTCTGGTTGATAAGATCCTAGCAAAATACAACTTAGGAACAGAGTCCTCTTCTTGTATATTTCTGATATCAACAAGCGTATCACAAAGTTGCCTTGCGTTCGTTTTTTCAGGTAGCAAGTAATACTTGAAGTAATTGGTATCAAAATTCCGACACATACCGGCAATTGTCGTTATCGTTGAAGGCAACTTAAATGTCTGACCATCATGCTGAGACAAAGGAACGTCAGTTTCTTCACCATTAACATCATCAACAGGTGTATCGTCGTATGGCTTACCCGTCGTAATTTTAGCTTCTGGTTTTTCCTCAAGAAAGCCACTCACAATGACAAGCTCATCATCATCAATAGCCTGCTTTACACTTTCGTAAGAATTATATTTTTTCCCCTCAGCTCTACGAGCGCGCAATGTACACGGAACAGCTTCATATTTTTTTTGGTGCTTAAAGTAAGCAGGGGTACCTAAAGCATTAACTTCTTTGTCTTCTGGTGTTCGAGACAGATTCGTAAAGCAAGCCGGGCAATATAAGGCCCCTTTCATACCTACGGCATACTCTGTTGGAATAATTCTTTGTGCATTTTTTAGTAGTGTCGCACGAATGCCATCTTCATGATTCCAACCAGTGCAGTACAAAGCGTGAGGTATTCTTCTGTTTTCCATAACTTTCTCCCTTATTCTTAATGATCTACTATTACCAGAGTAAGGTATGCAAGTTGTTGATCTTGGACTCAAAACCACCCAAAAGAAATCATACGCATTACAATAAGCGGAATTTATTTAAAACAATTCACGCTGCCTGCGCTTCAATTCAGCCTGACGCTGTTCTCTGATTATTTCGGTAATTTGTCGTTCAGTCAGTTTATGGTGATTCGCCAATTGTTCGATGTTGCGGCCATTGTATTCACGCCAAATAGAAATATTACGAAGGGCTGATTTCAGCTTAGAGCCATTGGGAATGTAGATGTCGCGGCCACCGAAGTAATGCCCTAGGGCAATGGTGAGCTTGTCGGCTAGGTGAGGCTCATCAACCTTGGCTCGTTTCAGTTCACTATTTAGCACTTCACTCAATGACTGCAAGGTGGAAGGCCAACGCTTGCGCACGTTATCGTCAGCAATTTCAGTAACACTATTGATCAATAGTTCCAGCTCTGACGTTTCCGTTTTGAAAATCTCGTGCTGCTGTTCCATTGCTGTCACCCTGAATTAATTTCGATCTCTCTATTTAGCTATATGATTGTTCTTCTGGTCAATACAAGGCTTCTGGACGGGTATAAAAAAAACCGCCAGGAGACGGTTTAACCATCAGATAAGTGCTAATAACTAACGTAAATTGCTAACTTGCTATTGCCCACAACAGATCGAGGCACAAGCTATGGAACCTTAAGACCATTACGAGCCTGATTTTTTATACAATTTAGAATATTGTTGTACATTCAAGCAATTTCCTTTCTTCCATGCAACATCAAGTGCGTCGTCACGTGACCCAGCAACCCTTGTTACAGTGAAGTCAGGAGCACCAATTAATTCATTCATTTCTTGAGATGTTTTTTGTTGTGTTCCTTGTTTGTTAACCCAATATGAAGCTTGAATCGCACAATCAGCTGCGTTTTTGCCCTTATATCCGTTAGCGTTTTCAGCAGCTACATAAGAAGTGTTGGTTTTATTACTTGAAAATACCACGTACAAAATGGTCTTCCTTATATGAAGGTAAAATTTCATGATTAACTATAAGTTATAGAAAATCATTTTAGCAGGAGAAAAGCGACATTCAATAGGATAAAACACCAGATATATTTGTAATATCTAAGGCGCTTTGTATCCCAATGTTTTATGTGCGTATAAGAAAGTTCTGTTCAGGAATTGCTATGAACTGCAAGCCAGCCCGAAAGCGGTTTATCATTAATCCACATGCTGCTGCGAATTTTGCGCCTCTGAAATGATGGCTTGTGATTCACTTCTCGCTTAGCAGTTTACTGTCATAAATTCATACCCTTCGATCACGGCTTTATACCCTGCCAGCCCTGTACCGTTACGATTTAGCGGTACTGTCCACCCAGCTTCTTTCATCCGGTCGGCAAGTTCTCGTTTATGCCAATTTTTGAGTGATTCCAATACGGTGTACGCTTGATTGGCATCACACCAGCCTACATGTTCAACACCTTCGCCTTTGTTTCTGTTGGTTATACGGCGCACGTAAGCATCTAGTGCCGATTCACTGCGATCACGCACGATGTCGTGCTGGGCCATGATTATCCAGATGGCGCGAATTTTATCGATTTCAGCGTGTTTGGCTTTGCCTGCTTTGGGGCTTAAACGGCGTTTAAACGGTGTTTTACCCCCTTTCCCCTGCCGTTTGAATCCTTGGATTTCCATTGCGGTCAGCACGAGTTCTAGCTGTTTAATGTTCATTTTGCTACAGCTGGAATGCTCGCCATTGGCAAACAGTAAAGCGCGGTAAGTATCGTCATCTAGTGCTAGCTCTCGCTTGCCGACATGGATTAGCTGTATTAAGCGATTTCGGTTATCCATCATTCAATCCTAAATTTAGGGTGTACGAAGCCCCACACGGGGGCGTGTATTTTCTGAAACTTTATTAATTAATCGATTTAGCTGCTCATCAGTACCCAGCCGCTACGCTGGATAGACATCACCCTTTTTACTGCTTTAACAAGGGCGATGTTTCGCTCATTTACTCGCTCGGTGGCGGCGTTTTCCCCATTACCCACAACAGGGCATCACTTACCCCTTCGGCATAGGTTTTACCCTTGACCTCTGCGTTAATCTCTTCCAGCTGCTGCGCCTTATCCAGTTCATTTAACACTGCTAAACGGGTATGAGGGGCAACGAACGGCATATTCAAATGGCTCATATTTTTCATGGCACCTCCTATAATGCCGCTAAATCTAACGGGATATTAATCAACTTGCCTTCACTGGTGCGCTCTCGGAAATTCAGGTACGTTTTTGAACCCGTGACCATAATGGCATCGGCGATGGCTTCCATGGCATTCATCCAACGCTGGTCGATGATTTTATCTTTGTGCTTACGCAGGGAAAGAATACGGCCTGTATTCAAGTTACCCTCGCGGTCTACTTCAAAAGCATCGTTAATAAGCACTTTTAAATAATCGTTAGCGTCTGAACTCCAATCTTGCACACACTCATCAATCAGCTCTTTGGCTATCTGTAGTTCGGGACCAAAGGTAATTCGGTCTTGCACTGTGATTTTAATTTGCAGTGCTCCATCATATGAACTGAAAGAAAAACCACCTTTAGCACCACCTCGCTTTTTCTTCGTTTCATATTTTTCAGCTAATAGTTCAAGGAACGCATAACAATCTTCATAAACTTTTCGTTTGAATGTTTTTAGCGTTTGCTGAATATTTCGTGCTTCTGAAATATGTTTTTCCACAAAGTCATTTATTTCAATATCGTAATCATCGACAGTTGAAATAGGCACAAGACGCTGTTTGCTATCCAGCATGTATCCGTGAGGTACTTCTGATACCTTAGTTACTTCTTGGGTATTCATTCTTTTTCCTTTAGAACAGTTTAATTCGTAATTCCGATTTGCTGCCCGCGTAAAAGACGCTGATAAGCTAAAGAACATGCATCATCTCGGGCAAATAACGATGCCCTTTGCGAAAGAGCCTTCCTTGCCTTACTTGGTTTTGCCTCCCCAGAGCCCCTTACATTCTTGCAGTAGTTACAGGTTCCCTTTTTAATTTGCCAACACGGCCTTCTAATAAGGCAACAATTACACTCAACTAACAAACCATCTTCTTTTATTAATTGATATGTGGTATTTCTTTTACCGCCACACTTTTTAATAAAGCCATAAGTTTGCAAATTATTAAGCTGATACTGTACTGCTCGCCCTGTCACATCCAAGATATGCATTGATATATCAAGGCGGGTAAGAGGCTTTTCCCGAAGTACGGCAAGAACCTTCTCAGCCGTTGTCATAAACCCTCCAGGTAACTAAACACCCACCGTATGGCGCTACATTTAGTGTCGATAAATCACTACCTTGGCGAGTTATTACAGTAAAGCCTTGGCAAAGGTTAGCTGGGCGCTCTATTTCAATAGTCGGACGAATATTACCAACTCGCGTAGAGCGAATAACTAATCCTGCTTTTTGTAATTTTCGTACCGCGTGATTAATTAAATTAACTCGCGACGTTAATTTTGCCTGTGTCATTTTTCGCTCCTTGAATATTTTTTGCTCCACAACAACTGGTTGTAACGTGTGGCCAATTTGGTGAGTTCTTTTTCCAGTAGCTCGTTGAGTTTTAAAGCATCACCACCAGCCACACGTTTGAAGTAGACTAATTGGCTTTCCAGCGAATATAAATCCTCCTCATTAACCTGATTACCATGCTGTCCACGAAGGGGAATTCCCTTGTTTAACGGTGAATGACGTGGGCGACCATTTTGATAAAACTGCATTCGCTCCTTATGCACGACTGACGCAGGGCGTGAGTCAACCTGCGCAATTTTAATCGTTACCGGCTGTTTCGAGTGGGGGCATCCACTGTGACACGCCTTATACAACATGACCCGCTGCGGATTAGTGGCTGCAAACTCTCGCTCCTGATGGTATTGGCATTTATCTAGGCTGATCTCACCAAGGACGGGGCACATGACAACCTGATTCATGTAACGACCTTCCACCAATTTACTTATTCGGCTGAGATCCCCTTTATAAGTCCCTTTCAGTACCTGGTTAACCTGTGTAGCACTCACACCCAGTTCGGCGGCAATGTGACGCTGTGAGTCCTGGTTACATTTCTCACGCAGAACCTCAATCCATTCGTCACTCATTTGCACTCTCCTTGAATGGATAAATCTTCTGCTCGTTCACGTCCCACATGCCTTGTTTACCTCGATCTACTGGACTATCCGGACCGGTATTACGCACTAATAGGTACATGGCACATTCACCTTTTTTGTTCCCTTCCAAACAAATTTTCCTGATGTATCCCGCTTTTTCTAATCGTTGGGTAAAGCTACTCACAGTACTGCTCGCCACTTCAGCAGCCATCATTAAATCAATACGGCTAAATTTCCGAAGTACCCGCATGGTGTTCCACATCCGACGTCGAGGTTTGTTTACCTTTCGATGATGAGTAATACCGCTTCCTCTTCGCTGTCCTTTCCCAAACTGAAGCACTTCGTCATTCTTTACAGCATATAAATAGGGGGCTTTAGCTCTCACGATTTTTAACGCCCCTTTGCGTAATAAAAATTGCACAAATGTTGACACTTTATAGCGTTTAATTTGCGTGGCATCTGCCACTTCCCCAACGCTAAATATATTTTTCTTGAGCATTTCGCCCCACGCCCGTTCTCTCGGACTTTTGTTATCGCACAACATACAACGCGTAACCTCCGTGTTTAAAATCGAGTTATATAACTCGCTCGTCTTCGCCCCAGTGAGCCAAATCAATCAGTTGAACTCCATCTACCTGGGCCTTACGTTCAATCGTCTCTAGCGCAATCGCTGATAATCGATAAGAGCCATGAGTTTCAAGTAGTACGCGGCGCAGCAGGTCATCCGCCACTTCAATGCCATCTTCAAGCAGGTCACGAACCATGACTTGTAAGTCTTCGATTGCGGCAGGCTGGAACTCATAACGGGCAGAGATACGGCTATCGAGCTGCGGCAGCATTTTCACTTTGCGGGCGATTTTATCCATCCCCACCAGGATGATGACGGTATCGGTCAGATCATGAATATCGCGGATCATTTCAAGGAGATCGGGCTGGTCCATGTAGTAGTCAGCCTCATCAAGGAAGATCACCTTTGGCTCCATTGAGAGTGCATCGACCACTCGCTCAAATTTCACCATTTTATTGCGGGGACGATCGCGGATACCAAGCTCTTTCAGCAGACGGTCAAGAAAGCTACCTGGTGTTTCCAGACGAACGGCTCGCAGATAAACACCATTTTCAATGTTGTTTAGCAGCTTCAGGGTGGCCATCGTTTTACCAAGACCTGGGCGACCATCCATCAGGCCAATGGCAGGAACCGCAGGAGAACGAGAAGAGGTAAGCTGGGAAAGCAGAATGCTCGCCTGTGCAACGTTTTCAGTATATGCAATTGTGTATTTCATAATGTATAATCCTTATTCGATATTGAATGCCATTGGCATTTTTCTAAAACCAGTCGCCTATCGGCTGGTTTTCTTTTCTTCATTCCCCGATTTCAACCGCTCCGCCATTGCCGCCATTTTCGGCTCTGCTTTTCGGAACTTATCCATCGTTATAATTTCGTCTGCCGTTAAAGAACGAACATCCGCCTGGCGTAAGTAATAAGTGAACTCCTCCATTTGATTGCGGAACCGTGGTTTGGCCTGTTGTGCTTTTAATACCTCATCTATTTGCAACTGCTCTTTCCGACGCTGTTCAAATTCGGTTCGATCCATTCGTTGCGTTTCAGGCTGTTTAAGTGCTTGTTTAGCGCCACGAGTAGCGGCGGTATCAGCCACTTCAGTTCGATGTGGCAACCCTGCAATAGTGGCATTGCGCTGTTTGGCGGCGGCTAATACATCCATCGCGACATCACCCACCCCAATTTTTTTGCTGGATTGACGAAGTGCTTTACGCTGCTGTGCCAGTTGAGCACTTTGCTGACGGCTAGCCTCTTTAGAAAGTTCGCTGAGTGTCACACCTTGCCATGCTAACTCTGGATTACGAGCTGTGCAGATGAACTCCATTCCTTCAGGGTTAAACACGTATAGCTGACCGACATCATGCGGATTCCACGAACAATAAAGATCCTGGCCAATTCGCTCACCCAGTTCCGTTGCAAAATAGCTGATGCCTTCAACAACAATTCCGGCGTCTTTATTGGCAACTCGTACCCCGGCAGCACGGCCTGAACGGGCAGGAACAGGGCTGAGCAGTACATCCAATGTGCGTTCACAATCCATAGTCCTAATGGTGGCGCGGTGTTTCTGCCATTGTTCAAATGGGGTGCACCCCAGCTTCCGATGCGGTTTATGGAGGTAGAAGTTATTTACCCAGTCATCAATGATGGCTTGCAGCTCTTTTGATGAGAGCGAGACTTCAACATCGGCCCCTTTGCTCAAGCGCATTTTCCCGTCACTTCCTTTCACTTTCGTTGTGGCCATGATCTGGTCGGCAAAGCTTCTACGTGAACGAAGTTCCTGACGTTTTGCGACATTGTGCCCGCCATATCCTGGCAATAACGTGCTGACCCCGTGCGCCCATGTTCTGAAAAAGCGCTCGATAAACGGCTTTTCATCACCGGCAAACGGTTTTGTCAGTACCTGTTCGATCTCAAGGCTGGAGATCACGCTCATGACTCGACGACTGGTGTAATCTTTTCCGTTATCTGTTTTAACCGTGTCGGGTATGCCAAATTCAAGAATGGCTTTACGCATCAGTAAACAAACAGCTTCGGCACTGGATGTTGGGTGTACGATCAGAATTGGCCGACGACTATAAACATCAATGCCACCTATAATGCTGTGGCGTCCGTCTGTCAGTAGTACGTCTGACGGGGTTGAATCGAGTTCCCATAGCTGATTAATGCGCGAGATGTTTTCTGCGGCATTCCCCCACGCAACCTGACGGCGATTTTTGAAATCATCAGGATTACTAAGCTGATTAAGTACCAATTCAAATTCTTTGCGAAAAGACTGAAGCCAACGGCGAACAGCACTAAGAGATGGAACCGCACCGCTGATTTTATCTAACTCGATCTGCGCCCTTATAGCCTCTTGCAGATTAGTGGCCTGAATATCAGGCTGATGCCACATCATGCCCCGGCAAAAGGTCTGCAACTCAGCATGTTCATCAATCATATGTTGGCGATCAGATTTATAGTTGCCTGCTAGTGCGCCTGCCCCTTGATTTGCCAATGTTTGTTCCCAGCGACGGAGCGAACGCATACTGACGCTTTGAACGATCTGATAGATATCTGCATCAAAGCTAAGCTGCTGCTGGTTGTACTCTTTAATAAAGGCTTCTTCCCCTATCGTCTTCTGCTTTTTAGCAATGAAAGGGGCAAGGTATTGCTTGTAACAAGCAACGATTAATAATCTGGCTTCAGCTCGGCCTTTGGCGTTACCTTGCAACCTGCCAAATTCTTGCGTGCCCTGCTGTAGTGTCTTAAGTCTGTCCTCCTCCTTTTTCTGCTGTTTGGCCACATTGCATTTAGCGATGGCTTTAGCGGCTATTGCTACCGGATCTGTCTTGCTTAATATTTCGATTTCACGTTTAGCTATATACGCACGAGTTTGATCTGGAAAATCGTTAATGTGATATTCAAAGCCTTTACCTTTGAGAACCTTCCTTTTTATCCATCCGTCTTTTTGCGCGCGTTTTCTCACTCCAAATGGTGAAGATGGAATACCTGGAAGTCCTTTAATGTCCTGAATAGAGAACCATTCTTTACTCATCACTTCCTCCAACAAGCTCCACTTCAAGAGTTTCGGATAACTTACTCATGATTTCCCTAGCCAGTTTTCTTTGCGGCTTACAACCTTTTTCTGGTGCAAACATATTGATGCAATACAGAACTGTCCTAGGGTTATAGAAATTGGAAAGCGCCCAGCTTCTTACTGTCCAACCTTTAGCACGCAACGCTCCATAAATTTGGTTAACATTCTCTATTTCCATTACGTAACTCCATGTTATTCTGTTGTCGCAATTAGAAAGTTACCAACTGCGACATATAAGACTCTATGCGTATCATTGGGAATGCACAAGTCTTATTGTGTTGTTGTATTCCCGTATTGGACTCACATCACACACATAAAGACTCGACGCCAATACAATCAATGACTTATAAAGAAAGACAACTTATGAATAAGGAAAGCAATTCAGTTGCTTTTGATGATGACGGAATAGCAACTTTTCCTGACCGTCTAAAAGGACTCATAGAAAATGAATCATTGCGTAAATTTGCACTGGCAGTGGGTATTTCTGAAGGAGGGTTAAGAAAATACTTACCACCTGGGAGATCAAAACCAACATTTGATAAATTAGTGGCTATTTCACGCTATAAAAATGTGAATATTGAATGGCTGGCAACTGGTGTAGGACCAATGATGATTGGCGATGAGTTAAAACAGCCGCCAGCAAGCATTACTAACGCAGAGTTTAATGAAGAGTTTATTCTGGTTCCTGGTTATCACATCCAGGTAAGTACGGGGAATGGAGCCTGCTTCCAAGGCGAAGAGGTAAAGCGGCACCTTGCATTTCGTCGCAAATACCTAAAATACCGCCAAAGTAACCCTGACTTATTGGCCGTGGTGTTTAGCAAAGGCGATAGTATGGAGCCAACCATAAAAGATAATGACAGCTTGCTTATAGATTTAGGCTGCACAGAGCCTAAAGACGGCAAAATCTTTGTAGTTCGCATTGGTGACGACCTTTACGCCAAACGCATACAGCAGCTGGTTAGTGGCGGTCTGGTTCTAATAAGCGATAATAAAGAATATAGAGAGCAGGTAATTCAGCCTGATGAAGTAAATCAGCTTCAGGTTATTGGCCAAGTCATCTGGATTGGTAAAGACGTTTAGCAAATGGCTCCAACTTATGCCAAAGCATGCGGAGCCATTTCCTTAAACACCTTTTAAATTGCCATTTTGAGAGATTTTAAACATTTCCTCCGAAATCCACTCGAAGCCAGTCATATCAAGGCCGCCCACGGATTTCCGCCTCTTCCCGGTTATTCCCATATTTGTCAGAGTAAGTGGTGTCCTACAGCGGCCTAGAGGTCGCCTTATTTTTATCCCCCCTTTTTCTTTGGAAATCAGCAACAGAATGTCACGTGATGATTGGTATTCCCTTTCATTTCAGATACTCTGAATAAAGTACGTTAAGGCGTGACAGGGAAAAAAGATGAAGAAAAATAAGAATGATGCAAAGTTACTCAAGAAAGCACTGGAACTCGGCATTGCGTTTGCTAAAAAGCAAGGCTACAACGATTTAGAACGTTATGTGTCTTCCACTGATAAAGTTGAATGTATTTATCGTTTACTTGTGCAATACAAACAAATCACACCACTAGCTGTAGACCAAGAAGACGGTGTCAACATGAAGCACAAATTGGTGCTATGGATCTCTCGCCTATTACCGCCCGACCACGAATTACTGAAATAACCCACTCTTCGTGACGCCCTAGAGCACGAAGACACATATCACCCCGTCATGAACTGCGACTATCTAGCAGTTCATGATGCATTGTTCTGGGTTAATCAACTTAATCTATCAGCAACGCAGTCGCTTCTATCAACAAATCCAATTTTCTTTGCCAAACACGGCTATCCAACATCGTTTCAATAGGCTGCACTATATTTAATAAACACGATCAAGAAAACAGATGTTCTAAACCATAAGACGTAAACTAGAATCATAACTTTAGAGCGGTTTATAAGAGATAACGTATGAAAATCAACACTGTATTATGCCTATTATTGGCAATAACCTCTTTTACTGGTTGGGCATCAGAACGAAGTGAGCAAGCTTGGGATCTCATCGAGCAAGGCGCATTCTTAGTCGATGTACGAACTCCAGGTGAATTTAGCCAAGGGCATCTAACCGGGTCAACAAACTACCCGCTAAACACCATAGATACCGCGTTTTCCGATGTAGATAAATCAACGCCAATCGTCGTATATTGCCGCAGTGGTAATCGTTCAGGTCAGGCCATGAGCCACTTAAAAAAAGCGGGCTTTACTCAAGTCTATAACGGTGGTGGATTAGAAGAGATGCAGTCCACTCAACCTAAATAGGTTGCACAGCTCCTCTTTTGCGTTACTGATACTGATAAAGCAACGCAGTTATTTCGTCAGGTTGGTATAAGTTGTTTATACTTTTGAAATGAATAATACGCTCACTTTCAATCGCGTAGCGAGCCTATCTTGTTATCGATACGCTTATCTTACCTTGCGTTTGCTTGCATTAAGTTTATCAGCTTGCGTGATGCTAACAGGGTGTGACAACAGTGGTGAGCATCACTTCAAAGACTACCATCAGCGTTTAGCCAACGTATTGGATACCGACCCGATACCTTTTCACCCTCTTGATTCTCTGCCCAACTTCCCTTCGACACGCACTTTATATGTCCCAGAAGAAGACATCCGTATCGGGTTACTTGATGCTTACGAACTTCGTCGTTGCGGTTTATTTCAGCTTATTGCCGACCGCAACTCAAGCTTAGGAAAAGTCCAAGATAAAACTCGCCAGCTCAGATATGAATTGCTGCTATTAAACGGGCTAGAAAGATGTGTGACACAAACAGTACCTGCCAGCGATGATAATCCTATTAGTCAGCCTCTTATTGATGAGCTCACTCCCATTAAGCAAAAAAAACAACAACAGCTTAGATCGGTAATATGGAATATGCTTGCAACGGGCAAAGAGTGGCGGCAACAGTTTGTACTTTACCCACATACTTTTGATATAGATAACTTCGCTGGCTTAACAGCAAACCTTGCAGCCATGGAGGATATATTAACGCTGTTAGAGTATTCGCAAAGCCAGCCAGATGCCGACAATAAGCCGACTCACGAGATCACACCAAAGCGTATTGATGAAGCTTTAGCAAATAGGCTGTTAATACACCAAGAAAATATTCACCGTAGCCGTTACTTTGGGCAACTGTATTACTCCATAGCGAATGCGACCCAATGGATCAACATCACTACGCAGTTGTTGAATCAGCAAGAAAGTACCATTATCTGTGGAGAAAAACGTAATCAGCAACAAGCCGAGTACCTTAAAAACGTGTTTTACCGTTTTTATAACCCTAAAATTCAATCTTACCTTGCCGAGTTAGATTCGCAATACCTCCAAGTTAAGCCTGTTTTACAACAAGTCTTTAATCAATTACCAACCAAGCACCCCGACCTTCTGGCATATAAAGAGGTCTTTATAGACGGAAATTTACACCAAGCTTTTCGAATTGCGGTTCTGGATCACACTAAATTTTGGCAGCGCACTTTTAAACGCTGCCAATTTAAAGTTGGAATATAAGAATTAATCCAAACACTTAGCATGCCAGACCAGCAAACAGTATATTTGATAACCAAACGCGCAATGAAAGCGAAAAAAGAGAACGTAAACACTTGCACGCTTAGTGGCGAATCGCTAATATCTTTTGCGTTCCGTTGAATAACCTTTTTAAAGGCTAACAACGATGAAGATGCTCGCTTAGCTCAGTTGGTTAGAGTACTTGCATGACATGCAAGGTGTCACTGGTTCGAGTCCAGTAGCGAGCACCATATTTTAGATAACACATACTACGGGTTATCATGCTGTACAATTTGCTCGCTTAGCTCAGTTGGTTAGAGTACTTGCATGACATGCAAGGTGTCACTGGTTCGAGTCCAGTAGCGAGCACCATATAAAAGAGCCTGCTTTTTAGCAGGCTTTTTTTATGCCTGTATTTTTGCTAGACCTCATCGATTAAACAGTCGGCTTACTGATGTGCTCGCTTTATAACCAGCTGTTAAGATGATTCGTATTTAGGCTTTAAACCGAAAGTAAGCTCCTTTACTATGCCCTCATACATAGCACCTAGGGTTACAACGAATGCAAAAAGTAAAACTGACAGCAAATCCTCAAATTGCAGTTATCTTCAAAGGTTGGTCTAATGATTGGGCGAAAGAAAGCCAAGCAGATCAAAAAGACATGGCAACTAAGTTTCATACCGTTTACAAAATTGCTGCAGATGCATTTGCAAATGGCGAAGAAGTTGAGCTTACTTTCGTTTCAGCCTTATTCAGCGACTGTAAACAAAAAGCTGAAATGGCTGCAGCGATGAATGAAAAAGTTAAAGCGAGCTTGCAAAGTGACGATGAACGCGCACAACGCATTATCGCTAAAGTGAATACAGCAGCCCAAGATGCTGCATACGTTGTGAATTACCTCAATAACGTATTATTGCAATCAGCCTAAACACGTTTACTGCAGGGGTATCGCCATACTCCTGCATTCTTATTAATGATGACAAACTCCCCCGCTTCCCCTTTATCTGCCTTTTAATTCAATAATCAGTATCGCCCTATTCACCCTTGTGATCACCTATGCGGATAATGCCGTTTTATCCATCATATTTCATCTGACAGCATAGATCTTTCACTCTAACGCCTTCTGACGCAAACGTTACCCTACACTGTGAATTTTTTAACACATTTTTTGTGAAGTAAACGCAAGCCAATACTTCTAACATCACATATTTGCTCACACACCATGCAACCAAGCCGACTTTCATCACAAAATCAATGAACTGAGATTGTAAGATAACATTCTTAAATGTGAGAATTAAAACATACAAACAAGCAAATGTTACTTAAATAACATACATAAGGTCGAGTAATGAACATTAAAACGGCTAACAAAACAGCACTAGCAGTGTGTATATCTACCCTTCTCGCTTCTACTAGCCTACAAGCAGCCAATATCTATCAAAACGAAAACGGTGACAATTTAAACCTATATGGTGAAGTTGGCGTTGGTGGCCATTTTGGTGCAAATTTTGAGTACGGCGAATTTTTTAAAGACCAAGCTTACATTGACGATTCTTTTGCAACCTTGGGTGTGAAAGGTAAAAACGGCCAATTAGTTTACCGCTTAGAGCTAGATTTTGAGCGTGAAAACTGGAAGTACGGTTCCGGCGATATGGTGCTTAGCATCGATAAAATGTTCATTGGCTACGCCCTTAACGACTACCACTATGTTGAATTTGGTTTAACCGATACTGCATTTGACGATTACGACAAATGGGGTGACTTCACGTTCGATACCACAGTTGAAACAGGTGAAGCAGGCGACCAAGATGCGACGGTAAAATATGAAGGTACTTATGGCAGCTTCAAGCTAGGTACGTCATACAGTTACAACGCTAAATCATCTTCTGGCTCTCTTCTTGGCGATGTTGTTAATGGTTACTTCGGCTACTTTGGCAGTCGTTTTTCAGCAGTCGTAGGTCTTGAAGGCCGCGGTGGTGCAGAAGGCGAATCTAAATACGGTAAGCAAAAGCTTGCAGGTCTTGGTATGCGCTTCGCTGTTACCGATAGCTTCCACCTTGGCTTTAATGGCTACATTGAAGACGAAGATATTGCTCAAACCAAAATCCCTACCGATATCACAGATCCAAACAACAGCGTTCACCTTTATAACGACTATCAAACCCTTTACCGCAAAGGTGCGCTGATCTCAGGTAAATATGAATTCACACCACAATGGGAAATGACAGGCTCTGCCAACTATGAAGCCTATGAAGAGTGGGATAAAGACAGCGAATTTTGGGATACCAAAGAACACAGCTGGGGTTCAAGCCGCACATGGGGCACGCTGGGTGTGAACTTCAAACCAACACCATCATCAATCATTGCGCTTGAAGCTAATGCTGGCGATGCAGCACAAGATGTGTACGCCTACACGCGTATTTACTTCTAATCAGACACTTTAAAAAGAATTTAGGGATTGAAGGACACCCCATCATGAATAAAAAAGTCACCTTACTTTCCGCTGCTATCGCATCCGTATTAGCAGCACCAGCAATGGCTGGTATTAACGATATTATTATTTCTGAGTACGTTGAAGGCACTAGCTACAACAAAGCAGTCGAGCTAGCAGCAACTCCATGTTCAGATATGAGCCCCCTTAATCCGGGGCAAATACAGGGGAATAGCTTTAAGTCACCACTGATTAATTCAGGCTTTGTCAGTGATGATGAATACTTAGTTCAAGGTGTGGTCAGTGCAGTATCAACAAGCCTAACGAAAGGGTTCTTCTTATACGCATCAGATGGTGACGAATTAACATCTGATGGTATATTCATTAAAACTAACGGCCTTCTTTCCGAAGAAATGGTAGGCCAAGAAGTCTGTGTTAAGGGTTTTGTAGAAGAGAAATATGGTCAAACTCAAGTCACTGCAACTAACGATAAATGGGAAGTTGTCGACGCAACACCTGTTAAACCGACTGCAGTTGACCTTAAACGTATCACAGCAGATGGTAAGTACTTCAGCAAAACGCTAGAACGCCATGAAGGCATGTTAGTACGCCTAACTGACAACATGGACGAAAGTACTAAAGAAAACGAGACCATGCGTGTTTCTCGTACCTTTAGCTACGACTATAGTGGCCATCGCAACAATATGGTGTTGTCATATAAGCGCCCTAACATGCAACCCAACCAAGAACATGTCGCTGGTAGTGATGGCTCTATTGCCCAAGACAAACAAAATAAAGACTATCGCTTATATGTTGAAACTGATCAAAAAGCAGATGACGGTGTAATTCCTTTCTACCCTGATTTCAATGACAAAGAGACTGTAAAGAAAGGCCAAGATTACATTCGTGTTGACGATAGCATTACAGGGCTTGAAGGTGTCATTTCTTACAGCTACGGTGACTACCACTTAATGGCGACTAACACCATTAGCCGAAAGGACATTATTCATAACACCGATCGTAAATCAAAACCTCAACTAGATGACAGTACAACATCAGATAAGTTTGCGATTCGTATCGCCACTCAAAATGTATTGAACTACTTCAACTCACCGTTTGGTGGCCCTGACAACCCACGTAACGATAACCGAGGTGCAGATAGCGAGTTAGAATTCCAACAACAGCATGCAAAAATAGTTAAAGCGATTAACAGCTTAGATGCCGACATCATTGGCTTGATGGAAATTGAGAATAATGGTTTTGGTAACTACAGTGCGATCACTGAGCTTGTAAACGCCGTCAACAAATACTACTACAAAAAAAACTACTCTAGCCGTCACGATGAAAAATCAATTCATAACCAGTACGTCTTCGTTGGTTTTGACTCAGATGGCAACACAGTATTGGATGAGTTTGATTCTGTTGGTTCAGATGCTATTACTTCTGGCCTACTATACCGCCCAAGTAAAGTCTCGCTAGAGCAGGCAAAAATCATCCCAATGCCTTCGCAGCAAGCACCAATGATCACTGATGAAAATGGGGCTGCGCTTCTCGATAGCAAAGGTGAAATTCGTGAAACCGGTAAGAACTACCAGCGCGATACTATTGCTGCGACTTTCCGTATCCAAAACACGGGTAAAAAAGTCACGGTATCAGTCAACCACCTGAAATCGAAAGGCTCTACCTGTTGGGAAGATTGGCAAGGCTGGGAAGCATGGGAAAAATTCGATCCAATCAAAGGTAAAGTTGAAAACAAAGACTTCCAAGGTTCATGTGAAAACTTCCGTGTTGCCGCTGCTGAACAACTCGGTAAAGAAATGGCAAAAATCGGTGGTGATCGCGTTATTATTGGCGATATGAACTCCTATGCGCACGAAGATCCTATGCTAGTGCTAACCTCTAATCCAACAGGTAAAACACTGAAAGCCGCTCGCGATACCTTCATCGGTAAACGACCTCAATTTGGTGAAAATGGCGCTATCATCACTGATAGTTACGGTTATATTAATGCTGTTAGCCTGAAAGATGCTGAAAACAAGAAAATGAGCTGGAGCTACTCTTACAACGATGAGATCGGCTCACTTGACCACGTTCTTATCTCACCATCCCTTAAGAAGCACCTATTGGATGCAACAGACTGGCACATCAATGCCGCTGAATCGACGCTGTATGATTACAACCAAGGCCGTAAAGGTTTAAGTAGCAGCGAAGAGAAAACGACTCCGCATAACTTCTATGCTGAAACGCCTTACCGTTCATCTGACCATGACTCTGCAATCATGGCTCTTGGTTATGGTTACGGTGAAGCTGATGGTGCGCCAGTTCTGCTAACCACTACCAGCAGTCGTATGGATGTTCCTTATTCCATTAACACAGATAAAGCACTTATCGGCGATATCGCTGAAATCTCATTCTCTCCAGAACCTGAAGACATGAGTAAAGTTGCGTTACCTACAATGAAGTTAAGCAAAAATGGTAAACAACTTGTAGAGTTTGACGTTAGTGGTATTGAACCAGGTAACTACACTGTGACCATGAAGCTAACACGCCCTAGTGCGCAAAAAGCCTCAACAGCAACAACCGTGGCTGGCTCAGAAGTGAGCATGCAAGTTGAAGTGGCTAAACGTGACTCAACGAAACCAAAAGTAGTAATTCCACCATACGACGGTAGCGGCGGTTCATTTGGCATCTTCGGTTTACTGTCTCTACTGGGTTTAGGCTTCTTACGTAAAGTAAAAAAATAATCTAAACGCGGTATACACGTAATACTCATCTCAAGAGGCTAACTTCGGTTAGCCTCTTTTTTGTAAACTATCCATTCCTCTAGTTACCTCAATCCCCTTCACTACTCGCAATACCAAATATGCTAAGCTCTGCGGGTCAATTCTCATCGAGCATACATTTTGAGCCCAGAACGCGCTGGCCAGATGGTCATCTTTCACTCCCTTGTTAAGGCGGGAAACTTTACCGCTGCAGGTAAACAACTCGGTGTATCTACATCACACATCAGCAAACAATTAGGTGCATTAGAAACGGCACTGAATGTTAAACTAGTACAACGTACAACCCGTAGTTTTACCCTAACAGAAGCCGGTGAAACCTATCTACATTATTGCGATCATGTCGTAAAAGCCATGCAAGATGGCGAAGCGATAATGGAAGATACACGCGATGAAATTTCAGGTGTTTTACGCTTAGGTCTTTCACAATCTTTTGGCACCATGCATTTGATCCCAGCTATTGAACAATTGCAGCGCCACTACCCTAAATTGCGCGTTGAAATCAGCTTGTTCGATCATAAAGCCGATATGATCGAAGATGGCTTAGATCTTTGGATCACCAACTATGAACACATCCCTGATGGTTATGTCGCACAGCGCCTGGCTGAAACACGTTTTGTGGTGGCAGCATCGCCAGAATACTTAATGCATCACCCTGCTCCCTTACACCCAAAAGAGCTGACTAATCATAATTGCTTAACGTACCAGAGCCGCCAGAGAAACTATCAATCTTGGTCTTTTAAACAACATGACAAACAATTAAAGATTGACGTTGAAGGCAATTATCGAGTCGATCTTGCTGAAGCCGTACGCGATGCCGCTATCGCTGGCTGGGGAATTGCTTACTTAGCGACTTACTTGCTAACGGATGAATTTAAAACCAATAAACTCATTCAATTATTACCTGAGTGGCAAGCTAACCAAGCGATGCCATTTTATGCGGTATACCCAAGTCGAGCACATTTACCTAAAAAAATATCCGCAGTGATCGGCTTTTTTAAAGACTACATTGGTGATACGCCCTACTGGGATATTGAACTTCGCCAACATATTGCTATTTGATACCTTAAAAAACACCGGTTTGTCAGGCTTTTTACTGTATTGCCAGTACTTTCTGATGGCAACAATGCTGATTAAACAATCAATATTGTTGCCGTGATCATTCGTATCACCCAAAACATCTTTTCCAAATGGAAATAATCCTTTCAGTGAAAATAAATAGCACTTATATATTAACAACTTAAAAAACCCGACTGTGGCACGCCGCTCTCTCATTACAGAACGCTAACATTCACCCCTTGCAACCGTTTGCGTCATGCATAAAATGCAGCGCCTACACACTCTGTTACAAGGTTCACCCATGTCTTCTTTACTTGGTATTGTGGCTATCTTAACGTTTGCCTACTTATTTTCTAACGATCGTCGCAACATCCCATTAAGAACAGTTAGCCTAGCCTTTTCATTACAAATTCTTTTCGCTTTACTTGTTCTGTATGTCCCTGCCGGCAAAACCGCCCTTGGCGCTGTTAGCAACACCGTATCAAGTGTTATTGATTATGGACAAGAAGGTATTGCGTTCTTATTTGGTGGCTTAGCAACAGGCAGCGTTGGTTTCGTATTCGCAATTAACGTACTGGGCATCATCATTTTCTTCTCTGCACTTATTTCGGCCCTGTACCATATTGGCTTAATGCCAAAAGTCATCAATATTGTTGGTGGTGCACTGCAAAAGCTACTTGGTACTGGACGTGCAGAATCCTTGTCTGCAACCGCCAATATTTTTGTCGGCATGGTCGAGGCTCCCTTGGTCGTCAAACCTTACTTAAAGAATATGAGTGATTCACAATTCTTTGCAGTAATGACATGCGGCCTTGCCTCTGTTGCTGGCGGTACGTTAGTTGGCTATGCATCACTTGGCGTTGAATTGAATTTCCTAATTGCGGCGGCATTCATGTCGGCACCTGCGGGCCTACTGATGGCGAAAATCCTATTTCCGCCAAGTGAAGAAACCAATAATGAAGACGAAATCACTTCCGTTGATTTACCACGCGCAACCAATGTTGTCGAAGCATTAGCAGACGGTGCGATTGCAGGCTTACGCATTGCCGCAACCATTGGTGCAACATTACTTGCTTTTATCAGTGTTATTGCATTATTGAACGGTCTGTTAGGGACTATCGGTGATTGGTTTGGTCTGACGCTTAGCTTTGAATTGATAATGGGTTACTTGTTTGCCCCTGTCGCATACCTTATTGGTGTGCCATGGAGTGAAGCAATTACTGCGGGCTCGCTTATCGGTAACAAAGTCATCGTCAACGAATTCGTTGCCTTCATTCAGCTAATGGAAGTAAAAGATCAGCTAAGCCCACACTCTCAAGCCATTATTACTTTTGCACTGTGCGGTTTTGCGAATATTTCGACCATGGCGATACTAATTGGTGGACTTGGCAGCCTTGTACCAGAGCGCCGTACTTTTATCTCTAAACATGGGTTTCGTGCCATTACGGCTGGCGTACTAGCCAATTTAATGAGTGCTGCTATTGCTGGAGTCATTTTGTCACTCTAAGACGTTAGATACGCGTTACAGATGATCAAAAAAGGGGCTCTATGCCCCTTTCTAATACTGTCACTATCATCGTAGCCTACGTCTCGTATTCTGCCGGTATATCTATATCAGAAATAATAATATCAACACTGTTTAGGCTGCAAATAAACGCAGATTTCACCACACCAAACTTGCTGTTATCAATCGCCAGTACAACATTCTGAGATTGTGTAATCGCCCTTTTCTTATACGCCAATTCGTTAAACGAGTAACACGTTAAGCCATGCGCAGGATCGATACCTGCCGCAGATAGAAAGGCGGTATCGAAACGGATATTGTCTATCTCGCTGCTATCACCTAAAGGGTAAAAGTTATTATGCTTGCTATCGTAAGCGCCACCACACAGAATCACATGACAGTTTGGCTTATTCTTGAGAGCCATAAAAACATTCAAAGAAAAACAAACACCAGTAAAAGATATTTCATCACTGATCGCTTGGATAATATGAACAATGGTTGTGCCGTTATCAAAGAAAACCGTTTGATTATCAAAAACTAAGCATGCAGCCTCTTGGCCTATTTTCGCCTTTTCTTTAACATGATTAGTACTCTGTTCGTTAATGACATATTCAAGTTCAGCGGCACCAATTTGCTTCTTTACTACATAGCCACCAATTAAACTCACCAATATGTTTGGCTCATTAAAATCACGACGAATCGTCATTTCAGATACATTTAAGCTTTCCGCTGCATCTTTCAAATGAACCTTTTCTTCTCCCAGCAACAACTCCGATAATTGCCTTATTCGTTTTTCTCTTTTTGTTTCTACCATCAACTCACATACCAATTATTATCATCTTTGTATTTTAGATGACTTTCCTATGCCCTAAAAGACGCAAACGATGCGTCTGTGCACATAAACCAATAAAGTACTGATTATATTGAGTGTTTAACATCATCACCTTGATCTATATATATGAGACTAACAATTAAAATACGATATCTGCTCTCTTTAATTTGCGCTCTATACCATTAGCCGTCACTATAGATACACGCTTCACTGCTTGGATCTTCCTTTGCCTACACAGCCTACTCCAGATGTAACGAACAACACTCTAAAAATAGCGACGTTCAATCTTTTCAATTACATTGAACCCCCACTGGCCTATTACGATTTCGAGAATATTTATAGCCAAGAAAGCTGGCAGAAAAAGCAAGATTGGATTTGCGACTATATAGAGCAATATCAACCAGACGTGATTGGCTTTCAAGAAGTATTCAGTGCTGATGCCCTACAAGCTTTGTTAGCGAAACAAGGCTACGTTCACTTTTGCATCGTCGATGAACCCACCATTATTGATCACTACATCTGCCGCGATCCTGTGGTTGCTTTAGCATCTCGCTACCCAATTAAGGCTGTATCTGCAATTTCAGCGCCTTTTCATGTTGCGGAAAGCATCGGGCTTGATCCTGAGTTTTCATTCAGCAGAAAACCATTACGGGCAACCATAGATTTGCCCCATGTGGGTGATACTGATTGCTATGTGGTGCACTTAAAGTCGAAGCGTCCCATGCTTGAAGCTAGTACCGAACAACATACTGCAGGTGCAAGCACTCCGTCGACGAAAGCACAGGTACTCGCCACGTTAAAAGCAGAAGTGGTAGGAAGTTGGGGATCATCGATTCAACGAGGAAGTGAAGCCGCACTTTTATATTACGCCATCATCGAACGCAGAGAAGATACAGGTAACCCTGTGGTGTTAATGGGTGACTTTAATGATGATATTCAGCAGACCCCTTTACAATGCTTAACAACAAATAGCATTCGAGATCGCCAAGTATCCGATCAAAAACAGATTCTGGATACCTTTTGGTTAACAGACAGTTTCAAACTTTACCAAACGACAGATTATGCTACCACTGACACTGTTCGCTCGCCGACTCACTATTTTGGGGCGAAAGGTAACGTGCTGGATTACATCTTATTATCCTGCGAATTCAATGCTGAATATAACGCCAGTTTGTTTGAAGTCAGTGATTACCAAACTTATGATCGTCATTTAATCAATCCAATTTTTGACCGTGATGGCAACAGTACAGACCACGGTATTGTGAATATTACACTCAGCCTTCGCAGCTAACACCCGCCTTCCAGTCATTGATTATTAAGTTCGTAGCTTAGTCGCTTAACCTCACCAACCAATGACACCTGATTTTAATCAGAGCCTGTTACTTCCGTGGTTTCTTACCTAAACGAACACCATCACGGATGTTCAGGCCGATCATGGTGGCATTAGTTGCCCCTGCCAGTAACTCAATCACTTGGAGTAACCAGTAACGGGTATCAAATAAACCTTCCGCTGACCATGCAGCTAAGAAATAAGCTGCAGGTATCAAAATAACAACACCATTAAAAGCCGCAATTTTCAATCGCATCGCTTTGACAGCTAAAACACCTTTTGGCTCTGCTGGATAAAGCTTCTTACCTGAAATACCAACAACCATCATCGACAATACAAGCACGGCGACCCACTGCAAAATGGTTTGCTTAACCAGCGTAATAGTTTCATACGAGCCGAATAAGTCAGCAACAACGCTTGATGTAAAAAAGGTCGTTATCATCAATAAAGCGATAATACCGGCTAGGCGGTGGACTATTTTAACGGCGGCTCTATTCATCAAACTCTCACTTGCTCTTAAGTTGTGTTATGGCTTTTCAGCACTGTAGAGCAAAGAATAGACCGCAACAGTTGCAACTGCAACTGCAACTATTTTTATGGCAATCATCATCCAAGTTGGCCCCTCATTATTGATTTACAGACAATAAAAAACCCGTTAACTCTTTCGAGCTAACGGGTTTTTAAAACAAAGTGATTAGCGATTAACGCAACACACCTCTGTTTTGTGGTGTACGTGGACGACGCGGCTTCTCATCAGTGTTGCTACGACGAGGTTTACCTGCAGGTTTGCCTGTCGCTTTAGCTGCACCAGCACCAGCTGGCTTAGGCTTTCTTGCTGCACCGTTACCAGCATCACTGCCAGTCGCTTTACCAGCGTTAGCTGAAGGCTTGTTTGTGCCTACATGACGTCGGTTTTTACCCTGAGGCTTATGACCCTTCGCGTTGTCACCAGAACGTTGACCATCTTTATGATCAAGGCTTGGTTTTTTCGGTTTCTTCGCTTTAATTGGGCGTGTATCTAAGCGCGACGGTGGCAGACCATTCACAGGCTTAAAGCCATCAATCATTTCACGATCAATCAATTTTTGGATCAAACGTTCAATCGCCACTAGCTCTTTGAATTCATCAGCGCTGACTAATGAAATCGCATGGCCTTCTGCACCTGCACGGCCAGTACGGCCAATGCGGTGAACATAATCTTCAGGTACATGCGGTAAATCTATATTGACGACTTGTGGCAGTTGATCGATATCGATACCACGTGCCGCAATGTCCGTCGCAACAAGAATATTGATCTCGCCGCTCTTGAAATTTGCCAGTGCTTTAGTTCGTGCACCTTGGCTCTTGTTACCGTGAATCGCCGCTGCTTTAATACCTTTACCTTCAAGGAAAGCAGTTAAACGGTTCGCACCGTGTTTAGTCTTAGTAAACACCAATGCTTGCTGCCATTTATTATCTTTTATCAGCTTAGCTAGCAGTGCAGATTTCTTGCTCTTATCAACTGGGAAAACAGATTGCTTTACCGTTGGAGCCGTTGTATTACGCGATACAGAAATCTCAACTGGGTTATTCACCAAACCTTTTGCTAATGCACGAATTTCATCTGAAAACGTTGCAGAGAAAAGTAGGTTCTGACGTTGCTTAGGCAATACTGCGATAATTTTACGAATATCACGAATAAAACCCATGTCCAACATGCGGTCAGCTTCATCTAATACCAGCACTTCAAGTTGATCAAAACGCACGGCTTTTTGGTTGTACAAATCCATCAAGCGACCCGGTGTCGCCACAAGTACATCGGCACCTTGACGCAGACGCATCATTTGCGGGTTGACCTTCACGCCACCAAATACAACAGCAGAACTTAGTGGTAAATGCTTCGCATAAGTCGCTACACTTTCAGCTACTTGAGCTGCAAGCTCACGGGTTGGCGTTAGCACTAACGCACGTACTTGGTTCGATTTCACACGAGGACCACCAGACAGGCGCTCCAAAATTGGCAGTGTAAAACCCGCTGTCTTACCAGTCCCTGTTTGTGCCGCCGCCATTACATCCTTGCCTGCAATAACAGCAGGGATAGCTTGCGCTTGAATCGGTGATGGCGTGTCATAGCCTTGGTTTGCTACGGCTTTTAAGAGAGGGGCTGATAAGCCCAAAGAGTCAAAACTCATAAGATCATCTTTTATTGTAATGTTTCATAGTGAAGACCGCCTAGACGACGGGGGGCGTGTAGCATACAGGATAATAAAGTTCTGTGCTGAATTTATTCGCTATAGACCCAAGTGACCTAAATTCTCAGGTTACTTGGGTAGTTAACACAGACTCTATTACCTAAAAGGGGGGACGGCCTATCCTGCTCGAAGAGCTAGTAGCTTAGCGGTATCTGATGTATCTGGGTAACGGCAAAATTCAGTCATTTTCTGATCAATACCATAAATAGACATACGATCGGCCAGTTCGTTTCCTTCAATACCAATATGCGCTTTGACATGCGAGACAGTCACTTTGTCTTTAATACTGTCGTAAAGTGCATGCGCTTGCTGAATCACTTCCAAGTTTTTGATATCACCAGGTGTCTGACGTTTCCAACCTTTTTTCTTCCAGCTGTATGCCCAGACGGTAACGCAGTTGATTGAATACTGTGAATCGCATAATACTTGAACAGTTTTACCAGCGTCTAAATCGGCTTTCGCAATCAATAAGGACTGATGCAGTGCATTTAGCTCGGCAGAATTGTTTGTGCCATGCGGGTTAAACAAGCCATACCACAATTCTTCTAATGTGTTCTGACGATACACAGCAACACCTGAACTCGCTTTACCTGGGTTAGGATCGCAGCCACCATCACAGAAAATATGGACATCACTCTTAATCATAGGGTTAGCCGAACTAGAACCCGCTTTCTTCGTAGCTGCTGGTTTTGATCCCGCCGTTTTGCCGCTTGCCGCACCTGCAAACGTTTTTGCATGACCCGCAGAGAAAGCGGCTTTGGCTTCAACTTCTGTAGGAAAAGATTTGTACTTTGCCTGTGGGTACTTTTCCACCAACTTTTTGGTGTAAGGCCAGTTGGTAAAGATACCGGTTTCTCGACCCACCCAAACTACATAATACTTCTTTGCCATACCTGACCCTTTTTATTAATAGAGGCACAGAGCGTCTATAACAATGCGCTCATAAAAAGATAGTCTCCTACTTTTCTGCGAGATACAAACAGATACAGTGATACAGAGCCGAAACACAACGCAATCGTGTTCACTTCGGTGAAAAAACATTATAAAAGGCGAAAGATAAACCGTTATTTAACAAAACCCTTTGGTGTCACTTTAATCAGCTTGGTCGTGTTTACGCTAGGATCGTCAGCCATGCTTTGAGCTGGCCCGTGGCTAAAATAAGCCAAACGAATACTAGAGGTCACATCAAAAGGTTCATCAGTATTCATTTCATTGATTACAATTCTATCGCCGACAAAGAGAGAATCGATTTGTTGGATGTCACCGTATTTAGTATTCATGTTATACAAACCTATATACCAATGAACACCACTTCCTTGATTAGAAACCGAGAATGGCACAGCAAAGATCATTTCATCTTGGACATAAGTGAAATTCAACACTGTGATTCGAGGATAATCAACACTCACCACACCGCGCTCTTGACCAAATTGGTATTCACCTACCGCAAAATGATGGCCGTTATATTCCTTTAGTTCCATCAAAGGAATTTTCAGCTTAGAGTCGGGTAACTCAATCTGCCAGTACTTATCGGTTTGGAAACTAAACAACATTCGCATAACCCTGCTGTTTTCTTTCATTGCGACAGATACAGGTTTCCCATCAACATAGATATCATCATTGGTAAAATTAAAACGATAGATACCCGCAGCCAGCACCACGCAGCTAATCCCTACAAGGAGTAAAATGATTTTAACCAAAATACTTTTAATCACGAGGTGTCCTTTATATTACTTAATAAGCAAAAATACAGCGTTCAAAACAACCTGTACGTTAAAAGTAATTAAAAGAAATAGCAAGGATAGATAGGAATCACGAGGATAAAAAAAGGCAAATAACAAACGTGTCCAGATTAGCCTTACAGTCACTATCAAGGCCAAACTGAACACATATTAAAACAGAACGTTATTCAATCAGTGTAATCGAATCAAGTATCCCTTTACCACTATGAATACCGCCCTCATGCTCTTGAGCAGGTTTACTACGCACCAAATACCCTGCATATCCTTCAAAATCAGTCACAGGCTTGTCGTTGTAAAACGCCGTGAATAAACCAATTTCACTCACTAAATCATTAACCACCGTTACCTCCCCATCACGCACAGCCAAGGTCGGTTTATTACGTTCATGCGGATAAAGGCGTTGCATTAATGCCCATGCATCAAATTCATTGTCTTTTAGCTGCTCTAACCGCTCTGTGATCTGTTCACCAAACACACAGTGTCCACCACCCTCGCCTTGGTTTTTAAGCACCCACTCTTCTTTCACAGCTTCTGTCTTGAACCAATGAATAGTGTCAGCATTAATCGGTAACATAGCCGCCAATACACGCTTAATCTGAGTTGCTTCGTCAAGGCTCATCCCCCAACGAGTAAAGTCTTCAGCAGGCATCATGGTAATAAGCATCTGCATGGTTTTGCTGGTCGCTAATTGCTGACTGATGGTCGCATTCACCGCCACATTATGCTTTTCAATAAACACCCGTGTTTGGCTCAGGGTATGGCAGCACTTTTCCTCTGCTAACTCAGGCGAGAAGTAATCCATGTATTGGTAACCTGCACGCAGGTACACCACATCAATACCACCAATATCTTGCAGCACTAAGCGGTTGTTATCACCCGTAGACAACTGGCAGGACAGCTGACCAAATGTACGTCTAACGGTGCGAATACCCATTTCTTGTAACGCGACTTCTAGCAAGTGCTGGTCGTAAACATTATCTTCCTTGTCTTGCACTACCATCAAGAAGGTCGGTTGTTTACTGTCATTAAACTCGGCGTGAACACTATGTGCCGCTGTTGCAATACCTTGGGCAAGTTGCGTTAAACAAGCATTGTCTTCCGCTGCGCCATCTTTATCTTCTGCCCAAAGGTTATACTCTTTAGGCCATTGGTTTTTCACATAGCGATGAAGTTGCTGCGCACGCTGTCCAAATGGCCCCATACCTGCGGCAATACCATTAAACTCGATGACTTTTGCACCTTGTACACGATCATCCATAAAATCGGTACGCATTAATAACAACGGCTGTCTTGCCGCTTTCAAAGGCGCATTGTGTGTACCATGGATCTGCTCGTGCAACTCCATTAAGCGACCAAAGAAGGGCTCCGCTTTTGCCATTTCAACCAATGACGATTGCAGGTAATCATGATCTTCCGAAATGCGACTGATCAACTTGGCAATCAATGGGGTTACCGTTTGCAAATTTTCAAATACATGACGTTTCATTGCCATAGGGGCAAGGCTGAATGGACAATGCCTTGCCGTGCCATCACTATTTTTGATCGCAACACCGTGCATGATTTCCCACTCGCAAATATCATTTATGGTTTGCTGAGAAGGCTCTACGTTTGTTTCCAGAGGCGAAACACTTGATACATTCGCTTTATTCATCACTTTAAAATCCTTCATTACGGTGCTGCTTATACAGTAACGCTTGCTGCTGCCAAGCCAAGGTCGATATCTTCATGTTGATTGTCTTCTTCTGCTTTTTGGGCAAGGTATAAATCGCGGTAATGCCCAGCAGTTATCAATAGTTCATCGTGCGTACCACTTTGAACAATCTCACCTTGGTGCATGACGAGAATCTTATCAGCGTTCATTACGGTTGATAATCGGTGCGCAACGGCAATCACGGTTTTCGCCTGCTGCATATTTGCCAGTGCTGCTTTCACCGTATCTTCTGTTTCACTGTCGATATTGGCCGTCGCTTCATCCAGTAAGAAAATCGCAGGGTTATGCGCCAATACACGTGCCATTGCAATCAATTGTCGCTGACCAAGCGATAACGATGAACCGCTATAGCCAGGTTGATGATCGTATCCATCTTCAAGGCGTTCAATAAACTGCGCCGCACCCGTTTGTTCTGCCGCATGAATAGCAGCTTCACGCTGAGTTTGTTGATGTGACAAGTCGATATTTTCAAGCACGCTGCCACTGAAAATATAGGGCTCTTGCGAAACCAAACCCACTAATTTTCGGAGCTGTGCATCAGGTAAACTCGCAATGTTCTTACCGCCAATAGTAATTGCACCTTGTTGGTGCTGGTAAAAACGCATCAGTAAGTTAATCACCGAACTTTTACCACTGCCGCTATGCCCAACAATCGCGGTGAACTTACCGCTTTCAGCTGTAAAGCTCACATTGGATAACGCGTTATGTTTACCATCATAGCTAAACGAGACACCGTCGAAGGTAATCGCTTCAGGATGAGAGGCTTGCACCTCTGCGCGATGTTCTGGATCTGGAGCAACAGGTACCTTGTCATCAACAGCTTGGTCATCAGTAACTTTGCCATCGCCAGCTTTCGCTTCATGGCTAAGTGGCTCATCCAATAACTCAAACACACGCTTTGCCGATACCGTTGCCACTTGTAGCTTTCTTAACTCCATAGATAACTGACGGAAGGGTTCAAAAAAGCGCTCAATATAATTTAAGAAAGCGTACAAGGTACCTACAGCAACCACACTGCCCCAAGAAGACACACCAAACCACGCAATAATCCCAATTGCTGTTAAGGTGCCGATTAAGCGGGTGAACGGAGCCAGCATTAAGCTATCGATCGCGATAGAGCGATTGCGATACGCCAGCCAAGCCTCATTGTCTTTTTCAAACTTTTTACCAAACGCGCGTTCTTGACCAAAAGCTTGAATAAGCGCCATGCCCTGTAAAGATTCATTGATCGTATTATTTATATTGCTCACTTGTTGGCGCACACCATCAAAAATAGGCATCGATAGAGTGCGATACCAGTGCATAGTCAACAGCAAGATTGGAATCAAAAATAAACTCAGTAACATCAATCGCCAATCCAACAAAGCAATCGCGATAAAAATGGCCACAATACGAACCGTACCTTGCAAAATGGTCGGCATGGTCGTCACAAACATATCGCGTAACGACTCAGTATCGTTGGTGACATAAGACACCATTTTCCCGGCGGGTACCCGATCAAATAAACTAATCGGTAACTTTAATAAATGCGTATAAAGCTGTCTTCTAACATCATTAACCACCAACAACGCACCATGACGAAACATCACAGATTGCGCATATTGAAACGCCGCCGATACCACGTAAAACAACATGACCGCGCCACACAATAAGCCTAAGTGCGACCAATCAAATGTCTGCGGCACAATCACATCATCTAAAATGATTTTTACTAGCCATGGAATCGCCATCTCGGTACTTATCGCTACAATTAACAGCGACATCGCAGCAATAAATCGCATTTTATGCGGCAGAGAAAATGCCAGCAATCTCAAAAAAGGCGAACCTGATGCCGCGGCTTTCGATTTAATTGTGTAATTTAACCCATTAAGCATACTGTGCACCCACTTCTTCACTTGCCTTGTTGCTAGCCTTTTCACTCACAGCGGAAGCAAGTGTGTTCGCTTGCGACTGTACTTGCTGTTGTCGAAAATTGGCTTGGTTCTGTTTGGTAAACACACGTGCGTACCAGCATTCATTGACCATGAGTTCACTGTGCGTTCCTTGCTCGTGAATACTGCCATTTTCCATCACCACAATATGATCGGCCGTCATCAAATTCGCGAGACGCTGGCTGATCATCACTATCGTCTTATGGCTATAATAATGCTTAATGTTCTTCCTAATTTTCGCTTCTGTTTTCATGTCTAGCGCACTGAAAGGATCATCGAGCAACAAGAGCTCATTGTCGCTTAATAGTGCACGCGCTAATGTCAAACGCTGCTTTTGACCGCCAGATAAATTGCCGCCATTCTCGTTCAACACAGTTTTAAAACCGTCTGGCAACGCTTGGATTTCATCCAGTATGCCAGCCATATCTGCCGCATGAATGATCTCGGCTTCCGAGGCATCTGGACGCGCTAATGCAATGTTTTCAGCAACCGTGCCTGAGAATAAAAACGGCTTTTGGGGCACCCATGCAATCTTGCTGCGCAGTGCATGAAAGGTTAGCGTGTTAATCGGCTTATCTGCTAACGTGATACGTGAAGACTCAGGCAGACTGTATTGCCGTAACAACAAACTAATTAACGTACTTTTACCACCGCCCGTTGGGCCAGTAATACCTACAAAACCACCAGCGGGAACGGAAAAAGCCACCTGTTTTAACGCATGCTGCGTAGCGGCTGGATACATAAAGTGATCGATATCAACAGTAATATCGAGCATCGCATCAGCAGGTAATTCTGCTTCACCTTCTTTGACCATAGGCTGTTGAGCAAACAGCTTTTCTAATCGACGCCAAGAGGTTGTACCCCGCTGGAAAATATTGAACTGCCAGCCAAATTGCAGGAACGGCCCTAATAGCTGCGCAAGGTATAAGGTAAAGCTGGTAAACAGCCCGACGGTAATATCACCAGTGCTGATTAACCACGCGCCGTAACCCAACGAAATCACGAACGATGAGCCATAGATCAACTGAATTGTTGGACCAAATAATGAATCTATTTTGGCAACTGAGATATTGGTTTCTAACGTGTGATCGAGCGTGTCGTCGAAACGGCTTTGCTGACGTTGATTTAAACCGTGCGAACGTACCGCACGAATTGCCGACACAGATTCACGGACTTCTTCATTTAACGATGAAAACGCACCTTGTGCGCGACCAAATCGACGCTGTAAATTCGAGCCATATTTATGGGTCACATACACAAGTAATGGGAAAGGCAGTAGTGCCGCGAGCGTTAATTCACCACTCACCACAAACGCCATCCCAAAGATCACAGTTAAGCCTGCAATCAGTGAATCCACCATGGTCATTACACCACCGCCAGCAGCTTGCTCGACAGCATTCAAATCGTTGGTAGCGTGTGCCATTAAATCGCCGCCACTGTGGCGCGCGTAAAATTCGGGGGTTAAACGCGTAAAGTGCCAGAACAATTGTTGTCTGATCACCTGTGTAATACCCACAGATGCCCCGTACAGTTGGCTATGCCACACATAACGCAAGCCGTACATACCAAAGCCAGCGGCAAGAATGGCGCCTAAATGCGTCGCAAGAAGAGTCCCCGTTAGCCTGTCTTCGCTAATCGCATCCACAATGCGACCAATCAGCCAGGGCGGAACGAGGTTAAGCAAAGCAACAACCTGTAAGCCAATAAACGCAATCACATAATGACGAGCAAACATTCTTATGTAGCTGCGCAGTTTCCACAATATTTCCATGAATCAAAAACCTTTAGCACTCGTGCGTTAATGCTGTTTTTTGTTGTAAATAATCATCAAAGCTAATGGTGTCATTGGCTTCAATTTCTTGCTGTAGCACTAAGGATTGCTTAGCGGCTACCGTTAGCTCTTTGTATAACTGTGTTGTTTTACTCACCTGTTGATGCTGCCTTGCATGTGCTTGAGACAAACCTAATAAGAAATCGGTATACGAAAGATTATCGCGCTGCATATCGGCCAACACTCGCGCAGATGGTATTAAGCTAGCATCGAACAGCTTGCCCTTTTCTCTTGTAATACTTTGTGCATACACTGCCGCTTCTTGTTGGTCTTCCAATAGAGACAGCAATGCCTCCATGCCTGCTAACAAGTCTACTCCTAGCGTTTCTAGTGTTTGTTCACCCTGTAATGTCGGCAGTGTTAGTTGAGGTTTTCGCCCTTGCATCGCTACGCGCTCTTGGCGCTGCTGTATGAGGGCCTGTTCATCTGCATCTAGCGCTGCACTTGGTGAAAGCGCGCAGTAGAGTAAGAACAAATCCAAGAAATAACTCTGAGTTTGATCAAGCCCAAGCGGTAAATAAGGATTAATATCTAGGCTACGTAACTCTATGTATTCCACACCATAACGGCACATAGCGTATAAAGGACGGAGCTCATTATTAACAATTTTGGGCCGCACAGAACTGTACAATTCATTCTCTAATTGCAGTACTTTGTTGTTCACTTGCTGGCTTTGCTCAAACTGTGCGTAATACTCACTTGGCATCGCAAGAATGTTATATAAGCCAGATAAATAATCATGCTTATTGTTGTAATTAAGCGTGTATTTAGACTGCTCGCTATTGCTGTAACCTAGGTTACTTAACCGTAACGACGTCGCCCAAGGTGCATAATAAGTGCGGTGATTAGCCGTCCTATCTCTGCCAAACTCAGCAGTACCGACATCATCTATACCAAAATCCAATTCATCCAGATCATGTTGCTTACCCACTAAGTACGAACTATCAACCGCGGGTGATGCACCAAATAAATAACCAATAATCCAACCATGACGCATGATATTGCGGATCATATGGAAGTAACGATCTGAGATAAATTCACTCAACGGTTGGTGACTCTTCTCAACCTGATGCAAGGCTTGCCAAAAGGTTTCTGGCAAGGAAAAGTTATAGTGAATACCCGATATCGTCTGCATTTTTTTACCATAACGATTAGCCAATCCATGACGGTAGCGTTGCTTCATTTGACCTACATTCGAGTGACCATAATCCGCAATAGCAATTGCTTCTTCACTTGGTAAACGTGGCGGCATACTGGCCCCCCACATCACTTCGCTATCAGACAAATTATTCGCAACATAGCTATGTAAGGTACTGAGGTGATCAAACAGTTGACCCCGATCAGCATAAGCCGGCGTCACCAACTCTAACTGTGCCTCGGCAAAATCAGTGGTAATATTGGGATGTGTTAACGCCGCCCCTAATGCTTGAGGATGCGGGTGCTGTGATAAGTTGCCATCAATGGCTGTTCGAATCCCTTCTTTCTCAATCCCACGACGAATACCGTTTAGCGCATTAAAAACATCTTTGTACTGGTGTAACCACTGAGGTGCAGAGTTCATTGACTCTTGCTCTTTTTGCACGACAACTTTCTGTAACATATTTTCTATTTCTCTATCTAACTGTGTCGATTCTCTCGGAGTTTCTTTTAAGCACCACGAAGAAAACCACTCCCATTGAGTAAGCCATGAACCGACAATCAGCAATCACTTATAGGATTCATGTAGCTAAGACGAACGAGAAAGGAAAAAGACGAAAGAAAATTGAAAATAAATAAAAAAAAAGCAATAACGAACAACGCCACCGAATACGGTGGCGTTAATCTCTTTAATAACAAAAAGCTAGCGGGAATCTAGAACACCAATAATCTAGGGTATCAAATCGATTAAAAGCCTTTTTTACGCTGGCGTGATTCATTTTGAATCGAGCTAATCATTTTACCGAAAGCTTTATCTTTGGTGCGTTTCTCAGCCAAAGTAGCACCATTAAACGCTTGCTCACGCAACAGCTTTTGGTAACTGATAAAACGCCTTTCCGCTAGGGTTCCCTCTGATAATGCAGCTTGAATCGCACAGCCGGGTTCACTGCCATGCTGGCAATCAGCAAAGCGACATTGATCAGCAAGCTCAGTAATTTCGCTAAAGGTATCATTCACCCCTTTCTCGCAATCTGTAAGCTGCAGTTCACGCATTCCTGGGGTATCCATCAACAAGCCACCTTGTGGCATCCACTTTAAGGCACGAGATGTGGTGGTATGGCGACCTTTGCTGTCATCTTCACGAATACCTGCGGTGAGCTGAGCTTCAAAACCCATTAAGCCATTGACCAATGTAGATTTCCCAACACCTGAAGACCCAACCAATGCCAAAGTTTTGCCTAAGCTACAGTAACCAGAGAGTTCTTTAAGGTGTTCTGGGTCAAGCGCATTAATGGCATGCACCATCATAAACGGGTCTAAATCTTGAACTTGTTTACGTTTCTCGTCTGCATCGCCGCACTGATCTTCTTTCGTCAGCACAATCACTGGCTCGACTTCTGCATCTTTTGCCAACGCCAAATAACGTTCAATGCGACTCAGATTAAAATCATTGTTTAATGAACACACCACCAGCAAGCTATCAACATTAGAGGCGATCAACTGTGTATCTAGCTTAGAGCCCGGCGCTTTACGCTCAAACAATGATTGACGATCTAACAGGCGATGAAGTTTCAAGTTATCATCAAATAGCACCCAATCACCGACACAAAGTCGCTCACTCTGTGGCGATTGCATTAAGCTAACTTGACCTTGTTCACTCATTACAATCGCACCACTACGATGCTGTTCAACAACGCGACCAATCTGAAAATCAGTTAGTTCTTCAAGTGTTAACTGTTGTTGGAAAAATGGGCGCCACCCAAGTTGAGCTAATGTCGGTTTTGTATTCATTCTTGTTTTACCTTAGGCACACTATGCCTACTCAATTTGTGTTCTAAATGTCTCGGTATTTGTCACGATTTAGCCTAGCAGCCAAAAGTGGTTAAGCCGATAAGCATAATAATAACGGTAACACCTGAATGTGAATTGAAAAAAAACGACAGTTTATATGGATTTCCGCCCCCCCAACTTTAACCTTGTATTTAATATTGCTATCAGCAATAAAGATTCCGTCATCATAATTGGATACACTCCACTCATAAACCGTTTATACATATGGATTTACTATGATTTCAGGCCATCGTGGTGCACGCGCGCTTGCACCAGAAAACACTCTCGCTGGTATTAAGAAGGCCGCTGAATGTGGCGCAACATGGGTAGAAATGGACGTGCAGCTTAGCGCAGATCGGGTTCCTGTAATGATCCACGATAAAACCGTGAACCGCTGTACTAATGGCCGTGGTAGCGTTGGAAAGATGTCGCTGGAAGCATTAAAACAGCTCGATGCAAACGCCAAGTTCATGGGCGATGGCAAAGATTTGTATATCGGAGAGCAAATTCCAACCTTGCAAGAGGCACTGCTTCTTTGCGACCAGCTTGATATTACGATGAACTTAGAAATTAAGATCCACCGTAAAACCGAAGTGCTTCCACTGGTTGAACAAATAGTACAGACCGTTAAGCAGCTTAATTTCCCGCTCGATAAGCTAGTATTTTCCAGCTTTGATCTGGGTGTGCTTACTTACTGTAAAACGCTCTACCCTGAAGTACGTCGTGGCCTGATTACATCAAAAAACAGACGTAATATGATGGGAAAAGCACAAGACCTATCGCTTTACAGTATTCATTACGATCAGAGTAAGCTCACCGAAAGTATGGCAACCAAGATTAAAACCGCTGGTTTGCAATTACACATCTGGACCATGAATGAGCCCGATAAAGCCGCTATGTTCCGCTCATGGGGCGTCGATAACATCATCACTGATTACCCGAATAAATTTTAGGGCTAAGCCCGTTACTGTTGCATTATTAGGCTGATTATTGCTCAGCCTAATTTTCAAACGGTAAGAAATGACTTACCTTTCATCCTTTTATGCGCATCAGTGAGATAGCACTCACACTGCGTGGTATATATCGAATCTGTTTCAATAAAAGAGTGACATACATCACCCAAATGAGATGTATATCCCCCTACCATAGCGCCCGAAACCATTACATAATTCTAATTCGAGCCTTATTCTATGAAAAAGCAGTTACTTACTTCTGCCATACTTCTTGCGTTAAGCGGATCTGCATTTGCAGCTGACGGTGATATTACCGATGTCACTATTCTGGGGACATCTGACATTCATGGTCATTTCATGCCTTGGGACTACGCAAGCGATAAGCTAAATATGCGTGGTAGCCTTAGTCAAATAGCCACCAAAGTAAAACAAGTTCGCCAAGAGCAAAGCAATGTTATTTTGGTTGATGCGGGCGATACCATTCAAGGTAACTTTGTTGAAACATTTAAAGATGAGCCAGTTGATCCTATGATGCTGGGTTTCAACGAAATGTCTTACGATGTATGGGTATTGGGTAACCACGAATTTGATTTCGGCTTGAAGGTGCTAAACCGTTCATTATCGCAATTTGAAGGCCAATCACTTGGCGGCAACATTAAACGTGCAGATGGTAACCCTTTCCTACCCGCTCATACCATTATTGAACGTAACGGCATTAAAATTGGTGTTATCGGCATGGATACACCGATGACTGCAGTTTTCGCTGAAGGCACTAACCGCCTAAATGGCATGACCTTTACCAACCCTTCACTGGAAGTTAAAAAAGTCATCAAGCAAATCGACGATAAAGTTGATGCGATTGTGTTAGTTGCGCACATGGGCTTAGATAACGAGAACAATATTAAAGACACTGGCGTTACCGATATTGCCAATGCCAACCCAGAAATTGATGCCATTGTTGCTGGCCATATGCACACCCGTATCGACAAAGCAGTTGTAAACGGCGTTATCATCACCGAACCAGACAAATATGGCCGTGCTCTTTCTCGTATTGATCTTCAATTTGAAGAGCGTGATGGTCAGTTCACTCTAGTCAATAAAGACAGCTTCACCTACAAAATTCAAGGCACCGATTCTGATAAGAAAATGGAAAGCTTGTATGCCCCTTATCACAAGCGCCTGCGTGAAAACGCAAATCGCTCGGTCGCGGAACTAACAGGTACTGATCTTGTTCCTGAAAATGAAATTAAAGGCATACCGCAAGTTCATATTCAAGACACGGGTATTAGTGCGCTATACCAAGAAGCCAGCATGCATTACGCGCCTATGGCCAATGTGATTGCACTTCAAATTGATAACGACAAAGCTGAACTTGATGTTGGCCCCATCAAAGCAAAAGACATTGCTTTCAACTACCAATACGCTGGTGGTGAAATTACCGTTTATGAAATGACGGGGAAAGAGCTGAAAACCTACATGGAATGGTCGGCTGGCTACTTTAACAGTGTAAAAGATGGCGATGTGACTTACAGCTTCAACCCTGAGCGTCGCTCATCAAAATACTCAACCAACGACTTCTTTGCTGGCGTGACTTACACCATTGATTTAACAGAGCCCGCAGGCAAACGTATTAAAGATCTTAAGTTTGCTGACAACAGCCTGATCACAGATACCACCCCTATTCATCTTGGTATGAACAGCTACCGTATGGGCCACTTAACTAAAGCGGGTGGCGTATTGGAAGGTCGTAAATTCCCTGTCTTATTTGATACAGAAGAAGAGTTCGGCGAGGAAGCCGGTACTATTCGTAACCTCACCATTAAGTACTTAACAGATGTTAAGCATGGCCAGTACGAAGGTAAGCCAATGCATCGCTGGCATTTGGCTGGATTAACAGGCTTTGAAAAAGAAGCGAAGATCGTTAAAGATCTCGTGAACAGCGGTAAGATCTCAGTACCTACTAGTGAAGACGGTCGCTACACCAATGTGGCTGCTATTAATGTGAAAGATAAAATTTTCAGCAATAAAGCAAGCATGGAAAGAGTGCTTGCAAGCTTACAACAAACGATTAAAACAGCGAAAACTGATGTTGAAAAACGCGCTGCACAACGTGACATCGTTCTGATCGAAAACTTAAACAGCTTTTAATATATTGAAAGTAAGGTGGTGCTCTAAAACAGCAGCCTGAGCCTAGTTAAAAGAATAAAAAATCCCCGTCACTGAACAGTGCGGGGATTTTTTTATATTTAATTTTTACCGATTACGCAATTGCAGCTTCTGGTGCTACATATGGCATATCTAGTGCTTCAGACACTTCTTCGCAAGTAATTTGGCCACGGTATACATTCAAGCCGTTTAGCAGATGCTTATCATCTTGTAGTGCTTGTTTGTAACCTTTGTCTGCTAGCTGAAGAATATATGGAAGCGTTACATTGTTCAGTGCAAACGTTGATGTACGAGCAACTGCACCCGGCATGTTTGCAACACAGTAGTGAACAACATCATCAACAATGTATGTTGGGTCACTGTGCGTTGTGGCGTGTGAAGTTTCAACACAACCACCTTGGTCGATAGCAACATCTACGATTGCAGCGCCAGGTTTCATCGCTTTAATCATTTCAGCAGTGACTAGTTTTGGTGCTGCTGCGCCCGCTACCAATACACCACCAATAACAAGGTCAGCTTCTAATACATGCTTTTCAATCGCATCTTTAGTTGAGTAAACACACTGTACATCACCGCCAAACTGCGCATCTAAGTGACGTAATACATCGATATTACGGTCAAGTACCACGACATTAGCACGTAGACCAACGGCCATTTGTGCTGCGTTTGCACCGACTACACCACCACCGATGATAACCACTTTCGCAGGCTCAACACCTGGTACGCCACCCAGTAGCATGCCGCGGCCGCCTTTTGATTTTTCTAGGGCAAAAGCACCAGCTTGAATTGACATACGACCAGCCACTTCAGACATAGGCGCAAGAAGCGGTAGACGGCCTTGGTTATCAGTTACTGTTTCGTAAGCGATACACACTGCTTTACTGTTGATAAGGTCAATCGTTTGTTCTGGATCTGGAGCAAGGTGAAGATAAGTAAATAAGATTTGACCTTCACGAAGCATCGCACGCTCAACAGCCTGCGGTTCTTTAACTTTAACAATCATTTCAGCTTCAGCGAAAACATCTGTAGCTGTTGGCAGAATTTGTGCGCCTGCATCAATATAGTCTTGGTCACTAAAACCAATACCAGAACCCGCTAGCGTTTCTACATATACTTTATGGCCATGCGCTACTGCTTCACTTACAGATGCTGGAACCATACCTACACGGTATTCGTGAACTTTAATTTCCTTAGGTACGCCAATAATCATCTTTAGTTTCCTTGCTGCCTTGTTTAAAAGTTATATACACAATAAAGAAAAAAACTTGGAATGTGGCACTAAATTTTAACCAATAAGCAACAAATGAAACTGGAATTTTATTCCACAGCAGCATGATCAACCAAGTTTGAAGTTAGTCACACCAGAAAAAACCACTTTATAGCAACAAACCAGACCAGATAACTAGATTTTGACAGTAAACCAGACACTAAAACCACCCACAAAGGGCTAGTTAGCACTAAAAGCTTTTATTTAATGCTATTTTTTGTCTTTTCATCGGTTAAATCACACTATTGAAAGCATAATGTTGCACCAGCATACCGTAATAAATGACTTACAACACTTTGATGAAACTTTCATAACAGTGTTCTATGACAACAATATTTTTCATATCGTTAACATAAAGCAAGCGAACAACCAAATACCTAAATCACATATAGAGCACTAATGATTATTATTGAGTAGGAAATCAGTGGAGCTTAATAACAACGGGGAAAGTGGCAGTATGAACGGATGGTGACAAGGTAATATACTAGGTGGGAGTAAACACTCTTCTATCTTCCAGAAGATAACGATAATCTCACAAAAAAAACCACCGTGATAAATCAGCAGTGGTTTCTCTTTAAAGCTATTGAATAAGAAGCGGGGAATGCTTACTCATCAAAATCCCAAGGCATGTCAGGCAGCGAGTCTAGGTTTTCACTATAACGCTTCAGGTCGAAAGTACCTTCATTTTTTGCTACATCGAACACTTCAACAGATAACGCACAAGCAATCATTTCTAATGCTTCTTCACGCGGTGTGCCTGTCATCACTAAGCGCATCAATGTTTCTTTCACTTTTACAGGGTTACCTTCGGCCAGTTGGTTCTCAACTGTTTCTACAAGCATTTCGCCTGTCATGATTTCTTCGTTTTGCATACTTCGCCTGTTATTGCTCTTTTACTTTTAAAATGAACGGCCAGCACTACTTGTACGCCCGCTGATATAGTCTTGTCGAAACGTCCAGTCTAAGCGATCACAAATGCCATGATATGCTTGGTTTTTAACGCCGAGTATAAAAGCATTTTGTGCACAATATTCTGTTCGACCCAACTCATAGCCGTCACTATAGGCTTGATAGCCCGTTGCTTGCAACGACTTCATTTTATCGCGGCTTCGTAGGTCACCTTCAGAATTTTTTATCATTCCTGAAAGTGCCGTTTCATAGCCATAGTTTTTCCATGCAGTATCGTCATTAAATGCCAATTGTGGCTGCAGTACACAACCCGACAATGACATGCCCGTAAAAATTGGTAGAAGCCATTTATTCATATGCTCTCCTTTCTACTACGAGTTAAGTCCTTACTGCATGTTGTTACTTTACGCTATCATTCGATGAAGCAACACTTGTGCTTCTTCCATTGATGAAAAAGAGTCGTGCACGTCCACATTCCATTGCGGCAGTTCAGGGTTCACCAAAATTGTTGGCAAACCTGCAGATAGTGAAGAAGTGATCCCCGTAAGACTGTCTTCTACTGCAATCACACGATCAGGTTTTTCGTTTAATTGCTTACAAGCCAGCTGATAAATTTCCGGGGATGGCTTGTTATTCGCGACATCTTGCCCCGTCACAACACCATCAAAAAGCGATAACCAACCTAAGCTATCTAAAATGCCTTCAACATATTCGCGCGGCGAACCCGTTACCACCATAAGTGGACACTGACCATGTAATTGCTTTAACGCGCGATCAACACCCGGCATAGCAGGTATTCGTCCTTGCTGTAGTCTTTCGCGTGTCAGTGTTTCCATGTCATACAAAATATGATGAATTTCTTGAGGCAGGGAAAACTGGGTCTTCAAAACAGCCGCTACTTTCGGCCAAGGCAAACCCGCATAATGAGAAAGAAACTGAGGCTGTGAAATGTCCCCACCTACAGATGCAATATAATGTGACCAATTTTGTGCGTGAAAAACTTCCGAATCTATTAATGTGCCATCAAAATCGAAACAAATAGCCTGCATACTTTCACCTTATAATTATGATTTTAGTTCTTCTTTAATGAGTGATAAAAGAGGATGCCAGTACCACCTCAAGCCACACTAAATACAATTGCCTTTGGTATCACTCTTATAAAAGTATAACGGAACTAAGCTAACGAAACCTTGCTGGCGAAGTAAATAAGGCTAAAAATGAAAAACCACGGTAAGCTAACTTACCGTGGTTTGGTATATCGATCCTTGAATGCCACCCTTACTGGCAGGCTAAAGATCAGTGCTATTGTGCAGATGCTAACTTATGCTGTAGCAAACCAATAGAAATCAGGGTTGTGATAACCAAAAAGCTAAACGATACCCACAAGCAAGCAGCTAACCCTGCGACTTGATACACCCAGCCAGATAGAATCGTACCAATTAAACGCCCCATCGCGTTGGCCATATAGTAAAAGCCGACATCCAAGGACACGCCATCACCTTTTGCATAACTCACAATAAGGTACGAGTGAAGTGAAGAGTTAACTGCAAATACGGCACCAAAGACCAATAAGCCAAATACAATGGTAAATTGCGGTTGCCAGTCATACTGAACCCCCAACGCAATTGCACCAGTAATAAAGGCTAAAACAGCAACCCAAATCAAAGCTACACGGCCATCAGGTACGACACCCTGTGCCTTGCCTGTTATGCGCGGTGCAAAGCCTTGCACAAAACCGTAAGCTATAACCCAAAGTGCAAGAAAACCACCGACCCACAAGTGATCCCAACCAAACACTTGGCCAAGATAGATAGGAAGTGCAACTACAAACCAAACATCACGCGCCCCGAACAAAAACATTCGAGCAGCTGACAAGATATTGATGCTACGGCTCTTAGAGAAAATCTCTTTAAACTTGATGGCTTTTTTTGCTTTACCTAAGTCTTTTTCAAGCCAAGTCAAACTCATGATGAGTACAGCTACCAACACCGATGCCATTAGCACAACCGCACCTTGGAAGCCGAGCCAAGCCAGCAAAAGCCCACCTAAAAAGAAACCCGCACCTTTCAGCGCATTTTTCGACCCAGTCAGAATGGCAATCCACTTATACAAGGCACCTTGTTGATCGTTTGGCACTAATGTTTTGATCGCGCTTTTCGCACTCATTTTATTCAGGTCTTTAGCTATGCCAGAAATCGCCTGTGCAAGCATCACCCACAACACTGTCAGTGAATCGGCAGGCACTGCGAGCATGAACAACGCTGTAACCTGCATGGCTAAACCAATATTCATGGTTTTATTTAAGCCAAGTTTCGCCCCTAGCCAACCACCAATAAGGTTGGTAACAACGCCAAAGAATTCATAGAACAAAAATAAAGACGCAATTTGCAGTGGCGTATAACCCAAATGATGAAAATGCAGCACCACCAGCATACGTAAAGCGCCATCTGTGATGGTGAAATTCCAATAATTGAACGTCACCAACATGTATTGGCGCACTTGCTGCGGTAATTGTGAAAAAGTCGCGATCATGGTTGTACCTTATATAGCCGCTGTTGCCATCAGCTTATAAGCCGACTTTACGGATCAGTTCCGCTGTGCGTGTGGCATAGCCCATTTCGTTGTCGTACCACGCGTAGATTTTCACCATGCGATTATTCACGACCATGGTAGAAAGTGCATCAACAATGGTCGAACGTCGGTCGCCTTTATAGTCGATAGAAACAAGCGGTCGCGCTTCAAATCCTAAAATACCCGCCATTTCGCCTTCTGCAGCTCCTTGCAGCAAGTCATTCACTTCTTCTGCTGTTGTATCACGGCTAACATCAAAAATAATGTCGGTCAGCGAGGCATTTGCCAAGGGTACACGCACAGCATGACCATTAATTTTACCAGCAAGCTCGGGGAAGATTTCAACAATCGCCGTTGCTGAGCCGGTCGTTGTTGGGATCAAACTCATACCACAAGCACGAGCGCGACGAAGGTCTTTATGCGGCGCATCTAAAATAGTTTGTGTATTGGTTAAGTCATGAATCGTGGTAAATGAAGACTGCTCAATACCCAGTTTTTCATGAATAACCTTCACAATTGGGGCTATACAGTTAGTAGTACAAGATGCCGCTGTCACAATTTGGTGTAATGCAGGATCGTAAAGGTTGTCGTTCACACCAACAACGACATTCAGTACGCCCTCTTCTTTTACAGGTGCAGATACCACAACACGCTTCACACCTTGATCGAGGTATTTTTGCAGCAACGATTTCTTACGATGTACACCTGTTGCTTCCAGTACCACATCACAACCAGACCAATCTACCGCTTCAATATCACGTTCTTGAGTGCAATTAATATGCTGACCATTGGCAATAATAGTATTGCCATCGACGGTAACCGCATGTTCCCAGCGCCCTTGGATTGAATCGAACTCCAGTAAATGCCCTAACGTGACAGCGTCACCAGCTACGTCGTTGATTTGTACAAATTCAACGTCTTTCCAGTTAAATGCTGCGCGTAGTGCTAAACGCCCGATACGACCAAAACCGTTGATACCTACTTTAATAGCCATGTGATTCCCTTTTCGATATTTAAGAAGCAATAGTTAGAATATTCGATAAATCATATATATGAATTATCGAATATACAAACTCTATTAAGGTTATTCTTCACTATTTTTTGGTTGTACTAACAAAAACAACGCCCTACAGAAGGTAAGAAGCCAGAAGCAACACCATTACATGAGAGAAAAGACACCTTTATTGTCGTGACGAGAAGATACTCATCCACTAACTTGTCAGAAAATTCACAAAACATGAGCCTAGCCAATAGCAGTCGGACAAATGTCCTTATGATAATAGAGGCAATTTTCTACACTGGCGCCATACGGAAAATAACCCAAGGACATACATGATGGACTTTATCGCCTGGTTCGATATCAATAACACCCTTATTAACATCCCTATTGGTGGTGGCTACGCAATGTCGTGGATTGAAGCCATCGGGACAATTTTTGGCTTGCTGTGTATTTGGAATGCAAGCCAAGAGAAAACAATCAATTACCTTTTTGGCCTTATCAATGTCAGTTTATTTGCCATCATTTTTTATCAAATTCAACTTTATGGCATCTTGTTACTGCAACTGTTCTTCTTCTGCGCCAACCTTTATGGCTGGTATGCATGGACACGACCAACATCAGAAAATGGTGACAAGCTCGAAGTACGTTGGTTGAGTAAACAAAAGCTCTCTTACACTATTGCCGTTAGCGTTTTAGCCATTGGTATTATGACAATTTACATCGACCCATTCTTCTTGGCACTGGCTAACGTGAGTGTTGATGGCTTGAATTTACTGGGCGCAGACCTAGCACGTCCGACACTGGAGCCCGATGCCTTCCCATTCTGGGATTCAGTGATGACAGTGCTTTCTGTGGTCGCGCAAATTCTGATGACTCGTAAATATGTTGAAAACTGGATTTTATGGGTAGTGATTAACATCATTAGTGTCGGCATTTATGCTGCTCAAGGGGTGTATGCATTGTCGATTGAGTACGCTATTTTGCTATTCATTGCGATGAACGGTACTCGCACTTGGATGGGCACAGCGAAGCACAACCAAGCTAAACAAAATGAAACTCAGCAAAATAAAGCCGAAGAAACAGTGAACGAGTTAGCATAATGAGTAACGATGTAAAACAACCCCATATCGCTGTCTGCTTTGACGATGTATCGGACAAAGTGATTGTGTGTGGAGAGCCAGACCGCGTAAACAGAATCGCCACGCTGCTTGAGCGCAGTGAACAAATTGCTGAAAACCGCGAGTACAGAATAATTAGCGGCTACTACCAAGATCATAAGATCACGGTTTGCAGCACAGGGATCGGCTCCCCTTCCGCACTGATTGCACTTGAAGAATTAACCTTATGTGGTGCTAAGTACATAGTGCGTGTAGGGTCTGCTGGTGCACTACAAGGTAATATTGGTTTAGGTGAACTCATAGTGGCTGAAGGGGCTGTACGCGATGAAGGTGGATCTAAAGCCTATGTATCGAATACCTATCCTGCAATAGCAAGCCGTCCACTCACTACAGAAATAGAACGCTATTTAACAGAGCATGCTTACCCTGCGTATTACGGTATTGTACGTTCACATGACAGCTTCTACACCGATGAAGAAGATAAAATATGCGAGCATTGGAGCCGTAAAGGCGTTCTAGGTGCTGACATGGAAACGTCAGCCTTATTTACCGTCGGAAAATTACGTGGGATTCAAGTCGCATCAATATTGAACAACGTAGTGTTATACCAACAAAATGTTCAAGAAGGTGTGAGCGAGTATGCGAACGCAAATGACATTACGGTTCAAGGGGAAATAATGGCAGCAAAAGCCGCTTTAGCTGCACTTTGTCGCTGTTAATCATCGCGGTTAGACCTGCTTGTAAATTTAGCATCCAATGCATTTAAAAAAACGTTCCCCAAAAACGTTAGGATTACAAAAGCCCAGATATGGGCTTTTGTGTATTCGACTTCTTGCCCTAAATAATTACCGATCGTCTGTCACTATCTGTGATCGCCACAACAAAGTGGATTTATTGATACATGTATCATTCCGCTACTTTCATTCTATTCGCCACTATTTAACATTCACAATGCAATTAAGACCCTATCAAACAGGTAGATTTACCGACACCCTCAACAAACTCTACGATGAATTTCGTAAAGCTTTTTACCAGTGCCAGCTTCACAGTCGATTTTACCAAGCTGGCGAGATTATTTTGCAACAAGGCCAACCAGTTAAACATCTCTACCTCGTTTCTGTTGGTCGGGTATCGATGCACATATCTGCAATGAATGGTCGTTGCTTTCAGCTCGGGGAAGTCGAGTGTGATCACCATATTTTTGGGGAAATGGAGCTTTTTTCTCAAACGGGATGTCAATGGAATGTGGTAGCAGAAGAACAGCTTGAAGTTGACGTTATATGTTTAAAATCCGTTGCAGAACTTATAACTCATCGTCCTGAGTTCACCCTTTTCTTTGCCAGTGCACTAGCCAATGATTACCAAGACTCGCTAGATATTTATACCTATCGCCTACTGCACTCGATAACTTACAACATTGCGTATGACTTATGGCACCGCTACCAAGAAAGAGTCACACTCGGATCGTTTGGTAAGGCTGAACAAGAAGCAGAACGCTTTGGTACTTCAAGTCGGGTCTACCGCCGTGCCGTTAAAGAGTTAATTGATAAAGGCCTAATCACTAAAACCAGCGGTGAAATCAAAATCGCCGATATTGAGGCGCTCAAATCATTCATCTTTGAATTTGAGTAATACCAATTCGGATAAGTAAATGTTCATATTCTTGTGTATGAAAAAGCCTGATCCCTCGTCGTAAGGTATCAGGCTTTTTTGTTATGGTTACACTAACCCCATCAAGGGTTAAGTAATACCAGTAGCATTAAATAGCCATTGGCAGGAAGAGAATACTTAGAATGATGTTAACCGCTAGTCCAAATGTAATTGGCGGAATTGTTCGCTTGATCAGATCAAACGGCGACACTTTTGCCATACCAGATGACGCAACGATAACCCCAGCTACCGGTGACATCGCACGACAAGCATTTGAAGCCTGTTGCATTGGCATAACCAGATAAACACCATTAATGCCCATACCATCCGCAATTTTAGGGATCAGCTCAACAAAGGCATAAAAAGCAGCGTTACCAGACCCAGTCAGGAAGGCAACTGCACCCGTCAAACCAACCAGTGCCAACATCATTGCCGTAGGGCCAAAACCAACTTGTGAGGCTGATTCGATCAACATATTGATCGCACCGATAGCTTTCAGGCTCTGGGCAAACACACCTGCACCAACCAAAATCAGAACCACTGGCAACGCATCTTCCATCCCCTTAACAATGGCACTCATACCATCCATTGCTGATCGACCACTACGGTGACGAATCGCTTCCAACGCCATAGCGGTAAATAAACATAGAATGGCAATAGTACCAATGTTCATGCTAACACCTTCAATCAGGCCTAATTCACCGCTGGTGATAATGAGCACTATGATGGGTAACATCGGCAACCAGCCGTAAAAGCCTGGCGCTTTGCCTTCTACTTCTGAGGTCCGCACATTGACATTTTTAAGATCAATTTTCTTGGTATTGCCCTGCTGAAATAACCCCTCTTTTTTATCCATATACTGCTGCCAGAAATAATGGGCAGCCGCCATCGCAAGCATACTTGGGATAGCCAAAGGAATTTGATATTTCATGGTGTAAATTTCAACCGACATACCAACGTTTTCAGCTGCAATCACCGAGTCGACAGCCAACGGCGAGAAACTGATAGTCGCAGTTGTTGCAATAGCAGCAGCAATCGAAATAGCAGGTAACCCAAGGGCATTTAGAACAGGGAACAAGGTCGACATCAGTAATACTGCAAGGCTAGTTGCACCAAACCCTGCTAGCGAGATAAAGCTACCAATAAGAAAAGTAACAGACAGCAATAAGTAGGGTTTATTGATTCCACCCAGCAGCTTAAGCGCATTATTGATAACAATATCGTTAGCACCAATGTAAGTCATGTAACGCGCATAAGCTAGCAAGGCAAACAGGATCAGCCCCATGCCACCGAAGCGGTTATTGAACATTAAGTTCATCGACTCAAAGATATCCAACCACGCATTACCGCTGGATTGAGCTTCTGGTATAACGGGCAACCCCATTGCAGCACAGACAGCCATTAATACCGCCGCCCCTAAAAATAGGGTGGCAATTGCGTTATATTTTTTAAGAATGGCGAATCCGACTATAGATACGACAAGTATGGAGATAAATATGCTCATTGCTTCCTCATAAGCAGTGTTAGATAACAGTGCAGAGGTATATCCCAGAGTATGCAACCAAATGTTGATTTAAATCATGAGTTGCATATACACATAGTATCGCTCGCATTAAGGATCTTGTTTCTCTGTCTATGGTCACATTTTAATATATTCGCTTATTTTTTATGTATCTATCGCCGTAAAGCAATAAGCCACAGCAATAACTCAAAGAATCTTTACAAGGTATTGTTCAACACTAGAAATGATTTACCACCATGCCAATAGTGCATTTTGCTGCAAATTTAACCAGTTAATGACTAAGACGACATTAATTCAAATTAATTTCCTCATACGCTCAGATGATAACAAGCTTGTTAGTCTTATCACGTGCGATTTTGGGGCCTTAAAGGGGCTATTTTGAAGGGTTTTAATATGTTGTTTTTACAGGGTTTTAATTACTGGTTTTTTTACGTTATCAGATGATAGTCTGCACGGGTTATTTAACGGAGCTTACCCATGCTAACGAAAAACAAATCTTTTGATCAGGCGGATTTTTCTCACCAGAACTTACGTGACTCGCATTACGAAAACTGCCAATTCTATCGCTGTAATTTCGAACGTTCTGATTTAAGAGATGTACAGTTTGTTAATTGTAAATTTATTGAACAAGGTGACATTGAAGGGTGTCATTTCAATTATGCCGATTTACGCGATGCCAGTTTCAAGCAGTGCCAACTCGCCATGGCTAACTTCTCAGGCGCGAATTGTTTTGGTATAGAGTTCAGAGAGTGTGATCTAAAGGGGGTGAACTTTCAGCAAGCCAGCTTTGTGAACCATATCAGTCACAGTAGTTACTTTTGCTCTGCTTATATTACAGGTTGTAACCTTGCTTACGCCAACTTTGAACGTCAGTGCATCGAAAAATGTGACCTGTTTGAAAACCGTTGGAATGGTGCAAACCTACTCGGTGCTTCGTTTAAAGGGTCGGATTTAAGCCGCAGTGAATTCTCAGAAGATAGCTGGGGACAGTTTAATATGGAAAATTGCGATTTAAGCCACACTGAGCTGTATGGCCTTGATCCGCGACGTGTAAGTTTACATGGTGTCAAAATTTGCGAATGGCAACAGGCTCAGTTACTTGAACCACTTGGTATTATCGTCATGCCTGATTAAGATCTCGACCTATAAATAGATTCCGAGATGACTCAAGGTTTGGGTATAAGAAAGCAGTAAAATAAAGAAGTGAAATAAAAAGGCACGATCATCGTGCCTTTCTTCGTTATCTTTTCGTCTTATTCACAATTCAGCCGTGATTCATTAGGCTTACTTAGCAAACTGGGCAATGTAATCAATGTGTGCTTGGCGAGTGAAAGCACCAGGGCGAAGCGCCTGAATTTGTGCCACTGCCGTTTTCACATCAACACTGCGATCAAGCATGATACGAGCAGCAATTAAACCTGTACGGCCCGAGCCACCTTTACAATGCGCCACTACTGCTTCACCGTTATCTAATGCACGCTGGGCAGCCTGATTTGCTGCAGTCCAATTCACATCAAAAGCATCTGCTGGTGCACAATCATCTTCTATTGGAAGATGGAACCACGCTAAGCCCGCGTCTTTACATGCATCTGCTAATGCTTGTACTCCGTCGTTAGGCAAATCATTCATTTCTAATGCTGTCAGCACAACCGTCGCGCCTTCAGCTTTCAAATCAGCAATAGAGCTGGCTAAGTCTGCTTCTTTCGTGCCAGGGCAAGGCGTTAGCAATAACTTTCCGCTATCAGCTAAAGGAAGAGCCCAAAATGGATGAGTCGGCATAATTGATTCCTATTCTGTCAGTTTTTTTCCATCAAGTGATGTTGATAGTGTTCACTTAGCGGGTTAAACATATGAGGTTTACTTAACTGAGGCTTGCGACGATCTTTTAGCTGCATTAACCGAATTTTTTCTTGGTTAATCATCGCAGAGTTACCATTGCGTACCGTTGCTAACACATGCGTAATCCAGCGAGGTAATGTGATCGGAAAATGATAGTAGATCCACTGCCCTTCGCGATGATCATTCAAAATACCCGCATCGCGTAATAACGCTAAATGACGTGATACTTTAGGTTGGCTTACTTCCAACACCTTGGTCAGATCACTAACAGACAAAGCGAATTCATCTTCGATCAACATTAGGATACGCAACCGAAGTGGATCACTCATGATCTTAAATAACTCAACAGGCCCAATGGTTGGTGAACTATGCTCGCCATTTAACAACAAAAACAAGGCTATTTTTGATTTTAGCTGCTCTGCTGTTTCAAAGAAACTGTCGCTGCCTGCTTGCTGTTTAGGGTCTTTAAAATCCCAGTGAATAAGCGCATCCGAATCTGTGAAGAGTTCACACTCATTACTCGCTTTATCACATAATGTGATCACAACATCAAAATGCTGATCGCGATAAGAATCTGCTGTCACACTGTTCAAGTTATCACTGTTAATTTCGAAGCGTTCAAGCACTTCATACACCCGAGGATCAACACCTTCAGGACGCATCCCCGCACTCATCACCATGTACGTATCACCCGCCATATCGCGCATGATAGCTTCAGCCAATTGGGAGCGTGCAGAATTACCTGTACATAGAAATAATATTCGTTTCATGATCAATAGTTACTTAGTCAGCCTAAGAAGTATACTATCGCAAACTCAATATATCGCAAATCATATATATGATTTTTTACATATATATGAAACGACCTCATTCTGACTTAAATTTCGGTTTTAATCAGGCGAGTTCACTAACACCCACGACTGTACCTGATGCAAGACTTGTGGATGATTGAGCAAACCTAGATGGCTAATCCCCCCCGCGACCCATAAGTTATCCAGCGGAAAACCAAGACGCGTAATATAGCCCCTCGCCTCACCCAATGCGCTCGATACAGGTACTAACCCATCGCCTAGCAATCTGTTTTTTTCATCTTCAATGTCATGACCTAAGCAACTCGCAGCAGCGAAACAGTTCACATGCAGAGGCAAGTGGATATGAGGGAACACGCCTTGCTGACCATCACGCCATGCTTCATGAAAAATCACACCTCGGCTTAAATCACGGCTGCCATTACTGCGTACGTCAGCAATAGATGAGAACGCTTTTAACGACGGAGTATCTTCAATTTGTGCGTCTAACCAGCATGCCAATTTAGCAAGCGGCGCACCATTATGAGGACTACCAAGTGTCACCAAGGTTGTTAACGACTTAAGCCAAGCATGTTGATGCTGCACCGCATAATAACAAGCACTTCGGCTAACCAATCCACCCATGCTATGACCGAGTAAAACCAGCTCTTTTACTTCACAAGGCCACTCACTGATAAGCTGCTCTAGAAAGTAAGAAAAGTCTTCACCGTTCTCTGAAATATGCCGACCCGTGTTGTACCTCAGATATAAAGGGGTATAACCAAATTTTTCGAATTGGCGACCATGATCAACGCCTTTACGAGTCCATTGCACATCGCTCATACACCAGCCATGCACGCACAAGATGATTCGGGATTGCGCATCTGGTAACTGGCGTACTAACTGGGATTTTTCAAGTACCAAATCTTGCTTCTGATCACGAATCGACATGCGTTGAGCAAATCTGTGCTTTTTCTCTAGCAAGGTATCGCCAAACAACCCATTCAATGTTGCCATTACGGCAGCTGCTGGATACGATGAACCGCCATTCTCAACAAATTGTTTAATGGTTGATTGTGCTAACTCGGTGTTTTGTTTCAAGCGCTCATTTACATCGTTCATT
>NZ_NOIF01000013.1 GCF_002265265.1 Photobacterium sanguinicancri
ATTATTGTGGTCGCTATTGTGGCTTGGCTAGTTAACTTCTTGTTCCGCGATCTTATGCGTGTATCTGATGCACTAGCTGAAATCGCATCAGGGGAAGGCGATCTAACTCAACGCCTTGAGCCACGTAGCGACGATGAAGTCGGTCAGCTAGCCCTAAACTTCAACCGCTTTGTCGGAAACATGCACCAAATGGTGATGCGCTTACGTGATGTTTCTGATTCGTTAGGCCAACAAGCGCAAACAACGGCATCGCAAGCAGAAGAACGCAGCACCCGTATTCAACATCAACAAGATGAAATCAATATGGTTGCCACTGCGATTAATGAAATGGCGGCAGCAACACAGGAAATCGCCGGTAATGCAGATAATACGGCTCAAACATCAGGTGAAACGGTTAGCGCCGCTGAACACGGCTCTGAGCAAGTAACCCAAAGTCAGCAGTCCATTTCAAGCCTTGCGGGTGAAGTTGAAACAGCGACAGGCGTGATCGGTGAGCTAAATACACATGCACAAAGCATCAATACTATTCTTTCAACCATCCAAGGCATTGCCGAGCAAACTAACCTACTAGCACTGAATGCCGCAATTGAAGCAGCCCGTGCGGGTGAACAAGGCCGTGGCTTTGCGGTTGTTGCAGATGAAGTCCGCGTCCTAAGCCAACGTACTCACGCTTCAACGCAAGAAATCCAGCAGATGATTGAGACGCTACAGCAAACAACAGGTCGCGCTGTCGGTATCATGGAAAACAGTCGCCACTTAGCTGAAACTTCAGTTGATGATGCCAATGCCGCCTCTACTAGCCTGTCACAGATTAATATTGCAGTGACCAATATTAGTGATATGGCAACACAGATTGCCTCTGCTGCTGAAGAACAATCTTCAGTAACAGAAGAGATCACCCGCAATACCCAAGGTATTCGCGATGTGTCTGATGAACTGGCATTAGAAGCCGACGAAGCTGCGCGACAAGCGGCTGAACTCTCTTCATTGTCACATCAGCTACAACAAGAAATTAACCAGTTTAAGCTATAAGCCAGCCTAAAACTGAAACAAAAAAGGGTGTCACTGTATCAGTGACACCCTTTTCTTTTACCTATTAGTCAGTATCTACTAACCCTGACTCAGCTTATATCAATAGCGCACGGTTAAAAATTGAATAAGATTGCAGATACCGCCAGCACACCAACCACTAAAATAAAGTGATTACTCACTTTGCCACGATAACGGCGTAACGACTCCACTTTGTAAACCGCAATAACAGGCATGATAAATAAAATCATCGCAATCACTGGGCCTGAAAAGGCTTCCATCATGCCTAAAATACTCGGGTTCATCACAGCTGCTCCCCAAATACTCAGCATCATAAAGACAATCCCCGCTTTATCTGTCGCTTTTGGCGACAAACTAGAATGCTTACGCACTAAGCCATTAAAACTCTCACGCGCACCTAAAAAGTGACCAAGAAATGATGATGATATGGCAATAAAGGCAATCAGCGGACCAAGCAGAACAATAAAAGGATTGTCATGAATATTGGCAAGGTAAGACAGTACAGAAACATTCTGCGCTTTCGCTTCAAGTAGTTGCTCTGGGCTTAAGCTTAAGACACAAGAGAAAACGAAGAACAGAACAAAGCCAATCAGCATGATAGAGGTACGCTTTAGAATATGTTCCGCTTTATCGTTAGCGGCTTTACCGTAGTGACGACGCTGCGCTTGGGCAAAACTTGAGATTGCAGCTGCATGACTAAATGCAAAAACCGTCACAGGTACAGAAAGCCAAACTGTCAGTGAAAAATCCCCCACACTTGGTAGCGCACCCATAGTTGGTAAATGCCAGTTGGGGATCATGTATACCGAAAGGCAAAATAGAATTGCAGCCAGCGGATAAACAATAATTTCAAAGGCTTTTAGCATCACCTTTTCACCCGCTAGCATGATGGTGATCATACTAAAAACCAGTAGACCAGATAAGGCAATACGCGATGGCGAGCCGAAGCCCAGTTGATTAACAATAAAGCTATCAACAGTATTCGTTAGACCGACGCCGTAAATCAACAAGATCGGGAAAATAGACAGAAAATACAATACCGAGATCACTAGACCAGCCGAGCGGCCAAAATGCTCTTCTACTACATCGGTAAAATCTGCTTTCTGATTACGAGAAGAAAGAACAAAACGCGCTAAACCACGGTGTGCAAAGTAGGTCATCGGAAATGCAAGTAAGGACATCAACACTAAGGGCCAAAAGCCACCCGCACCAATGTTGATTGGCAAGAAGAGAATACCCGCCCCCACAGCGGTACCAAATAAGCTTAGCATCCAGCTTGTATCGTGTTTACTCCATGAAGAACTGGACACGTCTTCATTGCTTACTGGTATATCTTGAGATAATGACACGTAACAACCTACTTCTGCGGAATTAAAATCTGGCCGAAGTATATCGGCTTGGCATTTAATTCTCACAAAGCGAACGACAAACATCTCGCTCCGTAACCATGAAATATATAGTTACATCCCCCACTATAAAAGAGGTGAACACTTTAATTCGCTACTAAATGGCCAGTTAAGCAGAGCTATCCACCAAATTTTTCAAATTTTCATTTTTTTATTGGCGAACAAAAAAGCCCCAGTAGGCGAACTTACTGGGGCTTTTCACTATAACTCGTATGCACTAGTGCACTGATGATCAGTTAATTTCGATTGGCTCGAACGCTTTAACAAGATCATCAAGTTGTTTAATTTGCTTCAAGAAGGGTTCTAGCTTATCAAGAGGGAAAGCCGAAGGACCATCACAGCGTGCTTGATCTGGAGTTGGGTGTGCTTCCATAAATAGGCCCGCAATACCCGCAGCAATACCACAACGAGCAAGATCAACCGTTTGCTCGCGACGACCACCAGAAGCTGCACCTTGAGGATCACGGCACTGAAGTGCATGTGTCACATCAAAGATGATTGGGCTGCCTTTTGATGCTTTTTTCATCACATCGAAACCAAGCATATCAACAACAAGATTGTCGTAACCGTGCAGTACGCCACGCTCACAAAGAATGATATTTTCGTTACCACACTCTGCAAACTTCTCTGTAATGTTACCCACTTGACCTGGGCTCATGAACTGTGGTTTTTTCACGTTGATCACAGCACCAGTTTTCGCCATTGTCTGAACCAAATCAGTTTGACGAGCAAGGAAAGCTGGAAGCTGAATAACATCAACCACATCAGCAACAGGCTGAGCTTGGTGATGTTCGTGAATATCCGTGATGATCTTCACGCCAAACGTGTCTTTCAGTTCTTGGAAAATCTTAAGCCCTTCTTCCATACCAGGGCCACGGTATGAATGAACAGATGAACGGTTCGCTTTATCGAAAGACGCTTTGAAGACATAAGGGATACCAAGCTTGTCTGTCACTTTTACGTAATGTTCACAGATCTTCATCGCTAAATCGCGAGATTCAAGCACGTTCATGCCACCAAACAGGACAAACGGTTTGTCGTTTGCTACATTAAGATCGCCAACGCGAACTACTTTCTGTTCCATCATTATCTTTTCTCTTTATTAGTGAAGGGTCAGCGGCTCTTCGTTCAGGGCTGCAACTTGCAACTTCAATAACTCAGCTGCAGGGTCTTCAGGGCATTGTTCAATAAAATAGCTATAATCAGAAGCTGCAGCATGGCTACAGTCTAGCTTTTGATAAATATAACCACGGTCACGAATTTCATGCGGATCGTCTGGCTGCATCTTCAAAGCAAGATCGCTACAGCGCAACGCATCGGTATATTGCTCTTCACGCAGTAAAGCGCTTTTCATTACCGTTAACCAACGCTTAATTATATCGCTGTTGGTCGCATTTTCGAGATCTCTTGCGCCAATTTGTGCGAATGGTCCTTTCGCCCCTTTAAGCCAACCACCTAAAGTACGTAGGCTTAAAAATTCACCGTCAAATGGGTTGATATACTGAATTTCGCTATCATACCAAGTCACTTTCAAAATGAATTGGGTGGGGAAACCAACACTACTAACAGGTAGATCAAGGTGATTAGCCAAATAAAGAAAGATAGCACCTAAACTCACAGGAATACCGCGCTTACGATCTAACACTTTATCTAGGTAGATATTGTCAGACGAGAAGTATTGCTGTTCATCCCCTTCAAAGCCCCACTCACGATAAAATAAACGAATCAAGCCATCCAATCGTACATGTGGGTTAGGTTCATCCATCAACGCGTGTTCAGCTTCTTTTGCCATACGCTCAAGTTGGATTTGTACCCAGCCTTTCGGAAATGAAGGATCCGTTAACGCTGTCATCGCTAATGCCCCTTCAACAAGTGGCATTTGCTCTAATTCTTCATGACTAAAGTTCACGTCAATCACCCTAAAAATGATGTTTTGGTCATAGCTATGTTAGCGGCAGCAACTAGCCAACCTAACGCACCAAAATACGCGAACGTTTTAAAAACTTTATTTTTACCGTATTTCAATGTGAAAAAGCCCAACGCAATGTACGCCAGCACACAACTTAGTTTTTGTGTTAACCAGCTTCCAGCTTCGGTAAACGGCATAAAGCCCGTTATGAAGATCAGCGCCACACCCGACAGTAATAGAAACGTATCAACGACGTGGGGTGCTATTTTTAGGAATTTTTTTTCATTCAGCGTGGAATTAGCCATCATCAAGCAATAACGAACTGTAAATAACAATACGCTCAGAACGATAGCCAGCATGTGGAAGTGTTTAGCTGCTGCATACATAGTTTTGTCTCTCTATCCTTGCCAACACCCAAGCGTTACGCGATCTAATCCTGCGTAATCTTGAGCTGTCTCTACTTGGGTATACCCCAAATCCTGTAAAATCTGACGAACGGCGAAGCCTTGCTCAAAGCCATGCTCCATCAATAACCAGCCATCCGTTTGTAAATGCTGTCGGCCTTGCTCACTGATAATTCGAATATCAGCTAAACCATTATCTGGCGCAACAAGTGCTGTTAGCGGTTCAAACCGCACATCCCCTTGCGCTAAATGCGGGTCTTGATCGTCAATATAAGGCGGGTTACTCGCAATCACAGCAAACTGATCATTGGCTGATAACGGGCTATACCAACTTCCAGACAAAAAATCCGCATTGGTAATACCCAAACGTTGCCCATTTTCAGTCGCCAATTGCGCCGTTTCAGGACGAAGATCAATCCCAGTTACCAAGGCGTCAGCACGTTCAGAAGCCAGTGCTAGTGCAATCGCTCCCGTACCTGTTCCCAAATCTAACACTCGGCATGCTTGGCTTGGCATTTTATCCAATGCCAGCTCCACTAAGCGTTCGGTATCAGGGCGTGGGATCAAAGTATGCGGTGCGACTTTCAAAGACAGCGACCAAAATTCACGTTCACCGACAATATAAGCAATCGGCTCACCTTGAATACGCCGTGCAACTAATGCATCAAACATCTGCTGCTGCGCGTCCTCTAACGTTTTTTCTGGCCACGTCAGCAAATAACTGCGCGGTTTATCCAGCACATGACAAAGCAAAACAGCAGCATCAATTTGCGGGCTATCAGAGCCCGCATCGGTCAATTGCGCTGTAGTTTGCTTGAGCAAAGCGTCAATCGACAACGCCATTAGTTTTGTTCAGCCATTGCTGCAAGTTGATCCGCTTGGTGCTCAACCAATACTGGTTGGATCAAGCTATCTAAATCACCTTCCATCACTTCATTTAGGCGGTAAAGCGTTAACGTAATGCGGTGATCCGATACACGACCTTGTGGGTAGTTATAAGTACGGATACGGTCAGAACGGTCACCCGAACCTAGTAGGTTACGACGTGTACTTGCTTCCGCTTCGTGACGACGTTCTTCTTCAGCTTTAATGATACGAGCAGCCAGTACAGACATCGCTTTTGCTTTGTTTTTATGCTGTGAACGCTCATCCTGACACTCCACAACAGTACCTGTTGGTAAGTGCGTAATACGAATTGCAGAATCGGTGGTGTTAACGTGCTGACCACCCGCGCCTGATGCACGGAATGTATCAATTTTCAAATCTGCCGCTTTAATCTCAGGAAGGTCCGCTTCTGGGATCTCTGCCATTACAGCAACGGTACAAGCCGATGTATGAACACGACCTTGTGATTCTGTGGCCGGAACACGCTGTACACGGTGACCACCAGATTCAAATTTTAAGATACCGTAAGCACCTTCGCCGTTTACTTTCGCGATCATTTCTTTATAACCGCCTTGTTCTGAGCGGTTTTCACTGATCACTTCGATACGCCAACCTTGGCGCTCAGCAAACTTGCTGTACATACGGAACAGATCACCGGCAAAGATACCCGCTTCATCACCACCCGCACCTGCACGAATTTCGACGAAACAGTTACGTTCATCATTTGGATCTTTCGGGATCAATAGTACTTGCAGCTCATCTTCCAGACGAATGATATTCGCTTTCGCGTCTTTCACTTCTTCTTGCGCCATTTCACGCATTTCAGGATCGTCTTCTTGTGCCATTTCTTCAGCGGCTTCCAAGTCTTCCTTTGCTTGTTGATACGCTTGGAAAGCTTTGGTTACTTCTTCTAGCTGAGAATATTCACGTGATAGCGCACGGAACTTATTTTGATCGCTAAGAACCCCAGGATCACCCAGTAAGTGTTGAACTTCTTCGTAACGCTCAACCAAAGTTTCTAATTTAACTAAAATGGACGGTTTCATAATTCACTACAAATCAATGTTCTGTTTATGGCGATAAGCAACATCTCTCATTAAGAATACTTAACTTACCACCTCGAATAGGACGTCGTTATTTGCTTTTGGTGCTTAGACTCTGAGAATCTAATCCTAAGCTTTCACGAATAACGGCCAGCTTTTCCGGTTCACCGTGATGAGCCGCTTGTTGCATGGCGCGCGTTGGGGCATGAATCAACTTATTGGTGAGCTTATTACTGAGTTCGGTTAATACCTTTTCAGGATCACTACCATTAGCCAGTAACTGTAGACTGCGGCTCAATAAGTCTTGTTTAATATCATCAGCATGGCAACGGTATTGACGGATACTATCTACCGCTTCCAGTGAACGTAGCCAACTCATAAAAGCGGCGCTTTCTTCACTGACAATGGCTTCCGCTTGAATTGCAGCCACTTTACGTTGTTCACGGTTTTTGTTCACAATTCCTTGTAAGTCATCCACCGTGTAAAGATATACGTCGTTGAGATCACCCACTTCTTGCTCGATATCACGTGGAACTGCGATATCTACTAATAGCATAGGTTGGTGTCGACGTGCTTTGATCGCTTTTTCCACCATCCCTTTACCAACAATGGGTAATGGGCTGGCTGTTGAACTAATTACAATATCAGCACGGTGAAGGTGATCAGGGATTTCAGGTAAGCCGATCACCTCAGCACCAAATTCTTTAGATAATCCTGCCGCACGCTCTTTGGTGCGGTTAGCAACAATAAGGTTGTTACACCCTTGCTCAACAAGGTGGCGCGCCACAAGTTCAATTGTTTCACCTGCACCTACCAGTAAAACTGTTGCTTCTGACATAGATTCGAAAATCTGTTTTGCTAACGTACAGGCGGCAAACGCGACGGATACTGCGTTACCGCCAATATCAGTTTCAGTTCGCACCCGCTTCGCGACGGTAAAGGTTTTATGAAACAGCTTCTCTAACATGCCGTGCACCGCGTGGTGATCACCAGCATCTGAATACGCTTGTTTTACCTGACCTAATATTTGCGGTTCACCCAATACCAAGGAGTCTAAGCCACAAGCAACACGCATTAAATGGCGTACTGCAGCTTGTTCTTCATGGAAATAAAGGCTTGGCATGAGCTCATCTGCCGATAGCTGATGAAATTGGCTTAACCAATCAATAAGCACACCTGGCCCCGCTTGAGAGACGTCACAATACAGCTCCGTGCGATTGCACGTAGAGATAATAACGCCACTATTCACGTCAGGGTGTGTGCCTAGCTCATGTAGAGCGGCTGTTAGCTTATCAGGAGAAAAAGCCACTTTTTCACGCAAATCTACAGTCGCAGTATTGTGATTGATGCCTAATGCAAGCAAGGTCATGGAGACGGTGTACCAACGTTGCCAAATAAAAAGATCTAGGGCGGGATTTTACTTGATGACCCACCGTAATAAAAGGAAACAGGCAGATTCATTCATCATAGAGTACACATTTGCCGCTTTTTAGGTGCTATTTTACCCACTCGCCAACAATATACACATTAATGGCAAGCGCATGAAATTGCGTATTAAGCCAATGCTAAGCCTGTGCTTCTGTTACATATTATCACTTTGTCACCACGGCTTTTATTTGGCTTATCGCCTAATTACCGCTATTGTTTGCCCAAACTACCGAATGAGTCATTCGTCATGAATTTATCCGTGCCATTGTCGTTTAAACGCTGCCATCGCATGTTGAGCACTGCCTTAATGCTGATATTATTAGCTGGGTGTGCCCAACAAGCCCCCGTTCAATCTACCAATTGGCAAACCCATCAATATGCACTCGAACAGTTAAGCCACTACCAAGCAAAAGGGAAACTGGGCTACAAAGGCCCCGATCTTCGTTTTGGTGCGAACTTACTCTGGAAAACAGCGGCGCAAAAAGATCAGCTGCTTCTTACCAATTTTTTAGGTAGTACTTTACTCAAACTCGACACCACAGAATCTGGTGCCACACTGATCGACAATAATGGTCGTCGTCATCAAGGGACAGATGCAGCAACGCTAGTCCAGCAACTCACGGGGATTAACCTTCCTGTAGAACAAATGCGAGATTGGTTGATTGGTCTGCCAACAGCCGCAGATAGCTACCAACTAAATGAACAAAATACCGTTAGCTATTTAGCCAAGACAGTGGGCAATCAAACGTGGGAAATGACGTTTGATGAATATGACTACACCACCTCACCTGTATTACCAAAAAAAATGGTACTCACGCAAAATAGCCAACGTATCACCCTGATTATTCATTCTTGGTCTTTGAAATAAGTTATGAGCAGCCCAATTCTTACTCAAACAACACGCTGGCCTGCGCCTGCAAAACTCAACCTTTTCCTTTACATCACTGGTCGTAGACCTAACGGCTACCATGATCTACAGACCTTATTTCAGTTCTTAGATCACAGTGACACACTGACGATCACCGCTAATAACAGCACGGAAATTACGATTTCCCCTGAAATTGAAGGGGTCGCAACCGAAGATAATTTGATCTATCGCGCAGCCGATGCCCTGCGTAAAGCGGCAAACATTACAGCCGGCGCTGATATTCATATAGACAAGATTTTACCTATGGGTGGAGGATTGGGTGGTGGTTCATCTGATGCTGCGACAACCTTGGTTGCACTCAACTATTTATGGCAAACCAAGCTAACCGTAGAGCAGCTTGCTGAGATAGGTTTAGCCCTAGGCGCTGATGTACCTGTTTTCGTACGCGGAGTCAGTGCTTTTGCTGAAGGTGTTGGTGAAAAATTACAACCAGCAGAGCCCGAAGAAAAGTGGTATTTAGTCGCAAAACCAGACGTTAGCATCGCAACTGTCGATATTTTCACCCATTCGGACTTAACTCGCGATACTGAAAAACGCAGCCTGAAGGCACTATTAGCAGGGACTTACGAAAACGATTGCGAAAAAATAGTAAGAAGACTGCACCCTAAGGTTGATAAGGCGCTTTCTTGGCTGTTAGAATATGCGCCGTCAAGATTGACTGGTACTGGCGCATGTGTGTTCGCTGAATTTAGCACCCATCGCGAGGCCATTGCAACACTGAACAAATTACCTAACTGGCTCCACGGATTTGTCGCAAAAGGTGTCAACACGTCTCCCTTATTGACAGCCTTGAGCACACATTCTTCGGATGGTCAGTAATTACAACTTGGACGCAACCCTGAGGTTTCCACCGTGCCTGATATGAAGCTGTTTGCTGGTAACGCTACACCAGAACTAGCCCAACGCATTGCTGACCGTCTATACATCTCTCTTGGAGATGCGACAGTTAACCGTTTTTCTGATGGTGAAGTATGTGTTCAGATTAATGAAAACGTTCGTGGTAGCGACGTATTCATTATTCAATCAACTTGTGCACCAACTAACGACAACCTAATGGAGTTAGTTGTAATGATCGATGCACTTCGTCGTGCATCTGCAGGCCGTATTACCGCAGTTATCCCTTACTTCGGTTATGCTCGCCAAGACCGCCGCGTCCGTTCTGCTCGTGTGCCTATTACTGCAAAAGTCGTTGCTGATTTCCTTTCAAACGTTGGTGTTGACCGCGTTCTGACTGTTGACCTGCACGCTGAGCAAATCCAAGGCTTCTTCGATGTACCAGTTGATAACGTATTCGGTAGCCCTGTGTTACTAGAAGACATCCTGGCGAAGAAACTGGAAGATCCAGTTGTTGTATCTCCAGATATCGGTGGTGTTGTGCGTGCACGTGCTATCGCTAAACTACTAGACGATACTGACATCGCTATCATCGATAAGCGTCGCCCTCGCGCGAACGTTTCTCAGGTAATGCACCTGATCGGTGACGTTGAAGGTCGTGACTGCATCATTGTTGATGACATGATCGATACTGGCGGCACACTATGTAAAGCAGCAGAAGCACTGAAAGAGCGCGGCGCTAAGCGTGTATTCGCTTACGCAACTCACCCAGTATTCTCTGGTACGGCTGTTCAAAACATCCGTGAATCTGTTATCGATGAAGTTATCGTAACTGACTCAATTCCTCTATCTCAAGAAATCATAGACACAGGTCGCGTATCTGTTCTAACGCTTTCTGGCATGCTAGCGGAAGCTATTCGTCGCATTAGCAACGAAGAATCAATTTCAGCAATGTTCGAACACTAATCGAGCGAAGCGGGAACTGACAAACGCCTCGCTTTTGCGGGGCGTTTTGCTTTTGGGGCTATAACAACCTTGCAGGGCAATAACCGCGATCCGTATCAATCTTTCCAAGTTTGGTATAACATAGCGCGCGTTTTCAGCCTAAGACGAGAGAAATCAAGCGTGAGTAACCAAATTCGTCTACTAGTTGGTCTGGCAAATCCAGGCCCTGAGTATGCTAGAACTCGCCACAATGCCGGCGCATGGGTCGTCGAAGAATTAGCGCGTGTTCATAACATCAGCTTACGAGAAGAATCAAAATACTACGGTCTGACTGGCCGGATCATGGCAAATGGCCAAGATCTCCGCTTGTTGATCCCAACAACATTCATGAACCTGTCAGGTAAATCCGTGGCAGCGCTAGCGAATTTCTACCAAATAAAACCGGAAGAGATCCTAGTGGCGCATGACGAGCTCGACCTCCCGCCTGGAGTAGCTAAATTCAAGAAAGGCGGTGGGCACGGCGGGCATAATGGTCTGCGTGACATCATCAGTAAAATGGGCAACAACAAAGATTTCTATCGCTTACGTGTTGGCATTGGCCACCCTGGCGACAAGAATAAAGTCGCCAATTTTGTTTTGGGTAAAGCACCGACTAAAGAGCAAGAATGCATTGACGCGGCGGCTGATGAAGCTGTGCGCTGTATGGATATCTTACTGAAAGATGGGCTTAATAAAGCACAAAACCGACTACATTCATTCAAAGCAGAATAGATTCATTTCGATCTGCTTGTGAGTTTTCATTAGTAATGTTTGTTACGTTATGCTGGTGTAAAACAGCTAACGTGGCATTGCGTAATCACCAAAAGGGTTTAATACCATGGGTTTTAAATGCGGCATCGTTGGTCTTCCTAACGTTGGTAAATCAACACTATTTAACGCTTTAACAAAAGCAGGCATCGAAGCAGCGAACTTCCCGTTCTGTACTATCGAGCCAAACACTGGTGTCGTACCTGTGCCAGATCTACGTCTGGATGCGCTAGCTGAAATTGTAAATCCAGAGCGCATTTTACCAACAACGATGGAATTCGTAGATATTGCTGGCCTAGTCGCTGGTGCATCTAAAGGTGAAGGCCTTGGTAATAAATTCCTAGCAAACATCCGTGAAACTGACGCGATTGGTCACGTTGTTCGTTGTTTTGAAGACGACAACATCGTTCACGTTGCAGGTAAAATCAGCCCGCTAGACGATATCGAAGTGATCAACCTAGAGCTAGCTCTGGCTGACCTTGATACCTGTGAGCGTGCTATTTTCCGTCAAGCAAAACGTGCTAAAGGCGGCGATAGCGAAGCTAAATACGAAATTGCTGTACTTGAAAAGCTACTGCCAACGCTAACTGAAGGCGGTATGGTACGTTCAATCGAGCTTTCTAAAGAAGAAGCTGCTGCGATTGATTACCTACACTTCCTAACAATCAAACCAACTATGTACATCGCTAACGTTAGCGAAGACGGTTTCGAAGATAACGAATTCCTAGACATGGTTATTGAATACGCTGCGAAAGAAAATGCAGTTGTTGTTCCGGTTTGTGCTGCTATCGAATCTGAAATTGCTGAGCTTGACGATGCTGATCGCGAAGAGTTCCTAGCTGACATGGGTATCGAAGAACCAGGCCTGAACCGAGTGATCCGTTCTGGTTACGAACTACTGACGCTACAAACTTACTTCACAGCAGGCGTTAAAGAAGTACGTGCATGGACTATCCCTGTTGGTGCAACTGCGCCACAAGCTGCGGGTAAGATCCACACCGACTTCGAAAAAGGCTTTATCCGTGCTGAAGTTGTTGGTTACGACGCATTCATCGAGTTCAAAGGTGAAAGCGGTGCAAAAGAAGCAGGTAAATGGCGTCTAGAAGGTAAAGATTACATCGTTAAAGATGGCGATGTGGTTCACTTCCGCTTCAACGTATAAAACTAAATACGTTAAAAACGCATTTTGATGCATAAAATTTTATAAGCCAGCATGATTGCTGGCTTATTTTTTACCTATCGTTTATCAACAACTTCTTCTGATAACCCTGACAAAGCAAGTGTTTACCTACTTAAAAAAGCCTGCTTCGTGTGCCAATTATTCATTTCGTCCAAATATCCATCGAACAAGGCGATTTTATCGAGATATTTAAAAAAACTGTTGACGCTTTTCGCTGGTATGAGCATAATGCGCCCCGTTCCCGAGTTAGCGGTCAGTCATCTGACAGTGAAATTTGAAGAACAATTATGGCTACGTAGCTCAGCTGGTTAGAGCACATCACTCATAATGATGGGGTCACAGGTTCGAATCCCGTCGTAGCCACCATTTCTCTTCTAGAGAAATCATCGAAAGATGTAAAACTTTACCAGATGCGGACGTGGCGGAATTGGTAGACGCACCAGATTTAGGTTCTGGCGCCGCAAGGTGTGAGAGTTCAAGTCTCTCCGTCCGCACCATATTCTTTGCTCTCTTTCACTAGAGTTCAAAGTAAAAAAGATCATAATCGCGCTCACCAATTGCTGATTATGTGACTTAATAAGTAAGAGATTCGTTAAGTAATTATCGATAAAAAATGCGGACGTGGCGGAATTGGTAGACGCACCAGATTTAGGTTCTGGCGCCGCGAGGTGTGAGAGTTCAAGTCTCTCCGTCCGCACCATTTTCTCTTAACTTATTGATTTCTCCTCGCCGAGAAAAAACGTTCTCTTAATCGAGTAACGCTGTAGGGCTATCGCCAAGCGGTAAGGCAGCGGCTTTTGATGCCGCCATCCCCTGGTTCGAATCCAGGTAGCCCTGCCACAATTTAGACTTAATGATGTTATTCAACTTCGGTTGTATAATCATTGCTAAGTATGCGGACGTGGCGGAATTGGTAGACGCACCAGATTTAGGTTCTGGCGCCGCAAGGTGTGAGAGTTCAAGTCTCTCCGTCCGCACCATCATTTAGAAACCCACCTTTTGGTGGGTTTTCTTTTGCCTGTTGCAAGCTAAAGATACAACTATCAATTGGTTATTAACCATTAATGATATGTATCTTTTGCAGAAGACTTAGAGTGGCTTTCCACTCTTTTTACAACCTCAAAAATCGTATCTCTCTGGTTGTTAAGCCGAATGTTTTTAATAACATTCGGCTTTTTCTTTATCAGGCTAATACCGATTGTTGCCAAAAAAACAGATATAAAAAAGACGAGCACTTTGGCTCGCCTCTTTCAATCTTGTGATCAATCACATTCCCATCGCATACTTCAATACTTGCTTTTTAATGGGTCCCGCTTTCTCTGCCACTTTTAAACCTATGTTACGAGCTATTTTCAGCGGCAATAAATCATTGCTAAATGTCGTGTAGAAAAAATCCATCCCACTTTGCATGATCAGATTATCAGGACGACGACGACGTTCGTACTTTTTCAGTACATCTTGTTCAGCCCAGTTCTTTCCCGCTTTTTCTATTTCATGCAGTAAAACATCCACATCTTTAAAACCAAGGTTTACCCCCTGACCTGCTAATGGATTGATTGTGTGCGCGGCATCCCCAAGTAACACAATGTTATCTTGGTAATACTGCTGTGCATGACGGCGCGTTAACGGGAAGCTTCCCCAATTAACGACGGTAAACTCACCGACCTCTGCAGGAAAATGACATTTTACTTCCACAGTAAGCTGCTCGGCAGTCATCGCTGACAGTTGTTTAATGCGTTGTGGACTGTCATACCACACCAGTGATCCCTGATGACCAACTAAAGGTAAGAACGATCGCGGCCCTTTAGGCGTAAACCACTGCCAAGTAATATCTTGCTGAGGTAACGCCGTTTCAATATTGATCAACATACAGTGTTGACGATAATCCCATGCCGTAATACCAATACCTGATTGCTGGCGTACTTGCGAATTAGCACCATCGGCCCCCACTAATAGCTTCGCCTGTAGCTGACGGCCATCATCTAGCGTAACAACAACCCCACTGGATACTTTTTGGCTGTTTATCATTTTGCTTGGGCATAACAAGGTAAGGTTTGGATAATCTGAAAACTGTTGCCATAGCCCAAGTTGGATCAATCGGTTCTCAACAATAAAGCCCAAACGATCAAGTTGCATCTCATCAGCACTAAACCGTGTACGGCACTCAGGATGGTCCCATGTTTCTAAGCGCTTAAATGGGCAAACGCGCATCGCTTGGATCGCATTCCATGCACCCAATCGACTTAATAGTCCCACTGAATTAGGGGAAATTGCCGATACTCGTAAATCCATAGGTTGGCTTGCTTCAAACTCTTGCGGTTGCTGTCCGTCTAAAACAACAACTCGTAAACCGTATTGCGCCATACCGACAGCTGTTGCTGCCCCCACCATACCGCCACCGGCGATCACTACATCAAACTGTTCCATACACTTATCTCATTGTTTGGCTGCTGATATTTTACCTTGCTAGAACCATAATGCGAGCCTTCAACCATAGCAACTGAACCCAGTCCAAAAAACCACAATTTATTCGGGGTGGCGAGGATCTAGTCAGGCACTAGATAAAGCAGTACAATACGCGGCTTGCTGGCGGTCTTGCACTCAATAATGAGGCTACCGTCTTCCGAGCAATGTTGAATGCAATAATTGACACTACGAGCGAAGAGTTAGACATGGCTAAGAAACTGCTTATTAAAACCTGGGGCTGCCAGATGAACGAATACGATTCATCAAAAATGGCCGATCTTCTCAATGCCTCAAATGGCTTCGAGCTAACGGAAATCCCAGAAGAAGCAGATGTTCTGCTACTGAATACCTGCTCAATCCGTGAAAAGGCACAAGAAAAAGTTTTCCACCAGCTAGGCCGTTGGAAATTCCTTAAAGATAAAAAGCCCGATCTTGTGATTGGTGTAGGCGGTTGTGTAGCAACCCAAGAAGGCGACTCGATTCGCAAACGTGCACCATACGTTGATGTTATTTTTGGCCCACAGACCCTGCACCGTTTGCCTGAAATGATTAAACAGTCAGGTACAAACCACGCGCCTGTTATGGATATTTCTTTCCCTGAGATTGAAAAATTCGATAACCTACCAGAACCTCGTGCTGACGGTGCAACGGCTTTCGTTTCTATCATGGAAGGCTGTTCTAAGTACTGTACTTACTGTGTGGTTCCTTATACCCGTGGTGAAGAAGTTAGCCGACCGCTTGATGATGTGCTGTTTGAAATTGCTCAACTAGCAGACCAAGGCGTTCGTGAAGTTAACCTACTGGGCCAAAACGTTAACGCATACCGTGGCGCAACACATGACGATGAGCTCGCAACTTTTGCTGAACTACTCCGCTTAGTTGCAGCAATTGATGGTATTGACCGTATTCGTTACACCACAAGTCACCCAATTGAGTTCACTGACGATATTATCGAAGTGTACAAAGATACGCCTGAAGTCGTGAGCTTCCTTCACCTTCCAGTACAAAGTGGTTCAGACCGCATTCTGGCAAATATGAAGCGCCCACACACAGCTATCGAATACAAATCGAAAATCCGCAAGCTGCGTAAAGCACGCCCGGATATTACAATCAGCTCTGATTTCATCGTGGCATTCCCAGGTGAAAGCGATCAAGACTTCCAAGATACCATGAAGCTGATCCGTGAAATCGACTTCGATATGAGCTTTAGCTTTATCTTCTCAGCACGACCAGGCACGCCTGCGGCAGATTATCCTTGTGATCTACCAGTGCAAGTGAAGAAAGAACGCTTGTATGAACTACAGCAACAGATCAATACTCAAGCTATGCGTTACTCGCGCCAAATGCTAGGTACTGAACAACGTATCCTTGTTGAAGGCCCATCACGCAAAAACATCATGGAACTACGCGGTCGTACCGAGAACAGCCGTGTTGTCAACTTTGAAGGTTCTGCTGAGCTTATTGGCCAATTTGTTGATGTTAAGATCACTGATGTATTCACCAACTCATTACGCGGTGAACTTGTACGCACGGAAGCAGAAATGAACCTACGTATTGCGGTCTCTCCTACCGAGATGATGGCAAAAACACGTAAAGAAGATGAATTGGGTGTTGGCGTATATACTCCATAGTATATAGCGCACGTCTAAAGCACGCCTTTAGACCAATGCCCTGATACGAAAGCCGCCCGTTGCTGTGGGCGGCTACACTGAGAGGCAAACCTTGAGCAAAATTATTACTGTTGAATTAAACCTGGAACCTATCGATAACCAGCGCCTTTCCAGCCTTTGCGGCCCTTTCGACGATAATATAAAACAACTAGAACGCCGTTTGGGTGTTGAAATAAATCATCGTAGTAGCCACTTTTCTATTGTTGGCCAACCTCATACCGCCGATGCTGCTGCTGAAATCATTAAGAATTTATATGTCGATACGGCCCCGGTTCGCAATACAACCCCAGATATAGAACCAGACCAAATCCACCTTGCGATCAAAGAGTCTGGTGTATTAGAGCAAAGTACGGATTCATCGATCCCTTACGGTAAAGAGATTCACATCAAAACCAAAAAAGGTGTGATTAAGCCACGTACGCCAAACCAAGCACAATACATAGCCAACATGGTTACCCATGATATTACCTTTGGTGTTGGCCCAGCAGGTACAGGTAAAACCTACCTTGCCGTTGCCGCCGCTGTGGATGCTCTTGAACGTCAAGAGATCCGTCGTATCTTACTAACGCGCCCTGCTGTTGAAGCGGGTGAAAAATTAGGTTTCTTACCGGGTGATTTAAGCCAGAAGGTTGACCCGTACTTACGTCCACTTTACGACGCACTGTTTGAGATGCTCGGTTTTGAGCGCGTTGAAAAGTTAATTGAACGAAACGTCATTGAAGTTGCCCCATTAGCATATATGCGTGGCCGTACTCTCAATGATGCTTTCATTATTTTGGATGAAAGCCAAAACACCACAGTGGAACAAATGAAAATGTTCCTAACACGTATTGGTTTCAATTCACGTGCTGTTATTACCGGTGATGTAACCCAGATCGATTTACCACGAGGTGCCCGTTCAGGCTTACGTCATGCGATTGAAGTATTATCGGAAGTTGATGAAATCAGTTTTAACTTCTTCCAGGCAGATGACGTTGTCCGCCACCCAGTGGTAGCCCGTATAGTGCAAGCCTATGAAGTGTGGGAAACCGCCGATCAAAAGCAACGCAAGCTAACAGAACAGCGTCGTCGCAATGAACAAGCTGCGTTAGTTGCAGCGGCAACATCTACAGTAGAACCAGAAAAGAGTAACTAATGGCTATTTATCTCGACCTGCAACATGCAACTGAAAATCAAGATGGCTTACCAAGCGAGGCCGATTTTCAACAGTGGCTAAATGCAGCTGTCACCCTGTTTAAGGCTGATGCGGAAGTGACTATCCGCTTGGTTGATGAAGAAGAAAGCCATGCGCTAAACCACGAATACCGTGGCAAAGACAAGTCGACTAACGTGCTGTCTTTTCCATTTGAAGCGCCTCCTGGCGTAGAGCTAGATCTGCTAGGTGACCTGATCATCTGCCGTCAGGTTGTTGAGAAAGAAGCAAAAGAGCAGAATAAAACGCTAAATGCTCACTGGGCACATATGGTTGTACACGGCAGTCTCCATCTGCTAGGTTATGACCATATTGATGATGAAGAAGCAGAAGAAATGGAAGCGCTGGAAACAGAAATCATGCAAAAAATGGGATTTGCTGATCCGTACGCCGACGACAACCTGTAATTTATTATCTATAACGCTATTCGCCTTTGGGGTGAATAGCTACCGTGGTTTAGGCCACTCTATTGACATGAAAAGTGATGAACGAAGATAACTCGCAAAATTCTGAAGGTCCGAGTAGAAAGTCCTTCTTTGAACGTATTGGCCAATTGTTTCAAGGTGAACCACAAAACCGTGAAGAGCTGGTCGAGGTATTCCGCGATTCGGAAGAAAATGATTTGATTGACCACGACACCCGCGACATGCTCGAAGGTGTGATGGAGATAGCAGAAATGCGCGTGAGAGACATAATGATCCCACGATCTCAAATGGTTACTATCGAACGTTCTCAGAAGCTAGAAGACCTTATTGATTTAATTGTTGATGCTCAACACTCACGCTACCCTGTGATCAGTGACGATAAAGACCATGTAGAAGGTATTCTACTGGCAAAAGATCTGCTTCGTTACTTAATCCCAGACTCTGAAGCTTTCGATATGGACAAGGTTCTCCGCCCTGCGGTGGTTGTGCCAGAAAGCAAGCGAGTTGATCGCCTACTGAAAGAATTCCGCGAAGAACGCTACCACATGGCGATCGTCGTAGATGAATTTGGTGGTGTATCGGGTGTTATCACTATCGAAGATATTCTTGAGCAAATCGTTGGCGAAATCGAAGATGAATTCGACGACGAAGAAGAGCAAGATATCCGTCAGTTAAGCAAACATACCTATTCGGTAAAAGCGCTGGCGACCATTGAAGATTTTAACGACTTATTCCAAACCGCATTCTGTGACGACGAAGTCGACACTGTCGGTGGTCTGGTAATGACCAGCTTCGGTCACTTACCGGCTCGTGGTGAAGTTGTTGAACTTGATGGTTACTCGTTTAAAGTCACATCTGCTGACAACCGTCGTGTGATTCAGCTTCAGGTGACTATTCCACATGAAGCGCATCAGCCAACGACGACTACTTAATTAGTTTTCCATGATGAATAAAGCCTTTTTCATCTCCCTTGGGCGGCCTTTATTGGCCGCTTTTGCGGGAGCTTTAGCGACCTTATCGTTCGCACCTTATAATATCTGGCTTCTTGCCCCTGCTTCACTCACGCTCTTTTTCTGGCTACTCCTCAATCAAAGTATTAAACGCTCGGCATTGATCGGTTTTAGCTGGGGCTTGGGTTTATTTGGCACAGGGATCAGTTGGGTTCATGTAAGCATTGACACTTTTGGTGGTATGCCAAAAATTGCCAGTGTATTCCTCATGGTTTCACTGATCAGTTACCTTGCACTCTATCCGCTGATTTTTGGTGCTCTATTCAACCGCTTTAATCAAGGCCGTCCTTTCTACCAGCTTCTACTTAGTGGCCCGGTGTTATGGCTCTTATTAGATTGGCTACGTGGTTGGGCATTTACTGGCTTCCCGTGGCTATGGATGGGATACGGCCAACTAAACTCACCGTTCTCAGGTCTGGCACCCATTCTTGGTGTTGAAGGGATCACGCTCGCATTAGTGTTGATCAGCGCTGGTATCGTGGCGGCAATTTCCGATCGCAACTGGAAACCCTTGATGGTTCCAGCACTCGTGATAGGTTTGTCCTTGCTGGTTCATGGTGCACAATGGGTAACACCCAATTCAGATAAAACCGTCGATGTCGCCTTAGTACAAGGCAATGTGCCGCAAGAGCTAAAATGGCTACCAAGCGAGCGCTGGCCAACGCTGATGAAGTATATCGACCTCACCCGTGAAAACTGGGATGCCGATATTATCGTTTGGCCTGAAGCTGCGATTCCCGCCTTAGAAGCACACCTTCCTTCGTTCTTACAAAACTTGGATGAAGTGGCTCGCGAGAACAACAGCACAGTGATCACTGGGGTTTTAGACCAAAAAGAAAATGGGGAGTTTTTCAATAATATCCTGACTCTCGGCCAAAATAATGACAATGGTTACGATTACGATAACGCGACCCGTTACAGTAAACATCACCTACTGCCTTTTGGTGAGTTCGTACCGTTTGGTGATTTATTACGTCCTATTGCCCCCTTCTTTAACCTACCGATGTCCTCATTTAGTCGTGGCGACTTCGTACAGCCCAACTTAGAAGCCAACGGCTATAGTATTGCCCCCGCTTTATGCTACGAAGTCGCATTCAGTGAACAGGTTCGCCAGAACGTCAACGTTGATACTGATTTACTATTAACGCTGTCTAATGATGCGTGGTTTGGCACCTCTATTGGCCCATTCCAGCACATGGAGATCGCACAGATGCGCTCACTCGAACTGGGTAAGCCGCTATTGCGAGCCACCAATACGGGTGTAACAGCAGTCGTTGATCATATGGGGCACATTACTAAGCAAATACCGCAATTTGAAACTGCGGTACTGCGAGCTAAAGTTACCCCAACGGATGGCTTAACACCCTACACTAGTTTGGGAAGCTGGCCATTATATGGTTACGTATTGTGGTCCTTAGCGTTGTCGATGGTCTTAATTCGCCGTCAACGCGGAGGGTTTAGAGAGACCCAAACCGAACAACCTTAATAGCACCTTAAAAGACGAAGATTAACGCTTCGTCTTTTTTTTCATCTTGCTAAGATAGAAAGCACATTCAGTATTTATACCAACCTGGGCTGTTACTTATTTAGATTGGTACAACTAAAGGATTCGCACCATGAAAACGGTTAACCGCTTATTTTCAATGCTAGGGGGGCTTGCACTCCTTTGCATCGCAACAGGCTCTGTCGCTAAAGAAGACATCGAAATCCGTGCTTCCCTTGAGCATTTTCAGCAAGCACAACAAACCCAGCCCTTTTTTGACTCCGCGTATGGCTACGCTATTTTCCCTTCAGTCGGTAAAGGTGGTTTCTGGGTCGGCGGTGCATACGGTACTGGCACTGTGTATAAAGCCCAAAACGTCACGGGATTTGCCAAACTGTACCAAGTTTCTGTTGGCCTTCAATTTGGAGGACAATCTTACAGTCAAATCATGTTCTTCCAAGACCAGCGATCTTACGAACGCTTTATTAGTGGTAGCTTTGAATTAGACGCCCAAGCCTCTGCTGTGGCATTAACAGAAGGCGCACAAGCACGTGCTGGGACAACAGGGGTTGGCGCTGGCTCTGGAAAGAACTTTGTCGAAGCCAATTACACTAATGGCATCGCCATTTTCACCTACGCCAAAGGCGGTATGATGATTGAAGCGTCATTGGCAGGGCAAAAATTTAGCTATGAGCCGCTCAACGCGACCACAGAACAGGTCAAAGATCTCAATCAAAGGGATACAGACCAAGCCAAGCAAGGCGCTCCCGTCAGTGATCTGACATCACCTACGGCAAGTGATAGCGATGAACCAACCGTTATTTTGGCCCCCCCACTAGAAGAGTAAGAGGTTGCAGGATGATAATACGACTTTCATCGTCGTATTATCCTGCCAGTTTGATTTTCAAGGCTCTATTTTATCTTGCCAATTAACAGCAAACCCAATATAAAATAGGATTAGTTGCCTTGCCTACTAGCATTACTCACCGCAAAATTCATCAAGCAGTAACATATAAAACTGAACGCACATCACCACAAGCATAAGATCGCTTGCAACCGTTTTACTATTTCCTTGATATCGATTCCCATTCTCGTTTTTTATCCTGAAAAATAAAATAAAAGGAGAACACTTGGTTGGGAGGAAGACTTTCCTCATAACAATAAACCAACTTGGATAAGCCTTAGCTTGTTCTATTTGGTATCAAAATCAAGGATAGAAAATGAGAACCATACCAACTCTACTGGCTATGCTCATTGCGAGCAGCCCTGTTCTAGCCAATAACAACTCACTAATAACCGATCAAGTCATTGTTAAATACCGTGCTAATAGCCCAGTAATGCAGGCTGCAGCATCACCAATGGTTGATGGTATAACCCACTTACAACAAAGTATCAGTGCCGATATTCTATACCTTCGCCCAAGTGCGAACGGCACCCACATTCTAAAAGTATCCGATCAAACGAAACTTGAAACGGTGATCGAACAGCTACAGCAAGATCCGAACATCGAATATGCCGAGGCTGACCGTATTATGTGGCCGACCGCGATCCCAAATGATCCGGGATATAATCTCCAATGGCATTATTCAGATGCGACCAGTGGCATCAATATGCCAAAAGCATGGGATGTTACAACTGGCGGCTCAGAAGTCATTGTTGCGGTGATCGATACTGGTGTTCGTTTTGATCATCCCGACCTTATAAACAACTTACTCCCTGGCTATGATTTTATTAAGAATGCCAAAGGGGCGCGAGATAACGATGGTCGAGATAGCGATGCAACTGACGAAGGTGATTGGTTAGTTGCGGGTCAATGTGGTCAAAACTATCCGCCACAAGATAGAAACTCATCGTGGCATGGTACTCATGTTGCGGGCACCATCGCGGCGGAGGGTAACAATAGCCAAGGCGTGACTGGTGTGGCTTGGAATACCCGTATCGTCCCCGTGCGAGTCCTTGGTGCCTGTGGTGGCTACACCTCTGATATTACCGATGGAATGCGCTGGGCTGCAGGCTTGCCTGTTCCCAACACACCAGCCAATCCATACCCAGCTCAAGTCCTAAATTTAAGTCTTGGTGGCCAAGGAGCTTGTGGCTATGCTTACCAACAAGCCGTTAATGATGTCCGAGCGAAAGGCGCCACCATTGTCGTGGCAGCAGGTAATGACAACCTAAATGTCCGCGATTTTAGCCCAGGTAACTGCCAAGGCATTATCTCGGTTGCTTCCAATAACAAGGAAGGAAATCGTGCATTCTATTCAAACTATGGCGATCTCATTGATATCACAGCGCCAGGCGGCGGTCGCTCTGGTGGGATCCTATCCACTTTTAACGCAGGCAAACGCCAAGCGGGCGAAAACAACTATAGCTACTCAATGGGCACCAGTATGGCTACCCCACATGTAGCAGGTATCGCCGCACTCATGTATTCACTCGATTCCAGCCTAACGCCAGATCAAGTTGAGCAATATATCACCGAAACATCGCGTCCATTCCCTGCTGGTAGCAGCTGTAATACCTCAGAGTGTGGTACAGGTATTGCCGATACTTTTGCGGCTTTACAGCGAGTGAAAGGGATCACACCAGAGCCGGGGACAGTTGATTGCAGTACATTACAGCAATGGTCACCTAGCAATGTGTATCAAGCTGGCGCTCAAGCACAGCAAAATGGTCTCGCCTATCAAGCTCAATGGTGGACTCAAAACCAATCCCCGATAGATAACCACACCAATTGGGCCGTATGGACCAAGCTGGGTCAGTGTAAATAAAACTCAAATTAGAACCTGAACGAACAAGCGGGCTTAATCGCCCGCTTTATATTCACGCCTAAATGCAAAACTAAGTTAAGGCCTAACTATGGTGATAAGGGCTGGCGGGTAAATTGCTCGTGCCCACAGCGCACACAAGGCTCTAAACGCTTCACATGGGTATACATTTGATGATGACCACAATGTTCGCAAACTAAATTACCCAGACCGATAATTTCTCCAGCTTGATAGACGCCTTGGTGCTGAATATCGCCCATCACCTCGCGCCACTCTAATTGGGTTTTATCGGTAATTTCAGCTAAACCACTCCAAATTGTTTCCGATACAGCCTGATAAAATGGGCTTTCATCAAAAGGCTCTGAACTTTCTTCTACGTTTTGACCAAATTCAGCCAAATCACGCTTTAGATACGCCGAGATCAATGCTAACTCATCCTTGGTCATATCACTGGCGGCTTGACGGTATTTCTCTGTAGTTTCAACCCATTGCTGAAGCTCTTCGGGACTATGCTTTAAGGCTTCAGTTACTTTCTCAAGTAGTGCTTCATATTCTGCTTTTTGCTTCGCCATATGTACCTCCTCCCCTTGAACCGACAACACAAGTCACTCAAAACACCGTATAAGGCAGAGATAAAGCAACAATAACTGTATCGAATGACCCTCAGCTATTGTTGACACCTTTACCTTTAGTTATTCTATGTCGATTATATTGAATGTGTTTGTACTCAACTCACAAAATCCTGGATGTCATCGATGCAAGAACAATATCGCCCACAGGACATTGAACAGAAAGTTCAAGAACACTGGGACAACAACAAGACCTTTGTTGTAAGTGAAGACCCTAATAAAGAAAAATTCTACTGTCTCTCCATGTTCCCGTACCCAAGCGGTCGACTGCACATGGGTCACGTTCGTAACTACACCATCGGTGATGTTGTTTCTCGTTACCAGCGTCTGCAAGGCAAAAACGTCATGCAACCAATCGGTTGGGATGCATTCGGCCTACCAGCAGAAAACGCAGCGGTTAAGAACAACACAGCACCAGCACCATGGACTTATGAAAACATTGAGTACATGAAGAACCAGCTTAAATCGCTAGGCTTGGGTTACGACTGGAGCCGTGAGTTCGCAACTTGTACGCCTGAGTACTACCGTTGGGAACAAGAGTTTTTCACTAAGCTTTACAATAAAGGCTTGGTTTACAAGAAGACCTCTTCTGTAAACTGGTGTCCGAATGACCAAACTGTACTGGCTAACGAGCAAGTAGAAGATGGTTGCTGTTGGCGTTGTGATACGCCTGTAGAGCAGAAAAAAATTCCACAGTGGTTCATTAAGATCACTGAATACGCACAAGAGCTACTTGACGATCTAGACAACCTTGACGGTTGGCCTGACATGGTGAAAACCATGCAGCGCAACTGGATTGGCCGCTCTGAAGGTGTTGAGCTATCTTTCGCTGTTAACGGCGAAGAAGCACCACTAGAAGTATACACAACGCGTCCAGACACCCTTATGGGCGTTTCTTACGTTGGTATTGCTGCAGGTCACCCACTTGCAGAGAAAGCGTCTCAGAACAACCCTACGCTTGCTGCATTCGTTGATGAATGTCGTAACACCAAAGTTGCTGAAGCTGAACTAGCAACAATGGAAAAGAAAGGGATGGATACTGGCCTAACGGCTATCCACCCGCTTAACGGTCGCGTTGTCCCTGTTTACGTCGCTAACTTCGTTCTAATGGATTACGGCACAGGTGCGGTAATGGCGGTTCCTGCTCACGATCAACGTGACTACGAATTCGCCACTAAATACGGCATCGATATCATTCCAGTAATCAAACCAGAAGACGGTTCTGATATGGACGTATCTGAAGCGGCTTACACTGAAAAAGGTGTACTGTTTGATTCTGGCGAATTTGACGGCCTAACATTCCAAGCAGCATTCGATGCAATTGCAGCGAAGCTTGAAGCGGAAGGTAAAGGTAAGAAGACAGTTAACTTCCGTCTACGTGACTGGGGTGTTTCTCGTCAACGTTACTGGGGCGCACCAATCCCAATGGTAACGACAGAAGACGGCCAAGTTCACCCAGTTCCAGCGGATCAACTGCCAGTTATCCTACCGGAAGACGTGGTAATGGACGGCGTAACTAGTCCAATTAAAGCGGATAAAGAGTGGGCAAAAACCACCTTTAACGGCGAACCAGCATTACGTGAAACCGATACCTTTGATACTTTCATGGAATCATCTTGGTACTACGCACGTTACTGTTCTCCACAAGCTGATGACATTCTAGATCCAGAAAAAGCGAACTACTGGCTACCAGTCGATCAGTACGTTGGTGGTATCGAGCACGCTTGTATGCACCTACTGTACTCGCGCTTCTTCCACAAATTGCTACGTGACGCAGGTTACGTAACATCTGACGAGCCGTTCAAGCAGCTTCTTTGTCAAGGTATGGTACTAGCAGATGCTTTCTACCACACTAACGATAAAGGCACCAAAGAGTGGATCGCACCGACTGATGTTGAAATCGAACGTGACAGCAAAGGTCGCATCGAGAAAGCAGTCGATAACCAAGGCCGCGATGTAACGCACTCAGGCATGATCAAAATGTCTAAGTCGAAAAACAACGGTATCGACCCACAAGAGATGGTAGACAAATACGGTGCAGATACCGTGCGTCTATTCATGATGTTTGCATCACCTGCAGACATGACACTTGAGTGGCAAGAGTCTGGTGTTGAAGGTGCTAACCGCTTCCTGAAACGTGTTTGGAAACTGGTTAACGAGCACGCATCAAAAGGCGCAGCTGAAACTGTTGACGTTAGCGCACTATCTTCTGCTCAGAAAGTACTTCGTCGTGATGTTCATAAGACCATTGCAAAAGTAAGCGATGATATTGGCCGTCGTCAGACATTCAATACCGCGATTGCTGCAATCATGGAATTGATGAACAAGCTAGCGAAAGCGCCTCAAGAATCTGTGCAAGATCGTGCAATTCTAGATGAAGCACTTAAAGCCGTCGTACGTATGCTTTACCCTATGACACCACACATTTCTTACGAGATGTGGGAAGCGCTAGGTGAATCAAACGTTGACTCTGCAACATGGCCTACTTTCGACGAAGCTGCACTCGTTGAAGATGAGAAAACCATCGTGGTTATGATCAACGGTAAATTACGTGCGAAACTGACAGTTGCCGCTGATGCAACTGAAGAGCAAGTAAAAGAGCTTGGTCTTAACGATGAAAACGCAGTGAAATTCCTTGATGGCCTAACCATACGTAAAGTTATTTACGTACCTGGTAAGCTACTGAACATCGTTGCGAACTAAGTTCACAACCTGATGACAGACTATCCCCGCTCAGGCGGGGATATTTTTATCTAGCATCGCTATAGCAACTACCTGTCATATCAAGGTACAAATCAGATTGATTTCCCGCTATAGTCGATAAGTTTTCACTCTACTTAGGAGCTAATTTGGTGAAGGCTTTCTTTTCTCTAAAAAGCACCCTTAGACTACTTACGGTCGCCCTACTTTCTCTTACTGTGTCTGCGTGTGGTTTCCATTTGCGTGGTACTTACATGCTACCTGATGAAATCGCCAAACTATCACTGACTAGCTTTGACCAATACGGGCAACTCACCCGCTTGGTAAAATCACAATTCAAGTTGCATGGTATTGAAGCCGTGCCACCATCTGCGACAGTCTCTAACCTTCACTTAATCGGTGAAAGTGACGGCGAACGCACACTATCGCTATATCAAAACAGCCGTGCCGCTGAGTACGAACTCAATTATTCAGTACGCTACAGTATTACGATTCCTAATAAAGCCAGTAAAACATTCTCAACGAAGGTAACCCGTACTTTCCTTGATAACCCTTTAACTGCACTAGCAAAATCGGTTGAACGAGATATGATCAAAGACGAAATGCGTGAACAAGCATCGCGTCAAATATTACGTCAGATGGCTCGTTTGACAGCAACGATGGAAACACTCGACGAACAAGAGCTCGAAGCTAAACTAGCCGAGATGGAAGATACCAAAGCGGAAGATATGCCCGCTTCAAACACGTATAACAGCACCAACACTGTCAACACAGAGGAAGTGAGTACAGTGGAACCCGCAGAAGGCGAGGTAGGCACTAGCCAACCATGAGAGTTTACCCAGAACAACTGACACAGCAGCTCAAAAAAGGGCTGTGTCAATCCTACCTGTTATTTGGCAATGAACCGCTACTGAAGCAGGAATGTGGCGATCAGATTAAACAAATCGCGCAGCAACAAGGTTTTGATGAGCGTCATAGCTTCACCATAGATCATCAGCTTGATTGGAACCTAGTGCTCGATTGCTGTAACGCAATGAGTCTTTTTGCTGCACGTCAAATCATCGAGCTTGAGATCCCAGAATCTGGCTTAAACGTGAATCAAGCCAAATCATTGCTGGAAATCTGTGACAGCTTACACAGCGATATTCTGTTATTAATCACAGGACCCCGCATAAATAAAAAGCAAGAATCAACCAAGTGGTTTAAAGCACTCGATAGTCAGGGACTGTATCTTCCTTGTAATACGCCAGACCCTCGCCACTTACCTCGCTTTATCCAAGCTCGGTGCCAACAATTAAACCTTAAAGCTGATCACGAGTCGATTCAGATGTTGGCTCAATGGCATGAAGGCAACATGCTGGCATTAGCGCAAAGCCTACAGAAACTGACTTTACTCTACCCTGATGGCGAACTTACTATTGTTCGTTTAGAAGAAGCCTTAAGCCGCCATAATCACTACACGCCATTTCAGCTCGTTGATGCGGTTTTAGCTGGCCAAGCAAAGCGCAGCCAGCGCGTATTGCGTCAACTTGAAGGGGAAGGGATTGAAGCGACTATTATTTTACGGACATTGCAGCGCGAATTAACACAGCTGTACAAGATGCAAGAGATGGGTAAGAAAGGCACGCCGCTTAACATTATTTTCGAGCAGTTTCGCGTATGGCAAAACCGTCGTGAAATTTATATCGGCGCCCTGCATCGGTTACCTTATGCCAGAGTCGTCAGCTTGCTACGTTTATTGACCCAACTTGAGATCCAAGTGAAAACGGATTTTGATACTAAACCTTGGCCAGCACTGAGTGCGCTCTGCGCTGAGATGTGCGGGATAAGCACCCATACCGAACCTACACCTTTTTAGTGCTTGTGTCGGATCAGGCAGTGCGTGTTATACTGCGCCGCTAAATTGTGACTTAGATCGATTTGTCGCAAACTTTTTATTTATTATCACCAAACGAGGGGATTCCTTTGCAGGTTCAAGAACTACACGATTTTATTGTTGATAAAGTTGACGATATTAAAGCCCAAGACATCGTAACGATTGACGTACGTGGTAAGTCAAGCCTAACTGACTTCATGGTTCTATGTACAGGTACATCAAACCGTCACGTATCTTCAATTGCAGATCACGTAAACAAAGAATCAAAACTGATTGATTTCCCTCCATTTGGTATCAGCGGTGAAGATGATGGCCAATGGGTTATCGTTGATATGGGTAACGTAATGTTACACATCATGCAGGAAGATTCACGTAGCCTGTACCAACTGGAGAAGCTTTGGAGCTAATCAGTCATGAAGCTTCAATTGATTGCCGTTGGCACTAAAATGCCCAAGTGGGTTGAAGAAGGTTATAAAGAATATAGCCGTCGTTTCCCTAAAGACATGCCTCTGGAACTTATTGAAATTCCAGCAGGTAAACGCGGAAAAAATGCAGATATTGCTCGTATCTTGCAAAAAGAAGGCGAAGCCATGCTTGCCTCTGTACCGAAAGGTAACCGTATTGTCACCTTGGACATTCCTGGTAAACGCTGGGATACCGAGCAACTGGCTCAACAGCTAGAAAGCTGGAAGCTAGATGCGCGCGATGTTTCGATTTTGATTGGCGGCCCTGAAGGGTTATCACCTGCTTGTAAAGCAGCGGCCGAACAAAGTTGGTCTCTTTCACCACTTACACTGCCACACCCGATGGTACGTGTGGTGATGGCTGAAAGTTTATATCGCGCGTGGAGCATCACCGCAAACCATCCTTACCACAGGGAATAAGTGTCAATGAGACGAAAGCGTACCCAGATCCGCGACCATCGGGCTGAGTCGGCGCTCTTTTTCCGCCGTGCTCTTGTCTCATTTATAGGCATTATCGTGCTGGTAGGCGTGTTGCTCACTAACTTGTACCATATTCAAGTTAGTGAACATGACGACTATCAGACACGATCTAATGACAACCGTATTAAGGTTGTACCTGTCGCGCCTAACCGCGGCATGATCTATGATCGCAATGGCATTCTTCTGGCAGAAAACCGTCCTGTTTATGCTCTCGAGATCACCAAAGAAAAAGTGCCTGATATTGAGGCCACCTTCACCCGCCTCAAAGTATTAATGGGCATTACCGACGAAGATATCACCCGTTTTGAAAAAGAACGTCGTCATACCCGTCGCTTTAAATCTATCCCGATTAAAGGCCAGCTTACCGAAGAGCAAGTTGCCCTATTCACGGTCAATCAACACCGTTTTCCTGGGGTTGAAGTCAAAGCCTACCTCAAACGTTATTACCCATATGGTGATGCACTCACCCATGTCTTGGGTTATGTCGCTAAAATTAACGACCGTGATCTTGAGCGCCTAGAGCGCGATGAAAAAATCAGTAACTACAAAGCCACGCGAGACATGGGCAAGCTTGGTATTGAACGCTACTACGAAGATTTATTACACGGCACATCTGGCTACCAAGAAGTCGAAGTGAACAGTCGTGGCCGCATTATTCGTACACTCAAGTACGTACCACCGATCCCAGGCAAAGATATCAAGCTTAACTTGGATATTGACCTGCAACTGTTTGTCAAAGAGCAGCTCACGGTACGCAGTAAAGACCCAGAAACTGGCGAAGAAATCGTAAAATACAAACGAGGCTCTATTGTCGTCATGGATCCACGCGATTCTGCCGTTATTGCAATGGTATCAAGCCCAAGTTACGACCCGAATTTGTTTGTACATGGTATTTCAGGGCCTAAATATCGAGCACTATTGAATGACATTAACCGCCCATTGGTTAACCGTGTCACGCTAGGCATATACCCACCAGCGTCAACGGTAAAGCCTATGATTGCTGTCGCAGCCTTAACGGAAGGTGTCGTGACGCCACGCACCGTACGAAATGATCCGGGTTACTGGAAAATTCCAAATTCCAATAGCCGCCCATTCCGTGACTGGAAACGTTGGGGCCACGGCAAGGTGAACATTCACAAAGCAATAGAAGAATCTGTAGATACTTACTTCTATCAAGTTGCTTACGATCTCGGTATCGATCGCTTATCCGCTTGGATGACCAAATTTGGTTACGGTGAATACACTGGCATTGATATTCATGAAGAAAGTAAAGCCAATATGCCAACCCGAGAATGGAAGCAAGCTCGTTTCCGTCAGCCTTGGTATCAAGGCGATACGATCCCTGTTGGTATCGGACAAGGCTATTGGACAGCAACGCCATTGCAAATAGCCAAGGCCACCACTGTTTTAGTCAATAAAGGCATTGTCCGTGCGCCGCACCTTTTAAAAGACATTGTCGATAATGACGTTGAAAAACCAGCCATCTTTGACGAGTATCCGCCCATTACAGGCGTGGATGACGAAGACTGGGAAATTGCGAAAGACGGCATGAAACGCGTGCTATTTGGTGTCCGAGGTACCGCACGCCGTGCCTTTTATGGCGCCCAATACAAAGCGGGGGGTAAATCAGGCTCTGCGCAAGTGTTTGGCCTCGCAGAAGATGAAAAATACAATGCAGAGGAACTTGCCGAGCATTTACGTGATCATGCGCTATTCACAGCATTCGCACCGTATGACAAACCCGAAGTCGTTGTATCTATGGTGCTAGAGAATGCGGGCGGTGGTTCATCAAACGGCGGCCCGGTGGCTCGTCATATTTTCGATCACATTCTACTAAAGCCAAAGGCACCGTTAGACAAAACAGTATCGAGCACTGAGGTAACACAATGAGCATTATGGCCACCACAGGCAATAAACGAACCCTAAGTGACCGCTTACATATCGACTTCCCATTGTTAATGGGGATTTTAGCCTTGATGTGCTTTGGCCTACTTGTAATGTATAGCGCCAGTGGTCAACACATTGAAATGATGGAGCGCCAAGCTGTACGTATGGGTCTATCACTTTGCGTGATGTTTGCATTAGCCCAGATAGCACCGCGTCACTATGAGACCTGGGCACCGTATCTATTTGGCATAGGTCTATTGTTATTACTCGGGGTTTTGTTCTTTGGTGAAGCCTCTAAAGGTGCTCAACGCTGGCTAAACCTTGGTTTTGTTCGCTTTCAACCCTCAGAGCTTATCAAACTTGCCGTCCCCCTGATGGTGGCCCGCTTTATTGGTAACAAACCACTCCCCCCTAGCTTTCGTAATATTGTCGTCGCCTTGGTGATGATCTTTGTACCAACGATTTTAATCGCTAAGCAGCCTGACTTAGGCACTTCAATTTTGATCGCTGCATCAGGTATTTTTGTGTTGTTCTTATCTGGGATCAGCTGGCGTATTATCTTCTCTGCCGGTGTATTGCTTGGCGCATTTGTTCCTGTTTTATGGTTCTTCCTAATGCGCGATTACCAACGGACACGGGTATTGACACTGTTTAATCCAGAGTCAGACCCATTAGGGGCGGGTTACCATATAATTCAATCCAAAATCGCCATTGGCTCTGGCGGTTTAGCGGGTAAAGGTTGGCTGCAAGGAACTCAATCACAACTCGAATTTTTACCTGAACGCCATACCGATTTCATTTTTGCGGTGATTGCCGAAGAATGGGGCTTAATTGGTGTCGCCTGCTTGTTATCACTTTATCTCTACATTATTGCTCGTGGCTTATTGTTGGCAAGTCGAGCACAAACGGCGTTTGGCCGCATGATGGCAGGCAGTATCGTACTGAGCTTCTTCGTTTATGTTTTCGTTAATATCGGAATGGTAAGTGGTATTTTACCTGTTGTTGGTGTCCCACTTCCTTTAATCAGCTACGGGGGTACCTCAATGGTGACCTTGATGGCAGGCTTTGGCATTCTGATGTCTATTCATACCCATAGAAAAATGTTGTCAAAGGCGACCTAAATGCGTGTTATCTCCTTACTTATTGTCTTAATTCTGGCAGGCTGTAGTTCTACCCCTAGCGATGAGCGCTACGATATTGCTGATGATGTGGCACCAGAACAATCGCCAACCCTGGATCATATTGAGGATGCACAACCCCGCTATGAACCCAAAAGTCTTGCGGGTAACAAAGATTACACTTTACGTGGTCAACGCTACGAAATTGTAAAAGACCAAAAAGGCTTTACCCAAGAAGGTAATGCCTCTTGGTATGGTAAAAAATTCCATGGTCATAAAACCTCAAATGGTGAGGTATATGACATGTATTCAATGACAGCAGCACACAAAACATTGCCGCTACCGAGCTATGTAAAAGTCACCAATACCAATAATGGTAAAACAGCGATTGTCCGTGTAAACGATCGTGGACCGTTCCATGATGGCCGAATAATCGATCTTAGTATGGCAGCGGCCTCTAAGCTTGACGTGATCAAACATGGCACTGCGCCAGTTAAAATTGAATTAATCACGATTAAAAAACCAGCGTCAAGCGAAGAGTGGCAGAGCGCCAACCCTAATCAGTATTTTGTTCAACTTGCTGCGGTGAGTAATCAAGGAAAAGCACAACAAATTGCAGAACAATTAAAAATGCAATTTGAAACAAAAGTCGATTTAATGAAAGTAGAAAAAACGGATATTTACCGTATTCGCCTCGGGCCTTATATCGATCGTGATGAAGCAATTTCACAACGTGACAAAGCGAAATCACAGCAATATCCAAAAGCCTTTATCATTACATCGCAACGTTCTTTGGAACAAAAGTAACGTTTTGCAATCAAACAATACCAGCTGGGAATTTTCATTCCCTTAACGGAATTTATTTCGTGCCCAGTTGGTCAATAATACGGCCAATTAAAAGGCCGTGACTTTGTCTCTGTCAGTTTTTCGCTAATCCCACCATAAGGAGCGATGTCAAAGGTGGTTGATTACTTTCAATCTGATATAGTGTGTTCAGTTTTTGACATCGCCCAATAAAGTTACATCAATCATGAAGAAATCTGCTGCAACTTTTCGATCGATCGCTGCCTCTGCTTTGATGCTGGCATCGGTATCTGCCGTAGCGGCTCCAGCCGTTGTTCCTGAAGCCCCACAAATTGCTGCAAAAGGCTATGTCCTGATGGATTACCATTCAGGCAAAGTACTTGCGGGCAACAAAGAATTTGTTCAAATTCCGCCAGCAAGTCTAACCAAGATGATGACCAGTTATGTTATTGGTCAGGAAGTTAAACGCGGAAACATCTCGATGGATGACACCGTTGTCATCAGTAAAAATGCTTGGGCAAAAAACTTCCCTGGTTCATCAAAGATGTTCATTGAAGTAGGTAGCGAAGTAAAAGTCGCAGATCTTAACCGCGGCATCATCATCCAATCTGGCAACGATGCCTGTGTTGCGATGGCTGAACACGTTGCGGGCTCTGAAGACTCTTTCGTTGATCTAATGAACGCTTGGGCTAAAACCATCGGAATGGATAAAACCCATTTTGGTAATGTTCACGGCCTAGACAACGACAACCTGTACACCACACCTTACGATATGGCATTGCTTGGTCAAGCGCTTATCCGTGATGTACCTGATGAGTTTGCAATCTACAAAGAAAAATCATTCACCTACAATGGCATCACGCAGTACAACCGTAACGGTTTATTGTGGGATAAAAGCCTCAACGTAGATGGTATGAAAACAGGCCATACCAACAACGCAGGTTACAGCCTAGTTAGTACCGCAACTGAAGGTAAAATGCGCCTAATTTCGGTAGTGATGGGCACTAAAAGTGCGAATGCCCGTAAAGCAGAGAGTAAAAAACTGCTTAACTACGGCTTCCGTTTCTTTGAAACCGTTTCACCACATAAAGCGAATGAAACTTTCGTAACCGAAAAAGTGTGGATGGGTGATCGTAGCGAAGTCTCTTTAGGTGTTGACCAAGATACATTTGTAACGCTACCTCGTGGCCAGACTAAAGATCTGAAAGCAAGCTTTGTTCTTGAGAAAGAACTTAAAGCCCCTATCATGAAAGGCGAAAAAGTCGGTACGCTTTACTACCGTGTTGGCGAGGATGATATTGCTGAATATCCACTTATCGCCCTAAATGATGTTAACGAAGGCAGCCTATTCAGCCGCCTGATTGATTACATCATGTTGCTATTCAAAGGCTGGTTAAGCTAAGTTTTCTACCTGAAAACAAACAATTAAAAAGAGGCAGCTTAAGTTGCCTCTTTTGCTATCTGCCGCCTAGTATCGAGAAACTGGTAGTCGGTAGTAAGATCGGTATAATAGCTCGCCTGAAATTGAGTTATCCCTTGCGGAATCCTGGAGTACAGAATGCAACAACAAGAACAGCCTAAACTAAAAGATCTGCTTGAGTTCCCTTGTAAGTTTTCATACAAGGTAATGGGTTTCAACAAGCCTGAACTACCGGATCTTGTAGTTGAAGTGATTCAACGTCACGCACCAGGCGACTACACACCAACCGTTAAGCCTAGCGGTAAAGGTACTTACAGCGCTGTTTCTGTCACTATTACAGCAACGTCTATCGAGCAAGTTGAGATTCTTTACAAAGAATTAGGCGATATCGAAATCGTTCGTCTTGTTCTGTAGTTAGCGACACCAAATACCCCTACAAATTGGCGGCTGAAATTTCAACCGCCAAGCTTTATAATGCCAACCAAGAATAGCTCGGCTTTGCCGATATTAATTGGGTGATACAGTGCAGAAACATCTCAAAATTCGACACCTTGGACGCTGCGACTACGAACCAACATGGCAAGCCATGCACAAGTTCACCGATGAGCGTACACCAGAAACAACCGATGAAATTTGGTTAGTCGAACACAACCCTGTTTTTACCCAAGGTCAAGCTGGTAAAGCAGAGCACCTGCTAAATACTGGTGATATTCCTGTGGTTCAAAGTGATCGTGGCGGCCAAGTGACTTACCATGGTCCAGGTCAGCTAATTGCGTATATCCTGATCGACTTGCGTCGAAATAAAATGGGTGTTCGTGATTTAGTCACACACATTGAAAATACAGTCATTCAAACGCTATCCCATTTCGGGGTAACGTCTAACGCCCGCCCAGATGCGCCGGGAGTATATGTAAATAACCAAAAAATATGCTCACTCGGTTTACGTATCCGTCGCGGTTGCTCTTTTCACGGTCTGGCACTCAATATAAATATGGATTTGGCGCCGTTCTTGCGTATTAATCCTTGTGGTTATGCAGGTATGGAAATGACGCAACTTGCGTCACTTAATGGCCCATCAGAACTGACGGAAGTTCAGCCTGTACTTGTCGAAGAGCTTGTAAAACTGCTCGATTACCAGAGCGTTGAGTGGATAACGGAAAGCAATTAATTATGAGCAAACCTATAAAAATCGAACAAGGCGTCAAATACCGCGATGCCGATAAGATGGCCCTCATTCCTGTACGTAATGTGGCAGAAGAAGAAGCGCCACAGGAAGTGCTACGTAAACCTGAATGGATGAGAATCAAGCTTCCGTCAGATAGCAAGCGCATCCAAGAGATCAAGTCAGCAATGCGTAAGAACAAGCTTCACTCTGTTTGTGAGGAAGCGTCTTGCCCTAACCTAGCTGAGTGCTTCAACCACGGTACTGCAACTTTCATGATCTTAGGGGCGATTTGTACTCGTCGTTGCCCATTCTGTGATGTTGCCCATGGCCGTCCATTACCACCAAATGCCGAAGAACCAGCACACCTAGCTCAGACTATTGCTGATATGAAGCTAAAATACGTGGTGGTAACATCGGTTGACCGTGATGACTTACGTGATGGCGGTGCTCAACACTTCGCCGATTGTACTCGTGAAATTCGCGCAAAAAACCCAAGCATTCATATTGAAACTCTGGTGCCTGATTTCCGTGGTCGAATGGATCGTGCACTTGAAATTCTACGTGACAACCCGCCAAACGTTTTCAACCACAACTTGGAAACTGCACCACGCTTGTACCGTAAGGCTCGCCCAGGTGCTAACTACCAGTGGTCACTGGATCTATTGAAGAAATTCAAAGAGATGCACCCAGAAGTACCGACTAAGTCTGGTGTGATGATGGGCTTAGGTGAAACAAAAGAAGAGATCGTTCAAGTACTGAAAGATCTTCGTGCACACGGTGTTACCATGCTAACACTGGGTCAATACCTTGCACCAAGTCGTCACCACTTACCGGTTGAGCGCTACGTGCCGCCTTCTGAGTTTGATGAACTTAAAGAGATTGCATTAGAGCTTGGTTTTACCCATGCTGCGTGTGGTCCATTTGTTCGTTCTTCTTACCATGCCGATATGCAGGCACAAGGTATTGAAGTTAAATAATTCTAAACGAATTATTACGACAATAAAAAACCGCTTTCGGTGTTAGCCTCAAGCGGTTTTTTTTCATTTCAAATATTCTATGAACCGTTAGCTTTACGGTTACTAGACTCAATGGCTTTACCAAATACGGGTGCCATGCTTTCTAACGCACGCTCTGTAATTGGCTTACCATCTGAATCAGTTACATTCAATGATGTACGGTTACCAAGATCACCTAACTGAAGCTTATAAGTAGAATCATCAAGCTCAATCGGTTTAACACCTAGATCCGTCCAGAATTGATCATCTGGCGAGCGGAATTTCACTTCCACTACACCTTGTGAACGGTTACGACCTTCAATAGTAAAGCCAAGCTCATCAAGCAATGATGGTAAACGTTCCCAGAAAACGTTATAGGGCGCACGCGCAATAATAACAGGCAGACCACTACGATCTTGCCCCATGGTAATTGGAATTTGTTTCACTAGCTCTTGTGCACGTAATCGTGCTTCTTCACGTACTTCGGCATCGTAACGCGACGTAACTAAGTTAGTCATTAAGATGCTATATCGTTCTTTATTAATAACAGAGACAGGCTCGTCTTTATCACCTTCACGCCAATCAATAAGAATGATTTGATAGTTATTCTCGCCCGGCTTATCAGACTTAGCGATCACATAACGGCTACTAACCTGTGTTTCGTCATCTTCATTGGTCCAAGAAACCCACTCTGTTTCTAAGCGGTTGGCACTTTGTTCACGTAATGCGATACCTTGCTCGGTAAGCATGGTTTTCGTTAATGACCAAACACCCGCGAGTTCCTCACTATTAGCGAGCACTAAGGTGACACCATCTACGTTTTTAACAACGCGAGCACCAGGGATCAATGCCAGCACTTGCTGTGGCGAACGAATATCGACACCTGCGCCAATTTCACCAGAAAATGCTTGGTTAGGGATCGCATAATCATTAGTAGCATAAGGCTCTGTACCTTCAGGCAACACCCAGTTGCTTAATGGTTTAGTTTCAAGATAGGTAAAATCTTGATTTGCCTGACGACGTCGCTCTTCACTACCCGAACAGGCTGCCAAGCTGGCAACCATTAATGTCGTTAGTACGAACCTATGTTTAGAATTCATTAATGCTCCTGCGCTCCTACGCGTTGCAAACTATTGCAGCACACCGCTTTCTTGCAATGCTTCAACCACTTTGGGTTGTGCTGACTCACTTAATACGGTTAATGGCAAACGTAAATCACCCAACTCAATCAAACCAAGTTTGTGAGCTGCCCATTTCACTGGGATTGGATTAGATTCTACAAATAAATTTTTATGTAAGCTCATTAAACGTGCATTGATTTCACGTGCAGCCTCAAACTGACCTTCACGTGCCAATTTGAACATTTTTGCCATATCTGCAGCTGCAACGTTTGCCGTGACAGAAATCACACCATGACCACCACGTTCAACAAACTCTAATCCAGTAGCATCGTCGCCGCTTAGTTGGATAAAGTCTTCGCCACAAAGTTCCCTAATCTGTTGAACACGATCTAAATCTGCGGTCGCATCCTTAATACCGACGATATTGTCGATTTTAGCTAAACGTGCAACCGTCTCAGGTAATAGGTCAACAGCCGTACGACCAGGTACATTATAAAGAATCTGTGGTAGATCTGTTGCCTCAGCAATCGCTTTATAATGCAGATATAAACCTTCTTGCGTTGGTTTATTGTAATAAGGGGTGACACTTAAACAACCCGCAACACCAGTACCAATAAAGAGTTTACTGAATGTAATGGCTTCGTGCGTTGCATTAGCGCCGGTTCCTGCAATAACAGGAATACGGCCTTTCGCAAGCTCGATAGTCTTAACAACTACCTTTACGTGCTCATCAACCGTTAATGTTGCTGATTCACCCGTAGTACCAACAGATACAATCGCATCTGTGCCTGCTGCAATATGATATTCCACCAAATTTGCAAGGCTAGTGTAATCCACTTCGCCCGCTTCATCCATTGGCGTGACTAGCGCAACCATGCTTCCTGAAAACATGTCCATCTCCCCTTGATATATATAACTTCATGGTACGATTGAGTGAATATAAACTCAAGCACGAGCGTAGGTAAAAGTACTATCTTGACAATAACTTGATAAGAAGTTGCTAGCGATGTCTGTTATCCCGACTGAATACCTGTGCTACCATGCGGGAAAGATAACAATACGATGTAGAGAATATGGAACATTACTTAGTTATTACTGCAGTTGGTACGGATCGTCCAGGCATCTCAGACGAAGTTACTCATCTTGTCACCGAATGTGGCTGTAACATCATAGACAGCCGTATTGCTCTGTTTGGCCATGAATTTACGCTCATCATGTTATTGTCAGGCAATGGCAATGCCATCTCTCGCGTTGAAGCCTCCTTACCGCTAAAAGCGCAAGAGCATGAACTGCTCACGGTGATGAAGCGTACTTCAAAACATAAAGCGCGCTTATTTTCATACACGGCTGACTTCCATATCGAAGCCGATGATATGCCGGGCTTAGTGGGTCAATTTACCCATTTCCTTGCCTCTCGAAAAGTCGATATCGCATCCTTAAGCGCACACACTCACGATGCCAGCGAGACTGACAGTACTGATCGTTTATTCATCCAAATCAGTACTAATATTCCCGAGGGTTGCAACCTCATGACATTACAAGAAGAATTCGAAGCCCTTTGCACCGATTTACTGGTGACAGGCACTGTCAATTTTGTTGGCCATAATCAATAAGGAAGCCTCATGAATACGTTGACCGCAGGTACTTCAGCCCCTGCTTTCACCCTACTAAACCAAGACAACGAAAACGTTAGCTTGGCTGATTTTAAAGGTAAAAAAGTCTTAGCTTATTTTTACCCCAAAGCCATGACACCAGGCTGTACTGTTCAAGCATGTGGCTTGCGTGATAGCAAAGCTGAATTAGATGCACATAATGTTGTGGTACTGGGTATTAGTATTGACCCGGTAAAACGCCTACCTAAGTTCATTGAACGAGATAATTTAAACTTCACGTTACTGTCCGATGAAGATCATGCCGTATCCGACCAATTTGGCGTCTGGGGCGAAAAAAAATTCATGGGTAAAATATACGACGGTCTTCATCGTCAAAGCTTTTTAATTAATGAAGAAGGCGTTATTGAACACGTTTTCAATAAATTCAAAACAAAAGATCATCATGAAGTTGTGCTTGCCTACTTAAATGAACACGCTGACGCCTAATATAGAGCAGTCAAACCGTTCAACTCAATGCCTGCGCTGCTCACCGCAGGCATTTTTATTGTTAAGCATGATCATCACCGACCAGCCATAATGCCACAACAAAAACCCGATAAAATTCGACTTCCCTCACTTTATCCATAAAAATCATCACTCAAACCTTGCTCAGAGCCTGCTCACTCAGATATAACCCCAGTTAGTTTGAAATAAAACCAAATCCAACTTTAATATTAAGGATAATGTTAATGAACGACACACTACTGGGATTAATCTGGAACACGTCACGCGCAGTGCAAAACAAAGCACAAAGTACCGTTGGTCAGGTATCGCCTGAGCTCAATGCCGAACAAACGCTAATGCTGATGCTACTAAAAGAAGAAGAAGATGGCTTACGTCCAATCGATATTGCAGAGCGCTTAATGCGATCGAAAAGTTCGGTAACCAGCATTATTAAAACGGCTCAACGCCACGGTTTAGTGGCAACTCGTCCTCACCCACATAAAGGTAATTCAAAGTGTGTCCACCTCACAAAAAAAGGGGTGATGGTGTGTAACTCTGCGGGGAATAATATTCACTCTTTACTTGCAGAAGTCCCTCAAGGTTTAACAGATAAAGAAGTTGAGACTTGTCGAAAAGTACTGGAAGTGACACTCAATTGCTATCGCTAATCGGTGAGTAATAATCAGAGTAATCATAAAAAATGGCGCATCGAAATGCGCCATTTTACTATATAAGAATAAGCGCTAGGCTTGCTCTTGTAACTCATCATCTTCTGTCGCTGAGAAAGCACTCCATACCGCTTTCACCAATGTTGCTAATGGAATAGCGAAGAACACCCCCCAGAAGCCCCAAAGGCCACCAAACACCAGCACCGCAATAATAATCGCCACAGGGTGAAGATTGACAGCTTCCGAGAATAAGATAGGTACTAATACGTTACCATCTAATGCTTGAATGATACCGTATGCCACCAGTAGCCACCAAAAATCAGGCGAGATGCCCCACTGGAACAAACCAACCATCGCCACAGGAATGGTCACAGCTGCCGCGCCAATATATGGGATCAGCACAGAGAAACCGACTAAGACAGCCAGTAACAAGCCATAACGCAGATCTAAAATCACAAACGTCAGGTAACTGATTGAACCTACAATTAGGATCTCGGTTACTTTACCGCGAATATAATTTGAAATTTGCTGATTCATCTCCGCGCCAACTTTACTGGCAAGGCGACGATTCTTTGGTAACACAGTCCCTAAGATAGACAACATTTCTTGCTTATCTTTCAGTAAGAAAAAGACCAGTAACGGAACCAAAATAAGATAAACACCGAGTGCTGCTAAGCTCACCAACGAGGCTAACGAGCCTTTCACTACGCTTTCACCCATACCCAATACTTTTTCTCGTAGGGTATTCATGAACGTATCCACTTGGTGTGGCTGCACAAAGTCAGGATAGCGTGATGGCAATGACGATACATAACTCTGCAAGTCATTAAACATAGTCGGTACATCAGACATCAGGTTTCCAATCTGATGCCAAATGGTAGGCACTAAACCAAACACCGCCATCACCATCAGCCCAACAAAGATCAATAAGACAACAGTCACGGAAAGCGATCGGGGCAAACCCAATTTATGTAAACGTGCAACTGGCCATTCGAGTAAATACGCCAACACAATTGCCACCAATAAAGGCGCTATCAAATTCCCTAAGAAATAAATCGTTAAAAAGCCACCCACAAGGATAACCACCAGACTCGCTGCATCTGGGTCTGAAAAACGTCGCTTATACCAGCGATTAAACATATCGAGCATAACTGTCTCTATTTTTGCATTTTGGTGACAAAAAGAATCAATGACTGCGCCGAGTCATTCTGAATTTCAATAGCATAACCATGATTGATTAAGTATCGGGGAATATCTTGTCTCGCGCCTGAATCAGAAACATGAATCTCCAGCTTTTGTCCCAAACTCAACGCGTTAACAGCCCTTTTGGCTAATAATAGTGCCATAGGGCAGCGCTCAGTCATTAAATTAAGCAATTGCGTTTCCATTCCAGTGTGCTGACAGTTATTATCCATTTACGCATTGTAAATGACATCTGCTCGACAAAAAAGAAACCTGTACGGTGTTCTATTGTCTTATTGCTAATAGTCCCTGTTTTTCCGGGCTAGGACCCAACAATTCAGATCAAAGGCGATTGTATTATTTCTATGTCCCGATTGAAGAAAGCCCCAGCTTATTTACTGATCACAGCATTATTGAGTAGCAGTTTGCCTATTCATGCTGAGACTTTTAACAGCTTACCAGAAATTGGTACCACTGCGGCTTCAACCCTTACAATAGAAAAAGAACTGGAATATGGTGATGCTTACATGCGAATGCTGCGTGCAAGTCGACCTATCATCAGCGATCCTCTTTTGGCCGATTACGTCCAAGATTTAGGCCACCGCCTAGTGGCTAACGCAAATGATGTCCGTACCCCATTCAACTTTTTCCTGATCCAAAATCGTGAAATCAACGCCTTTGCCTTCTTTGGTGGCTATGTAGCACTTCACAGTGGCTTATTTTTATATGCCAAATCAGAAAGTGAATTTGCCTCTGTTGTGGCGCACGAAATCGCACACATCACCCAACGCCATTTAGCGCGAAGTATGGAAGATCAAGCCAAAAAGTCACCGGCAACTATGGCCGCAATGATAGGGTCTCTCATGCTTGCCATTGCTTCACCAGAAGCAGGGATGGCTGCACTGCACGCAACAACAGCCGCTTCAGTCCAAGGGCAAATCAACTACACCCGCAGTAACGAAAAAGAAGCGGATCGCATCGGTATTGCTACTTTGGCTAAATCAGGCTTTGAAGTACAAGCAATGCCACGGTTTTTTGGTCGTCTGGCCGATCAATATCGTTATGCAAGCAAGCCTCCTGCGATGCTGCTGACTCACCCCTTACCGGAAGATCGTATTTCAGATACCCGAAACCGAGCAAGTCAATATCCGGCACGCCGGGTAGAGCCATCAGATCGTTATCTACTGGCCCGTTCACGTATTGTGGCGCGTTTTGCTGGGTTAGAAAGCGACGCGGCATTAGATTGGTTTGACCGTAAGTTGAAAAAGGCCAGAGGCCAACAAAAAGTCGCGCTGAACTATGGTAAAGCCTTAATACTGATAGATACGGGTAAATATGCACAAGCCCATGCCTTACTCGATCCATTACTGGCCGCTGAACCAAACAATCGTTTCTTCATTGATTCCGCAACCGATTTAGACATTGGCGAGAAAAAATATGAATCCGCGATTGCTCGCTTACAGAGTGCTTTGAAGCAAAGTCCAGAGCAAAAAGTATTACGCTTAAACCTTGCCCATACCTACCAAGAAGCAGGGAAAGTCGATGACAGCTTATCGATGTTATTGCGTTATACCTACGATAACCCGAAAGATACCAATGGCTGGTACATGCTTGCCCAAGCACAAGGGGAAAAAGGAAATCGAGCAGCTGAACTAGCAGCCCGAGCTGAATTGCTCGCACTGCGTGGGTTGTGGGATAAAGCCATAAAAAACTATATCCAGGCCAGTCAATTAGTTGAGATAAATTCACTCGACCAAGCGCGTTACGATGCTCGGATCGACCAACTTCGCTTATCTCGTGAAAAGTTTGCAGCACTGTAAATACGCACAAGCCCCTCACAACACCTGATACAAGCTATCGCGATAACCGATCTCGCGTGATCGCGATAGCAAAGCCACTGACACACGCCTTTCAATACCGCTTTATTCCCTTACAATGAAGCATCACTCCCTACGCGCTCAACACGTTACCAGGGAGGATCAAAACTAAAAATGGAGAAACCATGTCTATTTCGATCTATCACAATCCTCGCTGTTCAAAGAGCCGTGAAACATTAGCGCTACTTGAAGAGAAAGGCATTACACCAACCATCATCAAATACCTAGATCAAACACCAAGCATTGCGGAACTTGAAACCCTACTAAAGCAACTTGGGTTTGATTCGGCACGCCAAATGATGCGCACCAAAGAAGCTATTTATAAAGAATTAGCATTGGGTGATGACGCTATTACTGAAGCGCAACTTTTTACTGCAATGGCAGAAAACCCGAAACTTATCGAGCGTCCAATTGTTGTCAATGGCAATAAAGCCGCACTCGGTCGCCCACCAGAGCAAGTATTGGATATTCTTTAATGCATTCAATATTAGTGCTGTATTACAGCCGTCATGGCAGTACGCGACAATTAGCGCGTCAGATAGCCCGTGGCATCGAACAAGTTGATGGCTGCGAAGCGGTATTAAGAACGGTGCCAGACATTAATGAGCAAGGGCTGCAAACGCAGCCCCCAGTTGATGGCGATCCTTGGGTTAATCACCACGATTTACAAACTTGCTGCGGCTTGGCATTAGGGAGCCCAGTTCGGTTTGGTAACATGGCTGCGCCACTCAAGCACTTTATTGATTCCACCAGCGCGCAGTGGCTATCAGGGGCGTTAATTGGTAAGCCTGCAAGTCTTTTTACCTCATCATCGTCTATGCATGGTGGGCAAGAGACCACGTTACAATCCATGATGCTGCCATTGCTCCATCACGGGATGCTCATCGTTGGCATTCCTTATTCTGAACCACAACTCCACACTACGGAGCATGGCGGTACACCTTATGGGGCTTCTCACCTAAATCATGGTAATGGGTTACATCAGGATGAAATGTTACTGGCACAGGCACTAGGAAAGCGTCTTGCACAAACAGCGAAAAAACTCTCTGACTAAGTTTTTTCCTTTACAGGAATCTCTCGGACACGAAAACAATTTGAGAACGTGGTAACGGAGCTTAAAACCAAGATGGAAAACAAACACTCGCAAGGAAGGTGTTTATGGTAGCAATGCAACCTTTAACTCAGAATCTACGCTATTTTGCGTTAACCAGTAACTTAAGCTTATTACTGTGGGTCGCGTTATGGCAGGGCGTTATCTCGCCGCACCCTCACCTCAATAACATCATCATTATGCTTATGTGGGTATTTCCACTGCTATTACCTTTAAAAGGAATACTCGAGGCAAAGCCCTACACTCATGCGTGGGCTAATTTCATTTTGATGTTCTACTTCCTGCATGCCCTCACTATTTTATGGATAGAGCCTGCAGAACGTTGGTTAGCAGCAGTAGAGCTTGGCATTACATCTTGTGCATTCATCGGCAATATCGTATTTGCCCGTCAACGAGGGCGGGAACTAGGAACGAAACTGCCACGCCTTTCTCAAGTCGAAAAAGAAGAGCACGCAAGACATCAAGACAAATAAGTGGCAACGAATGCCATTTAACAACGCTAAAAAAAACGGCTGCATCATCTGCAGCCGTTTTTATATCTAACGCGTCGAATTCAGTCACCGCTTGGCACTGTTAAGGCTGCCAATAGAACTGATTTTCTACAGCAACTTCAGATGGCATCACAACATCAGCTGAACGCGGTTGGGTTACACTCCCTTCCGTTAATGTCGAATCTTCTTGGGCTATCGTTTTTTCAGGTGATACCACACCATCACCGACGATCACGGTATTGGTCGTTACGTCTTGCTCTGAACGCGAGACATCAGTATCGCTAATACTCTGCTCCTGATTAACAACATTAATATTGCTATCACTCTCAACTAAAGCTTGTCCTGTATAGCTATCTTCAGAAAGCGGAGTCATACGACGATCCAACAACAGTTCGCGCTTAAACGCATCTTCAGTCGTTAACAGGTTTACACCAAACATCGCCTTATCGCCATGTAAACGCTGCACATCTACCGAAGCAACTGAGCTTAAACTTGTTAACATGCGCTCAAGTGTAAAGAAATCTTCCGTCGTTTGAATATTCGCCACACTAATGGTGAATAGACCTCGGCTTTCTCCCCCCAGTTGCACGGCATATTTTGCAGCCAACTGATCGGCAATCTGATTAACCATTTCACGTGTTGCAACTGCTAACTCACCACTCGCACGACCTTCTTTAGGCGCAACTTGTGATGCAACCAAGCGATCGGCCGACTGCTCGAAAAGCTGCCAAGAAAGCGAGACATTACTGCCATCTTCACGTGCTCGTACAATCAAAATTGATTCAGGGTTATAACGTAAACTCGCATTTGCAACAGGCTCAACAAAACCACCCCATAAATCAGGCACTGTGACGGCGGTAATATCTTCAAAATCACCAATAGGCATCAATACTGGTACACCACGCTGATTAGCCGCGGTATTCATTTCCGTTTGCAGTGGGTTGCTTGTCTGATCCCATACAATTTCGCGTTCACGGTTATTCTCTTTTACTAACCAAACTAAAACGGCAGGACGCTGATCGCTCCATACGGTTGCATTGGCTTGAGCTAATAAGTTATGAACTTGCACGCGATCAAAAGTCATATCTAAGGTTTGTTGACCATTTAGCGATCCAACACCGAATTGACTAATGTATTGGCTTGAGCTTGATAACGCCTTGCGAATAACCTCGTTATCGACCACCTGACTCTGACCAGACACTTTCACCAGCACTTGCTCAAGGCCTTGCTGACGCGCGGTTTGTTCTGATTGCTTATCAGTATCTGGTAATACAACCTGAGCCTGATATAAGTTATTCACTGTGGCAGCATTCAAAGGCAACGCCAATAACGCCAACATAAAAAAAGCAAAACGCAGCATAGAAAACTCATTCATCATTTAGATATATTCCGATCATAAGGTGATTTGCCTATCAGCAGCAACCTCTTAGCCCCGATATCGTGACAGATTTTAGTCAATCTTCATGTTTTTATATTTTTCCGCCTTCAGATCTGCCATTCCTCAGCAAAAAGTCTGTGGTACCCACAAAACCAAAGTGAAATATCGCATCGCTTACAGGAATTAGTGATGCTCCGTACAAAAGGGATGTATCCATATCAGTGATAGAAAAAACTCTATTTCAAAGCATAGGTAATCGTTTGCTGCTGTGATAGGATTGCGCGATTTTATTTTTAGAAGACCAAATTTTGACAAGGTGGATAAAAAAATGATGCAGGTTCTCCAAGGTGCACAAATGTTATTTGTCGCATTCGGTGCATTAGTGCTGGTTCCGTTACTAACTGGCCTCGACCCCAATGTTGCCCTATTTGGTGCAGGTATAGGTACCCTTCTTTTCCAAGTGATCACCAAACGTTCTGTTCCTATCTTCCTCGCTTCATCTTTCGCTTTTATTGCTCCTATTATGTACGGCATCCAAACTTGGGGCGTAGCCAGCACCATGGGTGGCCTAATGATGGCTGGGGTTGTATACGTACTCATGGGCGTTGTGATCAAAGTTCGCGGCGTCGGAATCATCCATAAATTACTGCCGCCAGTCGTTGTTGGCCCAGTTATCATGGTAATAGGCTTAGGTCTGGCACCAGCTGCAGTCAACATGGCTGTTGGTAAAAGTGGGGACGGTGGCATCCAACTGGTTAACGGTGATGCGGCGATTTGGATTTCTGCCGCCTCATTACTTACAACAATCACATTCAGCGTATTTGCCAAAGGCTTCTTTAAACTCGTACCTATCATGGCGGGTGTTGTTACGGGTTACTGTGTCAGCCTTGCTTTTGGTGTGGTCGACTTTACGCCTGTGGTACAAGCAAGTTGGTTAGCAATGCCGAACTTCACTTACCCTGAATTCAACATCAATGCAGTGCTATTCATGATTCCAGTTGCGATCGCACCCGCGGTTGAGCACGTGGGTGACATGTTGGCAATCTCAAATGTCACCGGTAAAGACTACCTTAAAAAGCCGGGACTACACCGTACGATGGCGGGTGACGGCATCGCAACAATTGCAGCATCTATGTTTGGCGCACCGCCCAATACAACTTACTCAGAAGTCACCGGTGCGGTAATGCTAACCAAAGCTTTTAACCCTATCATCATGACATGGGCCGCTGTAACAGCACTTGTATTGGCATTTGTTGGTAAGCTTGGCGCTGTACTACAAACCATTCCAGTTCCTGTAATGGGTGGCATTATGATTTTGCTGTTTGGTTCAATCGCAACAGTAGGCCTAAATACTCTGATTAAAAACCAAGTAGACCTACACAAGGCACGTAACCTTGTGATTGTAGCGGTAACACTGGTATTTGGTATTGGTGGCATGGCTTTTGGTATCGGCGAATTCAGCCTTCAAGGTGTCAGCCTATGCGGTATCGTCGCGATTTTGCTTAACCTTGTTTTACCAGATGACCTGGGGGAATCACACGTTGTTGATAATGCACAGATTGATGGCATTGAGAAATAACAGCTAGCCAAATAATAAAAACGGTAACCTTATGGTTGCCGTTTTTATGTCTATTTCATAGCTAAAAGATGTTGCCATACTGCGTCCTCAATGTGCCAATACAATTCGGGACAGAGCACATCACAAGATCAAAAAAGCCGAACCAAGGTTCTAATGCCGATCAGTTAGCGTAAATATGATCGGTTGAACGATCCTCCAGAGCTGTCAAAATCCAAGTGTAATTAATGC